>NZ_CP051183.1:300000-457500 GCF_012295615.1 Bermanella marisrubri
CGCGTGTTAAGTCGGTCATTCGCAGCATTAGTTTTGATTTTGCCAAAGATCTATTGGATACTGTTATGACTATGGACAACGGCCAAATTATAGCAAGTGAAATTGAACTCGCTCTTAGCCGCCTTGGCCAAGGTCGTGTATTTGGTCCGGTCAGTACAGAGCCACAAGCCTGATTCAAATTTGTCCGTGTCGTATTTAAAACGGCACGGCTACAGACATGTAGGTTTTATTCTTTTCAGTTACTCGCTCGTCATCATTGAATACACTTTCGATTTTCAAACGAATAGAAAATTTATGGAAGAATAGTGTATCTAACTCTACGCTGACTGCCGTTTGCCGTAAATTAATATCGCCAAAGTTCACAAAGCCGGATCGATCAGAGACATAGCTGATAACATCACTGAGATCGTAATAACGGTAGCTCAGTGTCAACGCTTGCCGGCGTATGGAAATTGGAAACCAAAACCCATAATAAGCACCATTAAATACTTTACTAATATTGAATTCCGCTTTGCCTGCTTTTGATGCTACGGCATCCTCATACAAAGATGGCATGTAAAAACCGCTAGGATCATTGCCGAAAAAGGCAACGCTTTTTGATAGCAAAATACCTTCTTGATAATATCCATTAACGTCACCATCGAAATGTGAATATTGGACTTTAGCATTGGCATAGGTTTGCCACAGACCTGATGTATACACGCCCATTTGACCGCCAAGAATATTTTGTTGACGATCACGAACGCCATAGACTTTACTTTCAATACCTTTATTTAAAAACATGCTCGTACCAAAAGCTTGTACGTTATTGGCGCTTAACGAAAAACTAAGAGGTTCTTTTTCAATATTTTTATAGTCTTGAAAATAGCCACTGCGTCCATAAATATCCCAGTGACCTTGCTTTATAAGCGGATATCTGAGATCCAAGCCTAATCCAAAGTCACGCGTCTCAAAGAGTGGGTTGTTGTTTTCGATTTCTTCTAATCCGTTCTCTGCGATACCGTAAGCTTGTAATCCATACATCAAACGGTGCTGGTTGTTCGCGTAACTAATGCCGACCTGTGTGGTCAGATCAGCATCTCTTTGAGCAAATAGACTTAGGTTGTGATAGGTTAGTGGATCAGAAAAATTAAATGCAGCTGTGTACAGCGTATTATCTTCGTCGTCTTTCTGTGTAAAAAAGGACCCGGCAGCGTAACGTATGCTATTGGCAAAACCATAGTGTGTATCGCTATCTATGGCTACAGGCGCTGTATCGGTTAAATCTACATCAGGCTCGACGCTATTGGTGTCCCAAAAATAATTTACAATAAACGGACTTGTCTTCTTTGCTTTTAAATCGGTAATAGCGAAATAGTACTCATCGGCATTTACAGCTGTGACAATCACTTGATTGTCATTTAATAACTTGGCTGACAATACGTTATCTGCATCTATGACTTTTTCGATACCTGCTTTGCCGTAACGATAGAGGCTGCTGCCTAAAGCCGAGTTAGCAATAAAGTATATGTTGCCGCGTTCATCAACATCGCTAACGATGCTATAGAACCCAGGAAAAGCAATGAGCGCTTTTCGATTACGATAAAGTATTCGTTGATCGTCAACTTGCTTAAAATAGAAAAGATCATTTTCCTGAACCAGGACGCTAGAGTGAACTTCATCGTAAAACTCGTCGTTGATATAGAGTTGAGGGCTGCGATAGGACTCGCTGGTTTTAAAGTAGGCGACAGAACCATTCTTCAAGTAACCCTGAACGATTTTTCCAGAACTACCTTGCAGGATGTAACCATCTTCATCGAATAATCCTTGGCTAATTTTCTCTGCCGATGTGTGACGACTATCAATGGAATAATATCGGTTATCGATAGAGAAAATACGACTACCATTTAAATTACTCTTCTTTCGAAGTAGTACATCATTAAGCGCATTGTATTCATTTAAAATAGGCTGACGATTGCCGGATTCATTACTAACGAAAACAAGGAACTCATTAGTTTTACTAATATCGCTGTAAAACTGTGAGCGGGCAATTATTTCTCCCTTAACCATCCTAAAATTATCACTTATATTTTCCGATTGTAATTTCCATTGTGAGAACAATGTGTCGAAGTCCCAACCAAACGTTCTTCGACTTGGTGTGTTGATGGTGAAAGGGAAATACCAATTTTTAGAGCGTTGCCAGAAATAGTTGTTGACGGGAAATAGATTATACTTTTCTGCTAAGAATGCTTGATAGAAACCACCAAAAATATAATGCCCTTCGCCATAAGGGAAATTTAAAGTATTGTTATATAAGCGTGATTTGGTTAGATAGCCCGCTTGAGCATGAGCATGATACATTGCCCTATAGCGGCCACTATAGAGCCTACCACCTTCACCATGCCAAGATTCATTTAATACGGCATTGCCCTCCAAAATAAAGCTGGATTCGAATGCATTGGGCGTCGCAAAAATTGGAAATAAAAACATACCATTGCGGGCAATTGTGTGTACGCCTCTGGAAACAGGACTTGCTTTGGCATTGGTTTGATAGTTATGCGCTGTTTCGTGTATCAATAGCGTGTCTAACCAAGATGGAGAGGCAAAGTAATCAATACTCTGTGCTCCGCCCATATAGTTTATTTGGCGGTTATTTGGATATTGCGTAGAAAAACCATTTGCGATTTGATTTTGCTCCGAAATTAGCCCAACGCTAAGCTTACTATCTAGCGAGTAACCAAAGGTTTGATCGTAGAGTGGCAATAATTTTTTCTCAAAACCCAGAGTGTACTCTGCGAACTTTTTATTGCCTTTTGTATAAATGAGCTCACTTCTTTCAGAGTTTTTAATGAAATAAGGTTGATCATTTGGCACTACTGCATTGTTCGGCGCTACTAATTCTTGAGCGCTTACGAGAAAAGGGAAACACAAGGCGAATAAGGTCGTACCGCGCATAACAAGTCCTTTTTTACGCTGGAGTAGTTAAAAGTCACCCCAACGGCTTTGCAAAATAGTAATTGCTGTCAGAGCAGCGGTTTCTGTACGTAGTACGCGTGGCCCGATAAGCTGGCTTTGAAAACCTTGTTGTTGCGCGAGTTTTACTTCTCCTTCACTAAATCCGCCTTCAGGCCCTACTGCAATGGCTACAGATTTTGGTGCAACCTTGGATTGTAATGGTTCGGCGCCAGGGTCCAGCAGCCATTTTACATCCGTCTCCATATTGGCCAACCAGTCTTCGATTTTAATGGTAGGATGAAGATGAGGAATAACGTCGCGGCCGCTTTGTTCGCAGGCACTTATAATAATCCCGAGCCATTGCTTATGCTTTTTCTCTAGACGTTCTTGGTTCAGTTTTACATCACAGTGTTCGCTCCATAATGGAGTGATGTCAGTAACGCCTAACTCAACCGCCTTTTGAATGGTGAACTCCATTTTGTCACCCTTGCTCATGACTTGACCAAGATGAATGGATAACGGTGATTCAGTACTGGATGCATGGCTTTCGCCTAAGCGAACTTGCACTTTTTTTCGATCAGCGTGGACGATGGTGGCATCAAAATAGCGATGGCCTGAACCATTAAATACTTTTAATTGACGTCCTGCTTCCATGCGTAAGACTTTGCCTACGTGATGGGCAGATGCATCGTCTAAATCAATTAAGTTATGTTCGCCCAATGGCTGGGGCGTATATATTCGCGGGATTCGCATTATTAAATTTCTATCGTGAATGGGAACCGTCACAGAATGGCGCGTTCTCTGTGTCTTTACAGGCACATAAGAAACGCGTCTGGTCTTTGTCTACTGTAAATGGTCGTGGTTCATACGGTGTGCCTTTGTGGCTGCCGTCGCAAAAAGGCTGAGCTTTGCTGCGACCACATTCACACCAGTAGTAGGTTTTTCCCGCTTCTAATTCAACTCGAATAGGTTGACGCATGGTTTACCAAAGACCTAAATTTTTCCAGATATTAATGCACGGATCCGCTTGGTTTAGCGTATAAAAGTGTAATCCAGGCACATCGTTCTCGACCAAGTCTTCACACATTTGTGTAACCACTTCTTCACCGAATTTTTGAATGCTTTCTACGTCATCACCATAAGCTTCTAGTTGCTTGCGAATCCAACGTGGGATTTCGGCACCGCAAGCATCGCTGAAGCGTGCTAATTTGGAATAATTAGTGATGGGCATAATGCCTGGCACAATCGGAATCTCAATGCCCATTTCCATGCAGCGATCGACATAATAAAAATAGCTGTCAGGATTGAAGAAATATTGTGTGATGGCGCTATCGGCACCGGCTTCTACTTTGCGTTTAAAATTCTCAAGATCCGCTTCGAAGTTGGGGGCTTGAGGATGCATTTCCGGGTAAGCGGCCACTTCAAGATGGAATTGATCACCATGTTCTTGTTTGATTAACTCAACTAATTCATTGGCGTATTTGAGTTCGCCACTGCTCACGGCCATACCTGATGGTAAGTCGCCACGCAATGCCACAATACGTTCAACCTTATTATCGGCATACGTCGATAAAAGTTGTTTAATTTCGTCTTTGCTTTGCCCGATACAAGATAGGTGCGGCGCAGTACCAACACCCATGCCGTTCATTTTGGTGACCACATCCATAGTATGGTCGCGAGTGGAACCACCGGCACCAAACGTCACAGAGAAAAAGTCCGGCTTAAGTTCGGCCAGTTTGTCGCGCGTGGCATATAGTTTTTTGGTGCCTTCTTCCGTTTTAGTTGGGAAGAATTCAAAGCTTAAGCGGAAGTGTTCCATAGTTTTCTCGGTAAATAATCTTGGCAAAATCAGTCTAGGACAGCGCTAAATATAGAATACAGCAATAATGTTGCCGGGCCAAAGCCCGGCGACTTATTGTTAGTATTTATACGCTTCAGGCTTGTAAGGACCATCAACATCTACGTGGATGTAATCGGCTTGTTCTTTGGTGAGCTTGGTAATCACACCGCCAAAGCCTTCTACCATGTCCTTAGCCACTTCCTCGTCAAGTTTCTTAGGCAGTACTTTAACGTATAGGCTTTCTTTCTTCTCTTCTTCCATTAGGTCGGCAAACTTGCGCTCATACAAGTAGATTTGAGCCAGTACTTGGTTGGCAAACGAGCCATCCATGATGCGACTTGGGTGGCCAGTAGCATTACCCAGGTTCACCAGACGACCTTCGGAAAGTAGGATCAAGTAATCGTTATCGGCTTTATTGCGATGCACTAGGTGAACTTGTGGTTTAACTTCTTCCCACTCCCAGTTTTCACGCATGTAAGCAGTATCGATTTCATTGTCAAAGTGACCAATGTTACACACAACCGCACCAGGTTTAAGCGCTTGCAGCATGAACTTGTCACATACATTGACGTTACCTGTGGTCGTCACGATTAAATCAGTGTTACCTAGAAGTGCTTTGTTGATACCATCAAGCGTCCCTTTGTTAACGCCATCAATGAACGGTGAAACGACTTCAAAGCCATCCATGCACGCTTGCATAGCACAAATAGGATCCACTTCAGTTACTTTAACGATCATGCCTTCTTGACGAAGAGACGCGGCCGAACCTTTACCTACATCACCATAACCAATAACCAGTGCCTTTTTACCGCTCAACAGGTGGTCGGTGGCACGTTTGATAGCATCATTAAGAGAATGACGGCAGCCGTACTTGTTGTCGTTTTTCGATTTCGTTACGGCATCGTTTACATTGATGGCAGGAACTTTAAGTTCGCCTTTGTTTAACATGTCGAGTAGACGGTGAACACCTGTGGTGGTTTCTTCAGAAATACCGTGGATCTTCTTGATGAGATCAGGGAACTTGCTGTGAACCATTTCTGTTAGGTCACCGCCGTCATCAAGAATCATGTTGGCATCCCAAACTTCATCACTGCCTTTTTCCGCACGAATGGTTTGCTCAATGCACCATAGAAACTCTTCTTCGGTTTCGCCTTTCCAAGCGAAAACAGGAATGCCTGCCGCCGCAATTGCAGCTGCCGCATGATCTTGCGTTGAGAAGATGTTACAAGATGACCAGCGCACGTCGGCACCAAGTTCAACTAGGGTTTCAATTAATACTGCCGTTTGGATGGTCATATGGATGCAACCCATGATCTTTGCACCAGCCAAAGGCTTGCTTTCGCTGTACTTGCGACGCAGCGCCATTAACGCAGGCATTTCGCTTTCAGCGATTTGGATTTCTTTGCGACCGTAATCAGCTAGACTAATATCGGCAACTTTGTAGTCAGTGAATGACATAATAATTCCTCGTCGTTGGCGCCATTTAAAAAAGGCGCACAGTTGTTTAATTCGTTAGAACGTAATCTTTATTAAAGACCAGCAGCTTGTTTTAGTGCATCCACTTTATCGGTTTTTTCCCAAGTGAACGCTTCAAATGTTTTGGTTTTTAATTCGCCGCGATCGTTATACTCATAAGTATGTTGGAATGGTTCGCGACCAAAGTGACCATAGGCAGCTGTTAGTTGATACATTGGGTAAAGCAAGTTTAGCTGGTTTTGAATGGCGTATGGACGCAAGTCGAACACTTCGCGAATGATTTTCGCCAATTCAATATCGCTAACTTTACCTGTGCCGAATGTATTAGCTGAAATAGACGTCGGTTCTGCTACACCAATGGCATAAGAAACTTGCACCTCGCAGCGATCTGCTAAGCCAGCGGCAACAATATTTTTCGCAACATAGCGACCCATGTAAGCCGCAGAACGGTCTACTTTTGAAGGGTCTTTACCAGAGAAAGCACCGCCACCGTGACGAGCCATGCCGCCATAGGTATCAACGATAATCTTACGACCTGTCAGACCCGCATCACCCACCGGACCGCCAATCACAAACTTACCAGTTGGGTTAATGTGATAAAGCGTATCTGCCGTTAACCAACCTTCAGGGAATACGGGTTTGATGATGTGCTCTAAAACAGCCTCGCGCAGTTCTTCTTGAGAAATACTTGGGTCGTGTTGAGTTGAAAGCACAACTGCATCCACTTTTGGCGAGGCGCCTTCGTAATTGATGGTGACTTGGCTTTTCGCATCAGGGCGTAACCAAGGTAGAGTACCATTGCGGCGTAGCTCGGATTGACGCTTAACCAGCAAGTGAGAGTAATAAACTGGAGCAGGCATCAGGTTAGGAGTTTCATTGGTTGCATAACCAAACATCAAACCTTGGTCGCCAGCACCTTGATCTTCTGGTTTTGCACGGTCTACACCTTGATTAATGTCCACCGATTGCTTACCTATACCGTTTAATACAGCACATGTAGCACCATCGAAACCTACGTCAGAGCTGTTGTAACCAATACCCGTAATCACGTCACGAACGATGTCTTCAAGGTCCACATAGCATGATGTTGTTACTTCACCTGCAACGACGGCCATACCGGTTTTAACCAGTGTTTCTACTGCGACACGTGCGTGTTCGTCGCGCGCGATGATTGCATCTAATACGGCATCACTGATTTGATCCGCAACTTTATCTGGATGACCTTCTGATACGGATTCAGAAGTAAAAATCGAATATTCACTCATGCCGTTTTCCTTTTTATTTAATCTTGCGTGTGAAGAATAGGGTTCGTTAATTGAAATACTTGGATCTGCACTTGAAAGCCGTTGCGCATACCCAAAATAATTTGTTGCTTGTGGCTTAGTCCTGCCGACTTAGCCCATTGTTTTAAATCCTGAGGATCCAATCCCAACCATAAATCGCCACAACTGGATTTAACCCAATCCTGGTCATGGGGGCATAAATCTGTGATCAGTAAGTAGCCTTCATCAGTGAGCAGTTGAGAGCACTGTTGAAGAATATCTTTAGGTGAAGGAATGTGGTGCATCACCATGTTAAAGGCTAAAAAATCCACTGATATATTCTGTGAAACAGCCCATTCTGGATCACCTAAAAGGAAATCAATATTCTGTTGTTTGCTATCCGTTTGCTGTTTCGCTAGGTCAAGCATGGCAGGGGAATTATCAAGTGCGATGACGCGCTCGTATCGTTGACTCAACGGTTTTAAGAACCCGCCTTGGCCAGGGCCCACTTCCATGACGGTTGAGCGAGATTCAAGGCCTAGCGTCTGAATAATTTCGTCAAGGCTGTCGGCGTATTGTTCATAACCGGCAATAAGATCTTGGACCTCAGTAAACTGACCCGCATGGCGTTCGAAGAAGCTCCGACTTTGACGCGCGCGCTCCGTATAAATTTGCTCCACGGCTTGTCGGTCTTTACCACTTAATGTTTGCTTATCAATGCAGTCGAATAAGGTTTGGCGAATGTTCTCAAATCCATCTTTTTGAGCATCGGACAAGGCCCGTCGATAAAAAATTGAATTACCTTCTCGGCGTGTGGTTACTAGGCCTGCGCTGGCAAGAATCTTTAAATGGTGGCTTAAGCGACTTTGGCTGATGGAAAAAATATCTGCTAACTCTAAAACGCCAAAGCTATTTTCCTTTAGCAACTGCAAAACCTTCAGGCGCAACCCATCAGCAGCGGCTTTGTTGAGCCCTGCAAGTTGATCGAGTTTATGGTCTTGTTGAGAGGCTAAAGCCTCTTTAACAGCTAGCATGGCGCATAAGGTATCACTGCTGTTTAGGCTTGCCAAGATCTATATCAAAATATTTTGATATAGATGTCGAGTTAGAATTTATTTGAGTTATAACAGTCACCCATAGAAAAAAACGAGCTTCCTGCTCGCCTTTTTCTATGCCGTCACTGAGGATAATCAGTGAGGTCTTTAGGGTGCTAGGGTTGCGTCGAAAGAGTGCTGTTTCTGTAGCAGAAGATCTACAAGCTCCTGACGAGTGCGGATCATGTCTCTGTAATTATGGAGGATTGCCGGGTTATTCATTCCCATACGACGTTGAGCATTGCGCATATGACGTTCAATGGTGTGGATCTCATGCTGGAGGCGATAAACTTTGGGATTAACGTGATACATCATTTTGGCAATCCGTAAATGTGGATATGAGGTACCTATTAATATAGGTAGAGGAAATGAGAACGCCATCACGTTTTTGGATCGTTTTTTTATGAGAAATAGTTGAGTGCAATCACTCAGATCTTAATCCCTTAAAACAGCTATTAACCGCTAAAGGGATAGATCGAAGTATTTGATTAAACGAGCGTATGAGTCATTAGACTCAGTTGAATTGTTCAAGTTTGCTTAGGTGAGCAAAATAGGGCGCCAGTCAAAGTCGATACTGCCCACTGCGAAAAAGCCGGGCACGATCATGCTGGGTTTGCGTCCGTATTCGATACCTTCAAATTGACGACTCAAAATTTCGCCCCCAGCGGCCCGCAATATGGCATGGCCTGCTGCGATATCCCACTCGCTGACATTGCCAAATCGTGGATACAACTCACCTTCGCCATTGGCTAATTGAGCAATCTTTAATGAACTGCCCAAAGGTATCGCAGCGACATGCGCAAGCTTTTCTTCGAGACGATCACGCAATAATTCCATTTGATCATCAGTATGGCGGCGACTCACGAACATGCGAATGGTATTGCTTTCCCGAATTTGTGATAAAGGTTGGCTGGGTTTGATGGAAACAGCCGGCTCGTCGCCTTTTTTCATATAGGCTTTATCATCGCCACCATAGTAGAACGTGTCGAGCACAGGTGCGTATATCAAGCCAAACGTTGGCTGGCCTTCTTCGATAAGGGCAATATTCACCGTAAATTCGCCATTGCGGTCGATGAATTCTTTGGTGCCATCTAAAGGATCAACAAGCCAGAAACGCTGCCACTGTTTGCGCACTTCTTGATCTGGGATGTGTGCTTCTTCACTGATAATGGGAATATCTGCAATGCTTTGTAAGCCATCGCAGATGATTTGATTGGCCGCTAAGTCCGCATCTGTGAGTGGGCTGTTATCTTCTTTCTCGGTCACAGTGGTGTAATCACTGCGCTCGTAAATGGTAATGATGGCCTCGCCTGCCAATTTGGCTAGGCGCATTACCGCTTCGTAATTCGGTTGCATGCTATAAACCTTATTGATCGCTGACTCTGATCAAATTGCTTGCTTTAAATACCAATCTCGCGCCATAAATAGTGCTGCAATGGCGCGACCTTCTGTAAAATCTGTGCGACACACTAGCGATTCAATATCCGCCAGTGGCCAAGTTAGGACCTCAAGGGGCTCCGGTTCGTCGCCCTCTAATTGTTCTGGATATAGATCCAAGGCCACCATGACATCGATGCCACTTTTCATGTAGCTTGGACTAAGGCTCATTTGTTTCAAGTGAGTGATTTCTCGAGCACCAAAACCAATTTCTTCTTTCAATTCTCGGTTGGCAGCTTCGCTCAAGCTTTCCCCTAAATCAACTGCACCTTTTGGCAGCGTAACAGTATAGTCTTCAATTCCGGCACCATACTCTTTAATTAGCATGACTTCTTGATGTGCGTTAATTGCAACCATCATGACCGCTCCTGCACCACCGGGTACTAGACGCTCGTAGGTGCGTTGCTCGCCATTGCTGAATTCAAGATCCATGGATTCAACTGTAAAAAGTCGGCTTGAAGCAATGATGTGGCTGTGCAGTAATTTGGGTTTTTGTGCCATACGCGATATCAAGATACTATGATGAAACAGACGTTATCAGACCATATTAGGACAAGAATTGCATGATTCCTTGGCACAAAATTGACACTGTCTTGCTGGATATGGACGGGACTTTACTGGATTTGCATTTTGATAATGCATTCTGGATGGAGCATGTTCCAGCTCAATATGCGCAATATCATGGAATCGATCATTTTCAGGCAATCGAATTACTGACAAAAAAAATGCAAAAGAAGCAGGGTCAGTTGCAATGGTACTGTTTGGATTATTGGAGTGAGGTTACTTCATTACCCATTGCCGAATTAAAAAGAGACCTAGAGCATAAGATTCGATTTCGTCCTCATGTCCCAGATTTTTTGCAGGCGGTGAAGGATGCAGGAAAGCGCAGTGTGATCGTCACCAATGCTCATAGAGGTAGTGTTGACATAAAAATGCATAAGACTGGGTTGGATGCTTTGGTTGATCGTATTATAAGCAGCCATGACTATGGTTATGCCAAAGAGGATCAACACTTTTGGCAACACCTTTTAGATGATGAAGGCTTTGATTTAGAACGAAGCGTTTTAATCGATGATAGTGTGCCTGTGTTAGAATCAGCAAAACGTTTTGGTATCCAACATTTGCTGTGCATCACGCAGCCAGACAGTCAGAAACCAGAGCGTCGAGTAGAGGGTTATGCGAGTATTGATCACTTCAGTGATGTTATGCCGGCAGCAAAGCCTTCTGTTGATGAAGATAATTAACGGTCGTTATGGCAGACAAAGACAACGCAAAAATACGTTTGGATAAATGGTTATGGGCTGCAAGGTTTTATAAAACCCGCGCTTTGGCCAAAACCGCAATCGAAGGCGGCAAAGTCCAATATGAGGGCCAGCGCAGCAAAGTGAGTAAAATAGTCGAGCTTGGCGCCACTATAAAAGTGCGACAAGGTTTCGACGATAAAGTCGTAGTGGTGAAGGCGTTGAGTGATCAGCGCCGAGGAGCTCCCGAAGCCCAATTACTGTATGAAGAAACAGCTGAGAGTATCAAGCATAGAATGGATGAAACTGAGCGCCGTCGTAAATTTAAGCAAGCCAATCCATTGTTCGATCATAAGCCCAATAAAAAAGAGCGCCGTCAAATGGAAAAGTGGCGTAAGGATACAATGCCTTCATAAATGAAGGTATGATGCGCGCCTTTTCTGTTTTCTGATCCCCAAATTCTAGGTTAAGCCATGGCTACAAAAGACACTTTGCAACGTTTTACCTTTGATCATACCCATGTCCGTGGTGAGCTGGTGGGTTTGCATAAAACCCTAAGCGACGTCTTCACGCGTCAAGATTACCCTGAACCGGTAAAGGCCTTGTTGTCAGAATTATTGGTCGCTGCTTCTTTGCTGAGTGCAACTGTGAAGATTAAAGGCGTATTAAGCTTGCAGGTACAAAGCAATGGGCCGATTCGTGCGATTGTGGCTGAAACCAGTAATGATGGCCACTTACGGGGTATTGCACGCATGGATCCAGAGCAGAGTATTGATAATGGTTCTTTGCTAGGGGATCAAGGACAGCTAGTCATTACTATGGACCCAGAGAAAGGCCGCCGTTATCAAGGTGTGGTAGCACTCGAGGAAGGTAACATTGCTAAAAGCTTAGAGGGCTATTTCAGGCAAAGTGAGCAGTTGGGGACACGAATTTGGTTGGGCTACGAAGAAGGCGTTGCGGCCGGTATGCTGCTGCAAGAGCTCCCCGAGTTGGGAGAGGTTCAACAAGGTATTGAAGCGGATCCAGATGCTTGGGGCCGACTGACACACTTGGCAGATACGATTCGCAATGATGAGCTGTTGCATTTACCGAACGATGACATCCTTCATCGACTATATCACGAAGAAAAAGTGCGCTTGTACGATGCCCAACCACTTAAATTTCAATGCAGTTGCAGTAAAGAGCGCTTGTCTGTGGCACTGACGCAGTTGGGTTATGCAGAATGCCAAGAAGTTATTGATGAACAGGGTAAAATTCGTGCTGACTGCCAGTTTTGTGGTCAGCACTACAGCTTCACGCAAAGTGATGTGAATGGTTTGTTTCCTTTAGAAAGTGCTAAGGCGGGTAAAGGACTTCATTAGTGGCGCGCCGTTTTGGCAGGACTTTGTTCGAATAAATTAGAGTTTTGTATTTTGCTATCTAATGGTTGTCGATAATCATTCCAATTTATAGCCAGTATAGGCTGCATAAATGTGTTGTATACCCCTTGCCAATACTGGTCTGCAAGGGGCATGCAAGCGTCTCAATAAGACGCACATGTGTCTTTTTTATCCATGTCTATTCGCCTCACAGGCTTTTTCTGGCATAATCGCGCCCCTAAAAAATTTCCATTCGTTTGTAGCTCAGTCGTCTGCTGCAAACGGTAAGCTTTTCAGTTATTTAGCCACAAGCTGAATAACCCAACATGATGGATTGGGCAATTATGACCACCGTTTACACCGATCTCTCTTCTGCTGAACTAGTAGAAAAGGCACTAGAGCGCGGCGAAGGCCGTTTACAAGACACTGGTGCACTTGTTGTTACCACTGGTAAGCGCACGGGTCGCTCACCAATGGACCGCTTCATTGTGCAAGAGCCAAGCACAGCGGATGCTATCGATTGGGGCAAAGTGAACCGTCCATTTGATGCGGACAAGTTCGATGCACTTTGGGACCGTGTTGAAAGCTATCTTGATCAGCATGACAAATTTGTTTCCAATGTGCATGTGGGTGCCGATCCTCAGCATTACCTACCAATTAAAATGACGACGCAAACAGCTTGGCAGAACCTATTCGGGCGCAATTTGTTTATCCGCCCAGATAGTTTCAACCCTGCAGATAAAGAAGAGTGGCAAATCCTAAACGCAGCTGGTTTCGAGTGTGATCCAGAGCGCGACGGTACTAATTCTGATGGCTGTGTCATCATCAATTTCGCTAAGCGCAAAGTTCTTTTGGCAGGTATGCGCTATGCGGGCGAAATGAAAAAAGCCATGTTCTCTGTACAAAACTTCTTACTACCAGAAAAAGACGTTCTACCAATGCACTGTTCAGCCAACGTAGGTGATGAGGGTGATACTTGCTTGTTCTTTGGTCTATCTGGTACCGGTAAAACAACCCTTTCAGCCGATCCTTCACGCTACCTAATTGGTGATGATGAGCACGGTTGGGGCAAAGGCACTGTATTCAACATCGAAGGTGGTTGCTACGCAAAAACCATCGATCTCTCTAAGAAGAACGAGCCAATTATCTGGGACGCCATTAAATTTGGCGCAATCGTTGAGAACGTTGTTATCAATGACGAAACTCGCACAGCTGACTACGCTGATACCAGCCTGACTGAAAACGGCCGTTGTGCGTATCCTCTTGAGCACGTTGAAAAACGTGTTGAGGAAAACCGTGCAGGTGAGCCAAAAGCGGTTATCTTCTTAACCTGTGATATGACCGGCGTATTGCCTCCTGTTTCTATCCTGAGCAAAGAGCAAGCGGCTTACCACTTCCTAAGTGGTTACACTGCCCTTGTAGGCTCAACTGAGATGGGTGGTTCTAAAGGTTTGAAATCAACCTTCTCTACTTGCTTCGGTGCGCCTTTCTTCCCACGTCCAGCTGGCGAATACGCAGAGCTTCTTATGAAGCGCGTGACTGAATTCGATTCTCAGGTTTACCTAGTAAACACGGGTTGGACAGGTGGTCCAAATGGCGCTGGTGGCGAGCGTTTCAGCATCCCAACGACTCGTGCAGTGATCTCTGCTATTCAGTCCGGAGCCCTGCGTAATGCTGAAACTGAGACAATTCCTGTATTTGGTTTACAAGTACCTAAAGCGGTTGAAGGTGTTGATAGCAAGCTATTGAATCCTCGCCAAGCTTGGGCTGACCAAGACAAGTACGATGAAGTGGCAAAAGGCTTAGCACAGCAGTTTGTTGATAACTTCCAGAAGTACGAAGTTTCTGAAGCGATCCGTGCAGCGGGTCCTCAGCTTTAAATACCTATCACCCTAGGTGTTTAAGAAAGAGCCGACGTGATGTCGGCTTTTTTGTGCCCGCTGCTCTGGTTTTTCTATCCGCGAGTTGTGAGCAAATCAGGCACCAGATCAACGCTGTAATGCACTTTTGCGGACGCGGTAGATACATCCATGTACGCTCCCACTTGGCGTCCTGCCAAGTGAGGCCGCGCAAGTGCACTACACCATTGAACAGTTGTCGAGCTACCAGAAATTAAGATTGCTTGAGAGCGATGGATAGAATAAAGGCGTGCCCCTATCAATAACGCTTACGTTCGGTATCCATTTAATGGCCGAGCTGAGTTCCAACTTCAGAAGAGAGCTTATTACCAGCGACGCTTACGTCCGGTATCCAAGTGAATAAAACCGCTTTTACGGTAGTAGTGAACACCGCCTGTGCTCACCGCTAGCGTGGCTTTATGGACATGGCGATGGTTTATGCCAGGGATATAGAAATCCAGAGCCTTGCCCATCATGTGGAGGCTTTCTTGGGCTATGCCGTCTTGAGCATGACGAAGATCATCATTGGTTTTAGGGCTGCGATAGCCACTCACTAGCATGATTTCTCGATTGGTTTCTAGTTTGCTCTGCACATGGTGTAGTTGATCAATTAAGGCTAGATCAAGGGAAGCGACTTCGTTTTCGCGGTGATCACGCATCATGAGGAAAATGTCGGCTAGGCCATCAATTAGGTACTCACCCTGTTCCCAGTAAGTGATATCAGCACGTTCACCTGTGTGCAGATTGCGTAATTTCAAGGCGCGGAATTGATCCTGAGATTTAGGCTGGATAGATGCTTGGACAAAGCTAGGGGCCGCCAGTAAGGGAGCTGACTGGCAAGTCCATTTTAGTAGTTGACGGCGACTAATGCTCATATTGCCTCAAAAAATCAATAACGCTGCTTCTGGGCGCGGATTTTGCCATCTTTCACCGGTTATAAGCAAAGCGATTGCTTATGTGCGTTTGGTCACGTTTTGTTCACATGACTGAATACGAATTACAGAACAATCGAATCGAGCTTATGACTCTGATTGTTGATTTGGTCACGGTTATAAACATCGCGGCGTACCTGCAGCGTGCCTTCTTCGTTTACCCATGTCGTCCAATACATTAGATAGACTGGTACTGGGTCCTTTAACCGAACAGGGCGCGTGTAGCGACGCTCTATGACATTACTGATCAGCTGCTCATCCCAATTCTGACGTCCTAACAACGCTTTTGCTAACGCCATAGGCTGTTCAACGCGTATGCAGCCACTGCTTAGTGCTCGCATATCGCGTGCAAAAAGCTCTTTGTGATTGGTGTCGTGCAAATAAATAGACTTGTCGTTGGGAAATACAAATTTAACGTTACCAAGACTGTTATCATCCCCTGGTGCTTGTACTAATCGGTACGTATTTGTACGAGACTGAAAACCGTTGAAATCTAGGTTTTCAAGAGGGACTTCTTTTGGTGGCATTGACCAGCCTTCGTAGACTTTAAAATTATGTTTTCTCAAGTAATCTGGGTCACGCTTGGCTTGCGGTATGATATCGCGAATCGCAATACGGTGAGGAACATTCCATTCAGGCGCTAAGATAACGGAACTAATGGTTTCCGCTAACACTGGCGTGCGCAAATGCTCTTTGCCAATGATGACTTTCATGTTCAATTGACGCTTCCCTTTTGCGAAGTAATTTAAGCGGAAGTCAGCCATATTTACCAAGATATAGTCTTCGCCTAGTTCCTTTGGAAGGTAACGCCAACGTTTCATGTTCAGGGCGATGCGCTGTGCAATGAAATAAGGCGGCTCATTAAGCTGAGCCAGTGTTTGCTGGTCTAAGCGGCCGGTTGGTAGCAATCCATTACGCTTCTGATAATGCTTGAGGGCACGCACAGTGTTTTCATCGATTCTATAAACCTGATGTTCTGGTTGTTTGCGGTATTGACGCTCTAATGCCAGCGGATCAAGTTCACTATTTGGTGTTTGGGATACTAACCAATCCATGGCACTTTTTTGATAGTCGCCATAAGCATTAAGCATCCATTTCAAGCGCGGGATTTGCGCGTGATGATCTCCCGCTTTGAGAGGGTTCTCAATTTCTAAGGGGTACCAAAGGCCACTTTCGGCAATGTCTTGATAGCGTTCTAATTCTTGGCCAAGGCGCTCATAACCTGGATGGCTAGGGACTAACTGCTTAACCAACTCGTGCAATTTTCCCTGTTCAAGACTTTGGCTAAGCAAGCTAATAACATCCAGTGAAGTGACACGGGTTGTTGGTGGAGCTGCCACTTTTCTAAAGGACGGATGATCAAGCTCACCTGTGTTAGGCAGTAGCTCTTTATTGAAAACCTGGCGGGCAAAATCAATGTATGCGTCGGTTAGGAGTACATCAATGGCGGCGGCGTGCTTAGGTTGGTTGTCGAGGCGTCCCAGTTCTGTTTGTAATTTGCTGATACGAAAACCATAAGCTTTCCATTCATCGCTAGCGGTATGACGTAGATTGGTTACCAGCGCGTTGCCCGCAGAATTTAAGCGATAGTGATCCATCCATATTAATTGGTGCTGGGTTTCACGATAAACTTGTTCTAATTCTTCTCGGTAGCGAAGGCTCGCGCCGCCCGCGACATTATTTGGGGCGCTGTAAAGCCAGTGTTCCAAGCTCTCTTTGGCGACTAAAGGTGCAATGACTGGACGTGTTGTACTGCTGATGAACAACACAACGCTGATGAGTACAAAGCAACTAACGACCAGTCCTAGGGTAATAACGTTTTGGCTTCCACCAGTTTTACGCTCGGTGTAAGTAAGATGTGCCTTTTTTGCGCTCGTCGTCGTGGGTCCAGCTTTAGTTGGACGTTTAAGGCTTCGATGACGATCGGAATAGTAGATGGATAGACTGTCCATACCTTGCAGTATGGCAGGGAAATGTGATGCTATTCACGAAGCTTTACAGTGGGATTTGGTAACCAAAAGTATCCGTTTGTAAATCAAAAATTTGACTTTAATTAAATCAATTACTTGTAATCGGTTTGTTTTAATTCTTGTCGGTATTACAAAAACCCGACACCAATTTAATAACGAAAAAATACATAAAGTTGTCGGTTTATATACTTTTTATATAGAACGACTCTCTCACCTCGTGATTGAGTGAACCGGTGTGATCAAAGCTTTGCTCTATCCACTCGACGTGATTTTGTTTAATGGTGAGCATGGAACTGGCACGGGTACCGTAACTAGGGCTGACAATAAAGGGCGCACTTAGTAGGGTTTCCCATGGCTGGCCAATACCCGTGTCCGGTTGCTCTACTTGTGGATAAGTCTGTCGTCGATTGAGCAGTGGCATGGTCATGTTTTGACCCTGAGCATGCATTTCTAACTGTTTTTTGGCGTATAAGGTTTTTGGCCAAGGTGTATCGAGGCTAGCATTGCTCAAGCCATAAATACCTGCATGCAAAGCCAAAGGCTGTGTGTGCTGATTACGATTGCTAATGAAGATACATTGTCGTTGATTGCCAATGATAAGATTAAAGCCGTCGTATAAATGAGCCTGATCGGCAATACCTTCAGCGTAGGTTTGTGGATCTTCTTGAGCGATTAAATAGTCTTTAACTAAATGCCCTCGACTGATTTGCCCTTGGCGATGGGACGGTAACTGTCGAACATTAGTAAGTGCTGCAAAATAGCCCGACTTGGTAACCCCCATCCAGGTACCGCCTGCTTCTAAATCTTTACCTGCTAAAACATGAGGGTGCTCTGGCCACCAGTGGGACTGTGTGCTGGGTCTTTCATGAAACTCGTCTCGGTTTGCCACCATCATGAGTGGTTGATCACTCAGTGGTTGCCATTGAAAGCTAATTAAACACATATTTCTGCCAAAGAAGTCGTCAAGACTCACCAGTGTAAGGAGCATAATACTCCCTACGCAAGCGCTGGATTGTCAGAAGGTTTCTGGCAATTGCGATTCCTGCGTTCTGACCGCATAATGGCTGCTTTTTATTAGTCGCTCGACAGGTCGTTGGGTGAGTTAAAAATTGCAAGATTGTGGGGAATAATGCTGCTAGTAACTTATCTCGCCGTTGGTGCAGTTGCAGGCTTAATGGCTGGCTTGTTTGGTATTGGCGGCGGCATGATTATCGTCCCTGTTTTGGTGATTACGTTCGAAATTTTGGAGTTTTCTCCTGCAACCCTAACTCATATGGCCGTAGCAACTTCACTAGCCAGTATCGTATTTACATCGATCAGTTCGGTCAGGACTCATCACCAAAAGCAAGCAGTGGATTGGCCCATCGTATACAAGCTCAGTGTAGGCATATTATTAGGTGCGGTTTTGGGTGTATTGTCAGCGGATGCGCTTTCGGGATCGGGATTGCAGATCGTTATTGGTGTTTCGGCCTTGTTGATGGCCGCACAAATGGGTTTGGGTTTAAAACCAAAACCGACGCGCTCGCTACCAGCAACGACAGGTATGGTTACAGCGGGTACCGGTATAGGTTGGGCTTCCGCTTTGTTTGGTATTGGCGGTGGATCATTGACCGTTCCGTTTTTGACTTGGTGTAACCATCCAATGCAGCGCAGTGTTGCTACCGCGGCTGCCTGTGGGTTTCCCATTGCCTTGGTAGGAGCCCTGACCAATGTTTTTGTTGGTTGGGGCAACGAAGCATTACCACAGAATGCTGTGGGTTATGTATATTGGCCTGCTTTGTTGGGCATAGTCATAACGAGCATTCCATGCGCACGATTGGGCGCTAAGTTGGCTCACAGGTTAAGTGCTGAGAAACTAAAGCGTTTATTTGCCATCTTACTGGTGCTGGTTGCCATCAAATTTTTAACTGGAAATCTCTAATCAGGACGACACTTTCACATGCTGCAATATCCAAATATTGACCCAGTTGCCATTAGTATTGGACCTTTAAGTATTCACTGGTACGGGCTCATGTATCTGCTGGGTTTTGGCTTGGCCTATGTGCTAATGAATTATCGCGCCAAACAAGCCAACTCAGGTTGGAATAAAGAGCAGGTGAGCGATCTTATTTTTTACAGTGCTATGGGTGTTGTATTAGGCGGTCGTGCTGGATACGTTTTATTTTATAACTTCGGCAAATTTGTCGATGACCCACTGTGGCTCTTCGCAGTTTGGGAAGGTGGAATGAGCTTTCATGGCGGGCTACTGGGCGTTATTGCGGCGTGTATTTTGTTCGCACGCAAATACGGCAAGTCGTTCTACGCGGTAACGGACTTTGGAGCGCCGATGGTTCCCATTGGTCTCTTCTTTGGTCGCATCGGGAACTTTATTGGTGGAGAATTGTGGGGCCGCGTAAGTGACGCGCCTTGGGCGATGGTGTTTCCTAAAGGCGGTCCATTACCACGTCACCCCAGCCAACTTTATGAAGCCTTTTTAGAAGGGTTAGTACTATTTTTGATTTTGTGGATATACAGCCGTAAACCGCGCCCAACGATGGCGGTTAGCGGACTGTTCTTAGTAGGCTATGGTGTATTCCGTTTCGCGGTAGAGTTTGTACGCCAGCCTGACAGCCACATAGGTATGGATTTGTTTGGTTGGATGACCCGAGGCCAAATTCTATGTGTGCCTATGGTTCTCTTTGGCCTAGCTATCATTTATCTAGCATATAAACGCCAATCTCAGCAGGCGTAAGTAGAGTGGAATTATGAGACAGTATTTAGATCTTTGTCAGCGTATTATTGATGAAGGTGTATGGATAAACAACGAACGTACGGGCAAGCGTTGTTTGACCGTGGTCAATGCAGATTTAGAGTATCGTGTTGATCGAAATGAGTTTCCACTGGTGACCACTCGTAAAAGTTTTTATAAAGCGGCTATAGCAGAGTTCCTCGGTTATATTCGAGGCTATGATAGTGCAGCTGATTTCCGCAATATCGGATGCAAAACTTGGGATGCTAATGCCAACTTAAACGATGCTTGGTTAGATAATCCTCATCGTAAGGGCGAAGACGATATGGGCCGCGTTTATGGCGTGCAAGGGCGTCGATGGGCGAAGCCAGATGGCGGCCATATTGACCAGTTGCGCAAGATTGTCGATAACTTATCTAAGGGAATTGATGATCGCGGTGAGATCATGTCGTTTTATAATCCGGGTGAGTTCCATATGGGCTGTTTGCGTCCTTGCATGCACACTCACAACTTTTCATTACTAGGTGACACCTTATATCTAACTAGTTACCAGCGTTCTTGCGACGTGCCCTTGGGATTGAATTTTAATCAAGTTCAGGTTTATTTCTTTTTGGCCATTATGGCTCAAATTACTGGTCATAAGCCGGGTGTGGCGTACCACAAGATTGTTAATGCACACATCTACGAAGATCAACTTGAATTAATGCGTGATGTGCAACTCAAGCGTAAACCTTATCCAAGTCCTAAGTTGATTATTAACCCGGATATTAAGTCCCTTGAGGATTTAGAAACTTGGGTGACGGTGGATGACTTCCAAGTGGAAGGTTATCAATACCATGACCCGATTGCTTATCCATTTTCCGTATAAATAACCTTGAATCAAAAAGGCCGCATAGCGCACAACTGACTACGCAGTTTTCAACTGAAGTCACCTCCGCGAAGGCGGGGGGCCATAGATTTAAAGTTACTGTGAAGTATGAAAATTATTCCATAATTTAGAGATGGATCCCCGATCAAAGCGCTGCGCGCGTCGGGGATGACGGAAACGCAGACTTTTATGGGCTAATAATATGTTCTGCCAGCTTGTCGCGGATATCATCTTGAATAGGAGACGGCTTGCGGGCTTGCCAATCATAATGAATGAGGGCGGCTTTGCCCTCAGCGCAAACCACATCATTTTGCACCGCCTGCTGCACCACCGTCATGGAGCTGCTACCGATACGCTCCAACCATGTACGTAATTCCACTTTGCCAGTTAGAAGTATTTCCGCTTTAAAATCCACCTCGATTCGAGCAATGATGAGTTCCCACTTTTTTGGGTCAAGATCCGGAGTAAAAAAACGAAAGATAGGCTCTCGAGCTTTCTCAAACCAAATAGGTAATACGGTATTATTGATATGTCCTAGTGCATCGGTTTCAGAAAATCTTGGTTCAACTGTCTCGGTAAACATGGGCATGAGTCGTTCTTATAAGTGATGATGTAGAGTACACATTAATTATTGTGCGTTAAATAGCGCTTTTCGATACCATAGGCAAAACAGTGTTCTAAAGAGTATTAGGTCCGTATATGAAAATCGCATTAATGGCAGCTATGGCAGAAAACCGTACAGTAGGTATTAACAATGCTCTTCCATGGCATTTGCCGGAAGATCTTAAGTACTTTAAACGCACTACCTCCGGAAAAGCCATAATCATGGGGCGTAAGACTTATGAGAGCATTGGTAGACCCCTGCCTAATCGTACCAACATCGTTATTAGTCGTAATCCTAATTTCCAGTTGGAAGGTGTACGCATTGTGTCCAGCTTAGATGACGCCATTGAATTAGCAGAGAGTGTCAACGAGATCAATGGAATCGACGAGGTAATGGTGATTGGTGGTGCCGCTATTTACGAATTAGCGTTACCAAAAGCGGATCGTTTATATTTAACTCATGTTCACGCGGATGTACATGGTGATGCGTTCTTTCCTGAAGTAGATTTCAATCAATTCACAGAAATATCTCGTGACGATTTTTTCGCAGATGACAAGAATCCTTACGATTATAGCTTTGTGATCTATGATCGCATCTAGGTTACGTTTGATTCGAAAATAACGGTACGGTTTCGGCCATTGCCCTTTGCTTGATATAGGGCTTGGTCGGCTTGGTTGAACATTATATTACGCATTTTTTCATCACTTTTTCTGGGAGTCATGGCGCTGATGCCAATACTCACCGTAATTTTAATGGTTTTTCCTTCCCAGCTAATATGACGTTTCTCAATGGTATGCCGAATCTTTTCCGCGACTTCATAGGCACCCATTTCATCTGTACCAGGTAAGATAACGGCAAACTCTTCGCCACCGAGACGGCAGACAAGATCTGACTCACGATTGGCTTGTATACGAATGCTTTGGGCCACTTTTTGTAGGCATAAATCCCCGGCAGGATGTCCAAAGTTATCGTTCACTTTTTTGAAATGGTCAATGTCGAGAATAATTAATGCGATGCTCATCTTATGTCGATGAGCACGCTTAAATTCAGAACGCCAGTGTTGATCAAAGAAGTAACGATTATGTATTTTTGTTAAAGCGTCAGTGACACTGATGTTTTTTAATTTTTCGTGAGCATTACTTAATTCTTCCAATGCTTCACTTAATTCTTTAGTTCTATCATCTACGGTCTTCTCTAAAACCTCATTATGCTCCCGAGCAATTTTCAGGTTTTCCATTTCTGCTCGATAAAGTTTTTCTCTTTCTTGGGTAACTTGATGTGCTAGATCAAGCGAACGTGCTTGAGCACTGATTTTTTCTCTTTGTGTGTTAGCCATTCGGTCGGCTAGAGCCAAAGAGAGAAACATAATCTCTAGTCCTGCGCCAATTTGTAATCCATATTCGCTAGCTAAGGTAATGGGAAGAAAAGCGAATTTATTCAAAGCCAATAGTAGTGCGCCTATTAGAAATACGGCCCAAGCTACTGCAAAGTATCTAGAACTCGGATGGCCACGATTGAGCATGTATAAGGTGATGTAGATAATTAATAAGATTTGTGTCCAAGCGAAAAATGCACCAATACGAATAGAGATCGAATATGGGATAAAAATAAAGACAATGGATAGCAAGAGATACCAATAAAAAGAACACAACACTAATCGACTAAGATTTGGCGAATATTTTTTTATGTCAAAGAAATCACGAATAAAGAAGCTAATGGAGGCAAGAAGCAGTATTAATGATATGGTTGTGATGTATTCATTTAACCAAGTGTACTCTTTCCAAACATAAAGCATACCCAGCCCATGAAGGCTAATCTGAAATAGCGTTAAAAATAGTATGTAAGCTACATAGCTTAGATAGACTCGTTGCCGCACAATTAACCACACAACGAAGTTATACAAGGCCATGATTAGGACCATGCCATAAAAAAATCCCTGAAATAAAAAGTGGATGATGGAATTAGAAATGAAGTCGCTCCAAGACCAAATGGTCAAAGGTACTTGTGTTGAGCCTTCACTTTTTACATGAATGTACAGCGTATATTGTTCTTGATGTGGGAATTGCACCGGAAACGCAATATTTGGGTGGGCGATTTGCTTCTCTTTGCCAATGGCTTTATCACCGGCGTGATAAAATCCAACTACTTGCTGTGCTTCGTTGACCGCATAGATCTCAACACGGTCTAGCAAAGGGTAGGCTATTTCCAATACCCATTCTTCATTGGCTGGATGAGGATTAATAATAGAAGTTTTTAGCCAATATGCTTTCTCACTAAAGCCAAAATTAATTTGTGGCCACGTATTTTTCTGCCATTGAAGTTGGGAGGTGGAACGCTGGTTGTCTTCAAGTATATCGGCGATGTGTAGGTCATTGCCTGCATCTTCAATGAACCAGATATGCGGGGCGAGTATATTAGCGTTAGGGTCTAAGCGAAGAGCAGCGGCTGTTTCAGCGTGAGCCAGAGCAGAACAGCAAAGCATGATTGGTAGCAATACAGCAAGATGCGCCAATTTTCGGGGCATGGTTTAATCCATTACATTAATAACTTAATGCTAGTTCATACCGCACATTCGTCAAAGAGGTGGATTGGTTAGGGAGCAGCTAAACGACTAATGTGGGACAGTGGGCGCGACCTGCAACTCGTTGCGATACGCTCCCGAGTATCATGCCATCTACATCTGTGTGGGTACCGTGAGAACCCATCACGATCAGATCCACGTCTTTCTCTTTGGCGAATTTGATAATGGTCTTGGATGGGCGACCGCCTTTCACAAAACCGCGGCAAGTGGCCTCTCTATCTGTAGCGTAAGCTTTCGCCTGCTCAACAACGCTTTTTGCGTATTCTGTAAGTGCCTGATCGGGGATTTGCATATTGTCTGGGCGGACCATGGATAGCGAGGCTTCAAATAAGCTGTGGTGTTTGAACACGCACAGCAAGAAGATCTCGGCTTGCGTCAGCTGCTGAAGCTCAATGGCTTTGTCTAGCGCATGCAGTGCAGTTTTTGATCCATCAACAGCAACGAGAATACGTTTGAACATAAGCTTGGCTCCAGCCTTTCTTCTTAGTCTGCGAAAGCGATATCCCTAAGGAACAAAGCAATATCAGGAAATACAACTAACAGTGTAGCTGAGAGAAGCAATATACCAATAAAGGGTGCAGTCCCCCGAACCACTTCCCAGTACGGCTTTTTGAATATCGCGATTGCCGTAAAGATATCGCAACCAAACGGCGGTGTTGCGGAACCAATAGCCACTTGTAGGGTAATGATGATACCCACATGTACTGGGTCCAACCCCGTTGCTTGGATGGCCGGAGCAAAGATCGGTGTTAAAACCAAAATCACTACAATAGGGTCAACGAACATGCAGGCGATAAAAAATGCAATGGAGATTGCCGCGAGTACACCCATGGGGCCCATATCATTGATACCTACGGCATCTAGGATGGTTTGCGGAATTTGTGCAAACGAAATGATCCATGAGAAACCATTACCGACTCCAACCAAAATAAATACAACTGCAGTGATTAAGCCTGTGGATTTTGCAATGGTGTAGATGTCTTTGCTGGATAAAGATTTAAATACGATGAACTCTAAAATTACCGCATAAAGAACGCAAACCGCTGCGGCTTCCGTGGGACTAAAGATACCTCCATAAATACCACCCACAATAATGATTGGAAACATCAATGGCCAGATCGCTCGCTGTGAAGCTTTCAATCGTTCAGACCAAGATGATTTTTCTTCTGTAGGCACATTCTTAACCGTTGCATAAATTAAGCAGTACATGGAGAAAAAGAATAAAATCATCAAGCCTGGACCGATACCGGCTATGAATAATTCGGCGATAGAGGTTTCAGAAATAACGCCATAAATGATCATGCCGATACTGGGAGGAATTAAAAAGGCAATATCACTAGCGTTGATAATAAGCGCAAGTGAAAACGGATCACTGTATCCGGCGCGAAGTAACTTTGGTCGCAGAGCCGAGCCTACCGCGACTACGGTCGCTTGGGTCGAGCCGGAAACTGCACCGAATAGTGTGCAAGACGTAGCCGTACTAATGGCCAAACCACCACGAATGTGGCCGATAAAAGTCATAACCATATCAATCAGCCGATTGGCGCTTTGCCCTCGCGTCATGATATCTGCAGCAAGAATAAACATAGGCACTGCGATGAGTGAGGCAGGCCGAATCCCCCCTAACACTTGTTGGATAAACGTATCCATTTGTCCCATGCCGCCAAACATCATGTAAAAACCTGTGAGTGCAGCGACGATGAGAGGAATCATCATGGGAAAGCCCATTAGAAGCAGCACAATCATGATGAGCATTAATGTTGTTGCCATAATAATTCCCTTTAAACTTCTTTTTCCGTATCGGCGTAACCGTCAAGTACCCCGGTAGAAAGATAAACATCAGGACTTGTAACGTTTTTATAGGCTGTCAGTAAATATTGAATACCAGTCACGGCAAATCCCAATGGTACCCATATATAGATCCACCAAATCTCGAATCCTAACGCTGGCAGGATACGACCTTTGTCGTAGACAGACGCGACATATTCAAAAGCAAAGTAACTCAATAAAAACATTAGGCTAGAAGTGACGAGTGCGATCAGAGTCATGGCGATTTTGCGACCCTTATATGGCAACATGTCGTAAATGGCTGACATACGAATATGTCGGCCGTGCCGTGCCGCATAACCAATACCGGCAAAGGTAATTAGTATGATCAGAATTCGATTAATTTCCCCTGAGAAGAATAAGCCCTGGCCAAAACCGAATCGGGCAATGACATTGACGCAAGTATTGAGTGCCATAAGCAGTACGCCGCTTGCCAGCATAAAAGCTTCAATTTGGCTGATAATATTATCAAATTTTCCAAGTATACCGGGGAGTTCGGAGTCATATTGAAGAGAGTCTGAATCAGACATGATGTATTCCTAATCATCAAGAGACAGCTTACGCTTTTTACAAGCGTAAGCTGTAACTAGGTTAGCCTTCGACGGCTTTTAAGTCCTTCTTAAACTGCTCAAGCAGTTCTTTGCCGTCATCGCCCGTCATTTCGATGAAAGTTTTTTCAACTTTAGGCGCTCGTTTTTTGAATGCTTCAATCTGCTTTTCGTTCAAACGAGTTACGGTGACTTTATCGCTAGCATCAGTGATTTTCTTGAGCGACTTATCAGCTAGGCCATCAATATGCTTAATGGTTTCATTGAATGCATAATCCGCTGCTTTGCGGATCATTTTTTGTTCGTCTTTAGATAAGTCGTCAAAGAACTCTTTGTTCGCCATAGATGCTGTCGTAAACCAGCCATGCTTCGTAAAGATAAGGTTTGGTGATACTTCATATAAACCACCAGATTCGATCCAGAAAATTGGGTTTTCCTGACCTTGAATCATATTTGTTTGCAGTGCGCCATATACTTCGCCCCAAGGTAGTGGTGTTGGGGTTGCACCAAACGCTTCATAGGTAGAGGACAAAAGTGGATTCGTCATCACGCGAATCTTCTTACCATTTAATTGGTTTGGTTTGGTAATAGGTTCGTCTACCGTCATTACCATTTCACCTTCGGGATACATTTTTAGAAGCTCAAGCCCTTGCTCTTCATAGAGTTCAACAAAGTCTTCGTTAATGGCTTTGCTTGTACGGAAGAACTCGATAACCGTTTCCATATCAGTAGGCATTAAATAAGGGATGAAAAAGATCTGTGCTTCGGGGATTAGCGAGCCAGTGAAGCCTGGACTTTGGTTTACGAACTGAAGAATGCCTGCTTGGGTTTGCTCCATAATATCATCTGATTCACCCAGTTCGCCGAAACGATATATCTTTAACGAGTGATCTGAGTTTTCTTCGATATATTCTTTGAATTTGTGAGCATAAACGTCCTGAACATCACCTTCATATTCTTCATGGGCGTAGCGCCAAGTATCTGCATTGACAAAAGCGGCCATGCCCATGGTAGCTGTGAGGCATGTTAAAGCGGTGAGCTTCTTAAAGTGACTAGAAATGGACATCATGTCCCTCCGATTTTTGACATGTTTTGCTTATTTTTCAAACAAAACATAATTTGTGTGTTTACGTGTAAACAGTTGTTTACACACACTAATTTGAGCAACGATACATCCACTGCAAGAGTTGCTGTTCAAATCAAACTCGTTGTGTAGTGAATGCAGAGTTGTAAGAACCTTAACAGCATGTCAAAACTGAAACGAATTCGCAACTGCACTGTTCTCAATCGGATTAAGCGTGTTTTTGGGTTTAAGAATTGTGACCTAGGTTTATTTTTATATTGAATGTTGCTATATGCATTTTGAGTGCCACCAGATAAAAATTCAGAAAAAGTCGACGAACACTTTATTTTTTATTTTTGCATCGGTTACACTTCGCGCCAATTGTGTTGCACAACTGTTTTATTTTTATCATAAAATATCAATAAAACTGTCGTTAAACGTTAAGAAAATAAAAAAATGCCATTGTGTGGTGATTATCAATTCAACAAAATGCGTCATCTTTGTGCATAAACCGTTGAACTAAATAACACATGGTGTATGTTTCACAGTAGCTTTATGCAATAAAGCCCGAAGACACCTGTATTGAATTGCAGGGGTCCAAACTTAAAATAGTGAGGAGAAAGCATGTTTAAAAAAACATCTTTAGCATTAGCAGTTGCAGGACTGGCTTTTGCGGGCAATTCAATGGCAGCCCCAAGTGTAAATATTTCGGGCTTTGTTGATTTGGGTTTAGAGTATTATTCTGGTGATGGCACTGGTTTGATCGCTCAAGGGTTTAATTCACCTCAGAGCAATACTGATGAACGTAACCTTGCGATGAATAACCCAGTTGTATCTCGCTTTATCGTATCTGGTTCAGAAGAGCATGCCAATGGTTGGACCACTGGTTATCGCATTGAGCAAGAAGTGAACGCACTTGACGATGGCGGTGCCTCTTTCAATACTCGTCAAGGTTATATTTCTCTGTCTAAAGACAAGCATAACATCACTATCGGTAGTCAATGGTCGCCACTATTCGAATACAGTGCTTGGAATTCCATGAAGTCAGAAGGTCATGGTTATGGTGCTTACTACTTTACAGCGTGTGAATTGCCTGGCTCTTTAAGCTGTGGTTTCCGTAACGATAGCACCATCAACTACACCTATGGTGGTGGTGGTTATAGCACTGATCCATTTACATTCACTGTTGCAGCACATATTAACGAAGATGGTCGAGTGTTAGAGGACGTGAATGGTAATCCAATCAAAGATGCAGATGGCAACGAACAAACAATGAATGACGCGGGTATTACCGGTATGTCTATCGGTGGTGCTGCTTCATTTGGTCCGGCTACCGTAAACTTTGCTTACATTCAATCTATTGTCACTGAATCAGATGTTGCAAAAGCGAATGGTGGACTAGCTGCTCCTTCTTTGATGAGTGTAGGTGCGAAGTACCGTGCAGCTGAAGAGTTAGAACTAGGTTTTAACTATCAAACTGTTGATAAAGATGACGGCACTGACGATGAAAGAACTTCCATGTCTTTTGGTGGTATGTACAACGTCGCACCTGATCTAAGTGTTCACGCAGGTTATGGTTTTGGTGAAGATGACAATGGTGCTGAGCTAGAGAGCAATATCTATGCTCAAGTTATCAAAAATATCTCAGATACATTCCATGTGCGTTTAGAGCTTGAACAAGTAAGCACTAAAAACTCTGGTGACGACTCCGTAGCCGTTGTTTACTTGCGTCAATCATTCTAATTATTAGCTACTGTTAATATAGCGAACAATTAGATTATTAAAAAACCGCATGCTTTCTGGCATGCGGTTTTTTTATGTTTAATTTTGGCTAGTAGAATAATAAAAAACGAGTACTAAGTATTTAGATATCGTCTAGCCATAGATTTTTGACTGGTGTTTGCGGAGTGAAATGATGAGCAACCTGAGCAATAAATAATTCTGCTGTGGCTTGCGCATCAATTAATGCATTATGAGACTGATATTGAGGTAGCGAATAACGCTCACGACAATTATTCAAACGGATGCCGCCTACGGGTTTATTTAAAATTCTTCCGGTTAGGCCTTGTCTTGCTTTCAGTGCCTTCTTTTCTATTTCCATTGTATCAATGAGAGGAAATTGTAAAGTCTCTCCTAAATGTTCTTTGAGCGTATTATTTAAAAACAGTCTTTCGATACGTTGGAAGTGAACCACTAGGATGTGCTCACTGAGTTTCTCAAGCAATGGCTCTAATAATCGCTCAATTCTCGGTGCGCTTTGTATCTCACTGTGTTTAATGTGATGAATTAGTATTGACTCCTCTGATAGCGGAGTATTCGGTCTGACTACCCAATACACTGCATTGTTACAATATATTCGTTGCAAGCTAAATGGCACCATGCCTATGCTAATTATACTATCGTCATTGGGATTGAGGCCGGTTGTCTCAAAATCCAAGGCCATAAAAGAAACCGCCTCTAAAGGCGTTTCTCCTGAAACAATACCTTTGTAGTAGAAGTCTTTTACAGCTGGGTGTTCAGCCTCTAATTGCAATGTTTGATAACGCTGTGGCCAATCAAACTTCGGCTTCTTAAATAACATTATCGCGGCCTGTTTTGAGAGTGATAACAGAATTTTAAGAAGCTTTGTGCTTTATCTAAGACTTGAAATGCTTCTTTCAAATTCCTACGCTCAAAGCTGGAAAGCTTGTCTGGTTCAATGTTGTTGTCCGGTTCTTCTCCGGCTTCAATGGTTAAGGCTTGGTGACGAATTCGCACCATAGAAATATATTCTAAGGCATCGCTCATGTCTTGGGCTTTACCAGGTGGTAGGATGTTCGCATCCATTATATCTTGAATGCGTTCGAACGAATTTTGTGAACGGCTGGCCACGGCTAATGCATGCACTCGAATTACATCACTCAAGGGTGCGGTACCGCGTCGCTTTAAGTTAATGGATTTCCGGTGCTTACCGTCCTGCTCCATAACAAAGCCTTTGAAAAAACCCAGCGGCGGTGTGCGATTCAACGCATTGCGTGCTAATGCGGATAAGAATAAGCGGTTTTCTTGAGCTTTATCCGCAATAAAACTTTGTAACTTGGCGGCCCATTTAGTGCGTCCCCATACTCCATCCAAATCGAAAAAAATCGAGCTATTTAAAAGTGCCTCTGGGTTAGGCTGTTCAATCCATTCGCTAAATTGCTCTTTCCATTGATCGAGCGTCATGCGCCATTTGGGATTGGTTGCCATGATATCGCCACTGCAATAGATATAGCCACAAGCATTGAGACCATCGCTGACAAATTTGGATAACCTCGCAAAATACTCATTGTGCTGTTCGGCGTCAAACTCGTTGCTAAGAATCAAAGCATTATCTTGGTCTGTGACTACCAATTGCTCATCACGTGCCATGGATCCAAGTGCCAAGAAACAATACGGAACCGGTGGTGGTCCCAATTCTTCTTCTGCCAGTTCGAGCAAGCGTTGCTTGAAACTGCGTCCGATCACTGCCATAGCGCTGCCGATCATATGCGAGTTCGCATCCTCATTTACCATACGAACAAATACAGAAGGAAGGTCTTTAGCGTATTGTGCTAAATCATGTACGCTTGGTTGAGTAAAAATACCACGTACAAACAAAATACTGCTTTGTGATTCATGGCGTACAATATCAGACAAGGAAACCACGCCAATGGGTTTGCGCTTTTTCATAATAGGTAAGTGATGGACGTTGAAACGCAGCATGGTTAATGTCGCTTCAAATACATAGGCGTTGTGGTCCATTACCATGAGTTCTTCTGACATGGCTTCGCAGATATTAGTATCTAAGGGTAAACCAACTGCTAGAACACGCTTACGTAGATCGCGATCGGTTATGATGCCTACCAACTGCCGGGTGTCATCCTCTACTTCTTTATATTCGTCCACTATTAAGACGGAGGAAACACGTTCCTCTGTCATAACTTCTGCCGCTTGTTTCACTGTGGCATTTGTCGGCAGCGTGACAGGTTCACGAGCTAATAGTGAAGCGATTTTGACAGTGGTTAAATCGTTGGCATCTTGTTGGTTGTTGACGGCGCTGCGCAGGGATGCATTTTCATCGCTACCAAAGAACTCAGCAAAATCATCAAATTCGTCACAAAATTGATTATATATATCCACGGGAATGCAATAGAGCAGGGTGTCCTCTAGCGCCTTAACTGGGAAACGCACGCGGCGGTTCATCATCAAACCCATTTGCCCAAAGCAATTGCCTTCGTCTAGACGGTTGTAGAGTTTTCCTGAGCGACGATAGGTTTCGACTGAACCACTGCGAATAACGTACAAATCTTGAATGGGCTCAGCGAACTTTAAAATATCGCTATCGGCACGGTAATAGGCGACTTCTACCGATGATGCAAGGCGGTTTAATGCATCCTCAGGTAATTCATCAAAAGGGGAATGTTCTTGTAAGAAGTTCGCAATTTCTAGTTGTTCGACCTGCAAAATGCACACCTTCTTCTTTTTCATCAAAGTAAAAGTTTAGCAGTTTGAATGCAAACAATCTGCTTCGCATTTTTCCTTTTAGAGCTCTTACAACGGTTGAAGATCGCTTCATAAGGGTCTAGGCTGAGGGTCAGCTTTATGTTTCATGAAACTACAATTTTTATTCTTGCTTGAGCGATTAGGTTGTTTCTCACAATAACTGTGAATGATCGTTAGGTGGAATGAATATTGTATGTTTGTGGCAATAGCGAATAGATCGAATGATCTATGACACTCAACTTTTTTGGGAGGTCTATGCAAAATTATTGGCAGCAGACACTTTCAAGTGCCCATCAGTTCCGTCATGACTTGCACGCTCATCCTGAGTTGGGTTGGCAAGAGCAGCGTACGGCGTCCAAAATTCGTGAAGCATTATCCTCTCTTAATATCCCATGGCGCGAGTGCGCCGAAACAGGAACCTTGGGGTTTCTAAATCCTAATGGTAGCGGGAGGCACATCGCCTTACGTGGTGATATTGATGCTTTACCCATCTCAGAAAAAACCGATAAAGCCTATTCGTCCAACCATGAAGGCTGTATGCATGCCTGTGGTCATGATGGGCATACTGCGACTTTGATGGCGACAGCCCGTTGGCTTAAAAATGTAGAGGATAGTTTGCCGGGTCCTGTTACCTTGCTGTTTCAGCCAGCTGAAGAAGGCGGGCATGGCGCTAAGAAAATGATCGAAGATGGCGCACTGGATGGCGTCGATATGATCTTTGGTTGGCACAACTGGCCAGCGTTGAAGATGGGCCAATTGGTTTGCCCTGAAGGAATTGTTATGTGTGGTAATGGCACCTTCGAAATTGAAGTCATCGGCAAAGGTGGCCATGCTAGTCAACCTGAACTGTGTCGTGATCCTGTTTTGGCAGCCAGTGCCATGGTGCTTAACGTACAGCAAATTATCAGTCGCCGATTACCTCCGCAGCAATCTAATGTGGTAAGCATTACCTCAATAGAGGCACCCAGTGCTGCCACAGTGATTCCTGAACGCGTTAAAATTGGTGGCAGTATTCGCATCGCCACAGAGCAAGCGCGACAAACCATCAATTCCCTAATTCAAGAAATCTGCGAGCAAACCGCGGCGACCTATGGTGTGCAAGCTAAAGTACAAATCATTCCACGCTACCAGGCCACGGTTAATCACAATGAACAGGCTCAAGCCGTTCGCGATGCTTGGGTAAAAATCAGTGATGATCATTCTCTAGAACATGATATCGCGGTTCCCATCATGGCTTCAGAAGACTTTAGTTATTACTTAAAAGAAGTACCTGGAGCGTTCGCTCTGATTGGTGCTGATGACGGTGAAGATCATCACCATCCTTGTCACAGTCCTTATTACGATTTTAATGATTCACTGGTGGAGCCAGTGACCAAATTGTATGCGCAACTTGTTGGCGCGACGTTACCTTAATCCTAATTTGAGGATTTGAAACAACCGAAAAGTAGTACATCAATGACATGTTTAGGGTCAATGATTGGCCTTTAAGGAGAGAGAGTATGAGCATTTTTCAGCAACGGGAATCAGAAGTCCGAGGTTATTGTCGTGTCTATCCCGTGGTATTTGATACCGCTGTAAATGCACGACAGAAGGACACAGAAGGCAATGAGTACATTGACTTCTTTGCCGGTGCCGGTGTACTGAATTTTGGCCACAATAATGAGCGAATGAAAAACGCCATGATCGAGTATTTACAAAATAATGGCGTGACACATAGCTTGGATATGCATAGTAAAGCCAAGCAAGCATTCATGGAACGATTTACAAAAACCGTATTAGAACCCCGAGGCATGCCACATAAAATGCAATTTATGGGGCCAACGGGTACCAACTCGGTTGAAGCCGCATTAAAAATTGCACGCCGTGCCACTGGCAGAAGTGAAGTGGTTGCATTCACTCATGGTTTCCATGGTATGACGCTAGGTGCGTTAGCTTGTACTGCGAACTCTGTCTTTCGAAACGCGGCCGGTGTTCCACTCAATCACGTTTCCCACTATTCATTTGGTTGCGAGAAGCCTTGCCAAGGCTGCAAAATGGATTGCGGTGTGCAAAGCATAAAAGCACTAGGGGAGCGCTATAAAGATTCTTCTAGTGGTCTTGAGCCACCGGCTGCATTCTTGGTTGAAACTATTCAAGCGGAAGGCGGTGTGAATGTTGCCAGTGAAGAATGGTTAAAAGCAGTAAGTGATTTGGCACGGGAACTAGGCTCCGTTTTCATCGTTGATGATATTCAAGTGGGATGTGGTCGAACAGGTTCGTATTTTAGTTTTGATGGCATGGACTTAGATCCTGATATTGTGTGTCTCGCAAAAGGCATAGGCGGTATGGGGACACCATTGGCCATGAATCTTGTTAAACCTGAAATTGATAGCCATTGGAATCCCGGTGAGCATACCGGCACTTTCCGCGGTCAAGGGTTGTCGTTTGTTGCTGGTACAGAAGCGTTATCGTATTTCGAGAATGATGAGCTAATGAATACAGTAAAAGGACACGCCAGCACCATGCTGAACGCAGTACAACCATTAGAGGACAAACTCGATGGTGTACAAGTGCGCGGCAAAGGCATGATTTTAGGTTTGGATGTGTCTACCGGCGAAAACGCAAAAGCCATTGTCACCAAGTGTTTTGAAGATGGTTTGCTTGTTTCTGCCTGCGGTACGGGTGGTCGAGTGGTGAAGTTAATTCCGCCTCTGACTATTCCTGAGCAAGATCTAAAAGAAGGTTTATCTATCCTCTTGCGCCATGTTAGTGAAGTCATGGGAGGTGCAGCATGATACCTCGTGATGACATGACGTTTCCTTTTGAGGAATACGAGCGCCGTATAACTGAACTGCGTCACCGCATCATGGAACGCCACCTTGATGCCGTGGTGATCACAGATCCAGAAAACATTATGTATTTGACGGATTACCAAACCACAGGTTATTCGTTTTTTCAGGCTTTGGTTGTACCGTTAGAAGGTGAGCCATTCATGATTACGCGCGCGTTAGAGGCGTCAAACATTCATGCGCGTACTTGGGTTGAGCGAACGCGTCCTTATCCAGATACAGGGGACGCCATTCAGATGCTGGTGGATGCGCTACGTGAGTTTGGGTTATCTAAAAAGCGCATTGGTTATGAGCGCAATAGTTATTTCTTTCCCGCGTATCAACAAGATTTCATCCATACCACACTAAGAGACGCTAAGTTATTAGATTGCTTCGGTATTGTTGAACAGGGTCGTATCTGTAAGTCAGATGTTGAAATTGAGCTTATGAAAAAAGCGGCTCATGCTACAGAAATGGGTATGCAAGCGGGCATCGAAGCGAGTGTGGTAGGCGCTACTGAAAATGAAATCGGCGCAGCAATCAGTGATGCCATGTTTCGTGCAGGTGGCGAGCCACCTGCGGTTATGCCGTACGTGACTTCTGGGCCAAGAACCATGATTGGCCATGCTACATGGGAAGGGCGTATTGTTGAGCCAAACGAACACGTGTTCTTAGAAGTGGGTGGTTGTTATCGCCGTTATCATACCGCCATGATGCGAACCGTGGTCATGGGCACCTTGACGGACAGCATGTACGAAGCGCAAGAAAAGATGAAGCATGCTTTAGACTGTCTGCACCGTGATATTCAGCCTGGAATGACGGTGAGCGATGCGGATAACTTAGTGCGAAATATTATTACCGACAACAGTGTTGGGGCCTCTCTAATTACGCGCTCTGGTTATTCCATCGGTATTGCTTTCCCGCCAAGTTGGGATGAAGGCTACATTGTGAGCTTGAAGCAAGGGGAATCACAAGTCCTGCAGCCGGGCATGACTTTCCATATTATTCCGTGGATGTGGGGTGTAGATGGAAATAAAACGTGTGGTATTTCAGATACGATTCGCATCACGGAAGAAGGTTGTGAATCCTTCTTTACTCTAGATCGTGATTTCGTTATCAAGCCAGATCAGTCCAGCAAATCCATTACCGAATCCGTCACCAAATTGGATACCACAAAGAAAAAAGTAAAAGGAGTGGATCAAAAGGAAACCTCTAAAGGTGACGACTCTAGCAGTAAGAAAAACGGATAAGGAGAGGACCATGTTAATTGCGACCAATCCCTACACAGAGAGCAAAATTGCAGAATACCCTTCATTGAAAGGTTCGCAAATTCATGAGCACATCCAGCTTGCCCATGATGCATTTCCTGCCTGGCGAGACCAGCCTTTCAGTGAGCGCGCAAAAATACTCAAAGACATTGCCGCAGAACTTAGAAAACAAAAAGATCATCTTGCATTGTTAATGGCCGATGAAATGGGTAAGCCAATTAAAGAGGGTGGGCCAGAAGTAGAAAAAGCGGCGACCTGCTTCGAGCATTATGCGGATAAAGGTGAAAGTTATTTAGACACGGAGTATCTCGAATCCGATGCCAGTGAGAGCTATGTAAGTTACGAACCATTGGGTGCTCTACTGGGTATTTTGCCATGGAATGCGCCGTTGTGGTTGGCAGCACGATATTTGGCACCGGCGCTCATGGCGGGCAATACCTGCACATTAAAACATGATCCTCATGTGCCTGGCTGTGCGCAAGCCATTATCGACGTGATCAGTGGCGCAGGTGCTCCGGAAAACATTGTGGTGAATCTACCGTTGGAGACACCAGACGTAGAAGCGGCGATTCGTGATCCCCACATAATGGCGGTATCTTTTACTGGTTCTGCCGGCGGTGGTGCAAAGGTGGCGTCCATGGCAGCGTCGGAAATCAAGCATTCAGTATTGGAGTTGGGTGGTTCAGATCCATTCATTGTGATGTCAGATGCGGATTTAGAAAAAGCTATGGATGTAGCGACCTTGTCTCGCATTATTAACGCTGGTCAGTCATGTATCGCTGCCAAACGTATTCTGGTAGAAAAATCGGTCTACGAGCAATTTGTAGAAGGTGTAAAAAGCCGATTGGAAAAATTAAAGATGGGTGATCCTACTGACATTAATACGGACATAGGTCCCATTGCACGCAAAGACTTACAAGAGAATCTTCATCGCCAAGTTCAGGAGTCTATTAAACAAGGTGCGACTTGTTTGTTAGGTGGTGAGATGCCAAAAGATAAAGGCTATTTCTATCCACCCACATTGCTTACCGACGTTAAGCCAGGTACGTGCGCCTTTTTAGAAGAAACCTTTGGTCCAGTAATGGCCATAACGCCCGTAGCGGATATTGAAGAAGCAATAACCTTGGCTAACGATACTGAGTATGGGTTGGGAGCGGCGCTTTGGATGAAAGATCAAGCCAAAGCTAAGCTGATTGCTAAGCGCTTGTATACGGGACAGGTTTCCATTAATGGCATAGTGAAAACCGATCCGCGCTTGCCCAGTGGCGGTGTTAAGCGTTCGGGTTTTGGTCGCGAGCTAGGGCCTCATGGTATAAAAGAGTTTGTTAATGCTAAGCAAGTATGGGTTAAGTAGCAGGTAATTTTGTTTAAGCGTATCAAGGAATGGATAAGCATGATTAAAAACCTAATTTTTGTAGGTATAGCCGTCATTCTTTTTTCAAAGGAGACACATGCTCAACCTGTAACACTTCCTGTTTTCGTATATCACGATGAAGCGCCGTTACACCTTGATTCCAATGAGCTAGACCTTTCTCAGGCATGGGCTAAAACCATGAACGCTCAACAATCTCAATATTGCTTTGTGATACAAAAAATAACTCGCCCAGCGTTAAATCACTGGGTGGAGGGAGAATCACCCTTTATGATCTTGTGGGCGAATACACTCTGGTTTCGCTCTAAAGATACCAATATAAAAGCGACAAAACCTTTGTTTTGGGATGCGGATGTTGTGGTTAGCTTGAGAGATAATCCTGTTCAGTTGCAGACGTTCGATGACTTGATTGGTTTAAGACTTGGTGCCCGTGACGGTCACTATTACAAAGGTCTTGAAGAGTGTTTTTCTGATGGACGCATAAAAAGGGTCGATTCGAATAGTAGTAAAGACAACCTGAGAAGCTTAATGAATAGTGAGATCGACGCTTATATCGATAGTCGTAGTTCTGTACTCTTCACGAAGCAGAATAATGCGTATGAGCAGCCTGTCTATATTGCAGGCTTAGCCCATGATGCATTCTCAAGACATTTAGTCGTTTCGAGAGACTACTTTGAATTGCTACCATTTTTGAATCAACAGATTGAACAGTTAAAGGCTTCTAGTGAGTGGCAGTCTTATATACAAGGTTTTGCTATTCATCGCTTGGTCGATCCATTTGAATTGGACTTGAAAGAACTAGACCAATACTGATCTTTCCCTTTGCCAATAAACTTTATCAACACTAATTCATATCGCTGTAGCCGTATTTGTGTCTTACGCGCAAAACAATTACCAGCGCTAGTGTGCTGCAAAAGAAAAAGCCAATAACTAATGGAAATACTGTGTCGTCAAATAGCTGACCTATGATGCTGCCCACCAAAACAGAAATGAGAGTTTGTATGGTACTGATGACAGAGTTGGCGACGCCAGCTATGTGTCCTAAGGCGTGCACAGCCAAAGCATTAAAATTACCAAACAAGATGCCAAAGCCAGAAAATGCAATCATCAAGTAGGCAAACAAAATAGGAAATGGTGGTAAGCCTTTAAACAATAAACTCATTAAGAAGAAAGCCAGAGAGGCCACGGAAATCAAACACAATGCATAAATGCACAGTTTTTCCATATTGATTTTCATCACTAAGCGGCTATTGGCAAAGCTGGCCAAGCCAATGGTCAATGCCAACAACCCAAAATAAACGGAAAAAAGATCACCCAGTCCGTACCGAATTTGCAGCAGTTGCTGGGAGGATGTTAAATAGCCCACCAAGGCTCCAAACATGATGCCACCAGCAATGGTGTAGTTTCGTGAAGAGTTATGGTTGATCGTTTCTTTTATACCGATCCAGATGTTGGCTAAAGAGAAAGGGACACGTTTTTCGATATCCAAGGTTTCAGGTTGACGCAGTGCCAGCCACACGACAGCTGTTAGCGAAAAGCCGAGCAATACCCAAAAAATTCCATGCCATTCAGCAAAAATAAGAATCAACTGTCCAATGGAAGGTGCGATGGCGGGTACCATAATAAATACCAACATGATTAGACTCATGACTCGTGCCATGTGGCGTCCACTAAAACAATCACGAATCATAGCCAATGACACAACTCGGCATGCAGACGCTCCCATGCCTTGCAATACTCTGCCTATCAACATGGTATGAAAATCGGATGCCATTAAAGAAATAATGTCTCCGACAATAAAGATACTGACACCTAAATAAATAGCGGGCTTACGACCAAAGGAGTCGCTGATGGGGCCATAGATCATCTGTCCCAACGCCATACCGAGAAACACTGCGCCGATAATAAATTGTGCATCATTGGCATGATCGGCATTCAAGTCTTGCGCAATTTGAGCCAGAGCAGGCAGCATAGAATCAATGGTTAAAGCGACCATAGACATGAGCATAGCCATAAGAGCGACGAACTCTTTGCTATGTTTGACGGGTGTTGACGTTGCGGTTGAATGTACAGGGGTAGACATAATAGCCTTGGCAAAAGCACGTAGTTTGGTTCAAGCAACCAGCGAATACTAGCGCTATTTATGCAACACAGCATTGTTGTGACATTTAAATACAGTCAATTACTGGACAATAGGCCTTGCCTTGGTTTAAATACGCCCATCTCTTGATAAGAGTCATTTTCGTTTAACTTGGTTATATGGTGCTATGGCGACCGATTATTTGCACATAACTGGCGGGAAAAAGTGGTCTGGACCACATGCGCCAGCTATGCTTCCATCTATGAAGCGATTTGTGCGTAAATACAACGGCCATCTAGCCATCTTAATGAGTCTTGTGCTCATTATTGCCGGTAGCTTGCAGGTAGTTCACGACCATCTAATTGATCACGAGCACACTGCGGAATGTGCCGTCTTTTTGGTCGATGGCAAACAGCCACTTGCTCAGCAATCTCAAGCCTGCCTTGCTTACAAGCAGCTTGTCGAATCGACACCCTATACTCCAGCCCAGTTTGTACTCTCTTTTCTATATAAGCATCAGTCTCGCGCGCCACCGAAACGCTAGTCTAGTTTAGTCCGATAGTATTTAGACCTTGAATGTAAATTCAAGGTCTAGTTGCACCTGTATTGTTTTTATTAGTTTTAACTTTACTGCGCAGAAATGTGTCGCAGTTTTTTGCTTTGTAGAAAAGGTATAAATAAATGGAATCTATGAATAAAAAGTGGTTAGCGGTAGCCGTTTCTTCTTTGTTGCTGGCAGCTTGTGGTGGCAGTGACGACAACGATAATCATGACCACGACGAACATGAACACGATCATGAGTTTTCGGTTTTAGTTTCACAAACTGGTACAGATACACTTTCGTTATTAGAAGAAGGTGAACTGGAAGCGCTAGATGATGCGGCGGCCGGCAATGGCGCGCAGCTGGTATTAAGTGATAACGGTGCTTATGCAGCGGTACTTGCAAACACTACGGTGAATTTTGTTCATGGTTTGCATGAAGAAGAGCATCACGAAGAGGAAGAAGAGCATACTGAAGAAGAGATGCATGATGAAGAAGAACATGCCCATGAGCATGAAGAAGCTCATGTTCTTGAATTCAGTTTGACAGGTTCTCAAGTAATCTCCACTAATGGTCACTTTGCGGTTTTGAATAGCGATAGCACCACATTCGTAGGGTATGATGAACTTGCAACTCTTACTTCAGCCCCCAATGCATTAAATGTAGGTAATGAAACGTACCCTGCTCTTATGCTCGATGAAGGGCATGGTTTACACATGGTCTTCACTGGCGGTAATGCGGTAATTTATGAAAACGGTGAGGCGGTTGACGGTGCCAGCTTTGCTTGTGCAACACCAACTAGTCATGGTCAAACTGATGAGCTAGTTGTTGTGTCTTGTGGTAATACGGGTGTAATCGCTGTCGTTATCGAAGAAGACAATACAGGTGAACACGCTTTTGAAGACAAGGGTACTCTTACATTATCTGGTACTGCTGCCGATTACGTATGGCGTGCGCAAGGTCACGTGATTGCAGGCTTCGAACCTAACACGGGCAACTATGCGATTGTTGAGCTAGATGAAACTCAGTCTCCTGCAGAAGTAGAAGTAAATGAGGACTCTCATACAGGTGGCAATGTTTGTGCGCTAGGCCTAGATAGCGAAGCGAGTGATGTGTTGTTTGTAACCTCTGATGGTAAATTTGTTGCGCTAAATCATGAAGGTGAAGAACTAGAGACCATCACTTTAGATTTCTCGACCAACTCATCATGCAATGATTTCGTGTTAGCGACAGCAAACAAAACAGCGCTGTTGATCGACAATAACGCCATGAAGGGTTATGAAATTGACGTGGACGATCCAGAATCAAACCCAGACGCCTATCACGTTCATGAAGACTTTGATCTAACGGTAAGCAATGTTTCTAGCATGGTTATTTTCCATGAAATGGAACATGAAGCGCATGAGGGTGAGAATGGCCATTAAGGTTAACTGGGTATTTGCTGCTGGCTTTACGCTAGCAGCGTCATCTTTAAGCAACGCTACTGATGAAACACGTTTAGAAGAGGTGCGCGTTACTGCTTCTGGTCAGTCTTTGAATGATGTAGCTCAGCCAGTTCAAGTGTTCACTCAAGAACAGATGCAAGCGCAGAACGGTCACACGATTGGTGACTTATTATCCAGCTTGCCAGGCGTTTCTAATGCAAGTTTTGGTGCGGGAGTGGGTCGTCCGGTTATTCGTGGCTTGGGCGGCAATCGCGTAAAGATGGCGATTAATGGTACTGATGTGGCGGATGTATCTGCCATGAGCAGTGACCATGCACCTATGGTGGACGCAGCTAATGCCAGCCAACTGGAAGTCATATATGGCCCCAGTACATTACGCTTCGGTAGTGGTGCAATGGGCGGAGTAGTCAATGTAGCGGATTCACGTTTTCATGAAACCGAATTGAAAGGCGTGGAAGGGCAAATAAAGAGTGCCTTGAGTAGCGCTGATGAAGGAACTGATCTTAGCGCCAGTTTGGATGTGGGTAACGGACCCTGGGTTATGCATCTTGATGGCTTTGCTCGTGAGACAGAAAACCATCGCGCGGGCAATGGTGAAGACGTTGACAATACCTCAACACAAAGCCAAGGAGTTAACTTGGGTGTGAATCATATTCAAGATAACGGGAATAGTGTTGGTATCGCTATATCTTCGTTGGATTATGAATATGGGGTTCCCAATCCCGATAATGATCCGGCATCAGTTAGTCCTACGCAAACTCGCTTTGATGCACAGGGTGTTTTCTATGATCTAGTACCACTATTTCAGCAAGTGAAGTTACAACTTACTCATATTGATTATGAGCATGGTGAAAACTTTGATGACACAGTAGTGGGTCTATTCGAAAAAACGTCTACTGAGTTTAAATCCACATTCCAATTGTCGCCTATTGCCAGTTGGCAATCGGTTGTGGGTGTTCAAGCATCTCTGCAAGACTTGGATGTATGCCATGACCATGGTGGTTGTTCTGGTATCCCCAATTATAAGGATCTTAGCTGGGATGGTACCCAAGGTGATAATCTAGTGTCTGCTGGTGGCTGGTTGTTCGCACATGATACGCCTATGCCCTTGACACAAACACAAGATCTAGGTGTGTTCTGGATTGCGGAAACTCATTGGGCCTATGGCTTGTTGGAGTTAGGCGCCCGTGTTGATCAACGCCAGATCGAGCTAGATCCTGTTTCCATTCTGCCGTCGTACCGAAAGAACGCATCTTATTATGCAGATAAAGATTTTGAGTCCGCTTCTTTTAGTGCAGCGATGACATGGAGGTTGAGCAATCAAAAGTTTGGCTTGAGTCTATCTCGTTCGCAAAGAGCACCAACTGCAGATGAAATGTATTGGAACGGGGATCATCATGCGACGTTCAGCTTTCAGCTAGATAATCCGGAGTTAGACGTCGAAACCGCCCATAGTATTGATGTGACTTGGCAATATCTAGGAGAGGGATTTGAAGCTAGCTCCGCTGTGTATTATTACGATTTTGATGGTTACATATACAATGATCTGAAAGGATTGATTAATCCTATTCATCCGGATGATCCTGTGTATCGCAATGAACAACGGGATGCTTGGTTTGCTGGTGCAGAATGGCAATTAGATTATGATGTGACTGATCATTGGCAGTGGTTTGTGAAGGGCGATTATGTTCGCGCTCAACTAAAACAGGGTGCTAATAAAAATCTTCCGCGCACGCCACCTTTATCAATTGCTTCCGGTGTTATATGGAGTAGTGAGCAATGGCTGATGCGAGCAGAGGCAAAACACTTTGCTGAGCAAACGGATATAGCAGAAAATGAAAGCAAGACTGATGGCTATTCATTACTGAATATCTATGGTGCTTACAATCATGCTTTCAGCCAATCAGAGCTACAGCTTTATGTACGCGCACATAATTTGACAGATGAATTAGGTCGGAATCATGTGAGCTATTTAAAAGACTATAGCTATATTGTTGGTCGCAATATTACACTAGGCGTTAACTACTCATTTTAAACATTCTGTTTGAAATGAGTTTATTCAACTCCGATGGCTTCATAGCGATATTGGATTTGAATATCCTTACCCACTTCATAAGCCTGTTGGTTTTCCATGAAGAGGGTAAGGTCTCCAACTAAGATTTCATGTCGATAACGATGCCCCATATACAAGCTATCAATCACTTTTGCTGGTGTTCCATCAGGGCAAGGTGCAAATCCATTTTCTTTCAGTAGTAGTCTTGATGCATTGGCATTGCTAGGCGGCAGCATAAGCAACTTTTGGGGTACTAAGGCGGTATCGATTAAATTACCGGCCTCCATAAAACGCGCCACATATTCGCTGTTGGGGTTTTCAAATACCTCTTGGCTCTTACCGATTTGCTGAATTCGCCCTTGGTTCATCACTGCAGTCTTGTCCGCGAAACTGAATGCCTCTTGCTTACTATGAGTGACAAAAATACAGGTAATGTTGTGGCGTTTTAATAAATGACGCATTTCACTCATCAAGCCGTTTTTTACTTGGCTATCTATGTTGGAGAAAGGCTCATCCATTAATAATAGTTTTGGTCGGTTGACCATAGCCCGCGCCACAGCACAGCGCTGCTGTTGGCCACCACTGAGTTCATGTGGATAGCGTTTGCCCAAGTTGTCTAAACTTACGAGCGTCAGTGCTTGATGAATATGCGCTTCTTTGGCTTCACGATTCAGATGCCGTAAAGAAAAGCCAATATTTTCCGCTACAGTCATGTGAGGAAATAAGGCATAGTCTTGAAAGATAAAACCAAGATCCCGTTTTTCTGGCGGGACTTCGTAGGCATTATGTTTTAACAAATGTTCAAATAACTCGATTTTACCGTGTTTAACGTTAATCAATCCGGCCATTGCTTTCAATGCCGTGGTTTTACCGCAGCCACTGGGGCCCAATAAACAGAGAATATCTCCTTGATTTAGAGATAGGCTGAAGTCTTGCAAGATAGGTTTTTCATCGAAGCTCACCTCGAGCTGTTCAACGTTTAATGCAGTTGTTTCTTGGCTCATGTCATTCTCTGGCTACGAGTGAGTATGGCAATGGGTAATAGGCTCACCACTATGATCAGAAGTGCTGCCAATGAACCTTGATGTAGTAATTCGTCACTGGCGTATTGATAGACATAGGTGGAAAGTGTTTGAAAATCGAATGGTCGTAATAGCAGCGCGGCTGGCAATTCTTTTACACATTCTATAAAAACCAACAAGCCAGCACTTATAATTGCAGGGCTAAGTAAAGGTAGGTGAATACGTTTAAAAACTCCACTACTGCCTTGCTTGAGAGTTTTAGCGGCTAAGTCTAAGTTGGGGCTTATGTTTCCATAAGCGCTGTTAATACTGCCATTAGCAATGGCTGCAAACCGCATCACAAAGGCTAATACCAGTGCGAAACTGGTGCCGGAAAAAATCAACCCCAATCGAGTCTCGAATAATGGATTCATCAGCTGATTAGCCCAGATATCTAATTGCCCGAGTGGAATCAGTATAGCGATGGCCAAAACCGTGCCGGGAATGGCATACCCCAAAGAAGCGAAATTAAGCTGCCATTGCGGCCATTGTTTAGCTTTTGCATTGTGCTGTCGAATGTTGTGATTCAATAATAATGCAATCAGCACGCAGATGACCGCGGCTATAGCGGCCAATAAGAACGTATTACTGCCATGGAGCCATAGTGCTTCTTGCACATTAATGTCCCAATATAAAATGCTGTAATCCAATAAAAAATAGACAGGAACAATAAAACCTAATAGCAATACCAAACCGCAAAAAAACCATATGCACGTAGCTGCCCATTTAGAGCAAGGAATCCGACTCAGGGTTCGATTAGAACGTAACTCAAAATGTTTTTGATCTCGTCGTTGCCAGCGCTCTAGTGATACCAGTGTTACAACAAACAACAATAATAGGCAGGAAATTTTCGCTGCGGTAGACATGGATCCATAAACCAACCAACTATCATAAATGGCAGTTGTCAGCGTACTGATAGCGAACAAGTGCACTGTGCCAAAGTCTGCTAGGGATTCCATGGCCACTAGACTGCACCCCACCGCTAGTGCCGGTCTTGCCAAGGGGAGACGAATATTAAAAAAAATGTTGCGGCTGTTTGCGCTCAACATTCGAGCAGCTTGATCAAGATTATCACTTTGTTGAGCAAAACTTTGTCGCATGAGAAGATAAATATATGGGTATAGGGCCAATGCGAGCATGAGGCTGGCGCCGGTAATGGAGCGAATATCGAAAAACCAATAGTCGCCTGCTTGCCAGTTAAACAGTTCTCTTAAACCGCTTTGAATGGGTCCGGCGTAATCCAATAATTCCGTATAAATATAAGCGCTGATATAGGCTGGGATGGCAAGTGGAATCACCATAAACCACTGCAGATAGCGACGCCCCCAAAAGTCATAGCGAGCGCACCACCAAGCTGGTGCGATGGCAAATAGACAGGCAAAAACCAATGTGAGTGAAACGACACTTAAACTGTTTTTGACATAGTCCCAAAGGACAGTATTCCAGATGTCTAGAAAGGTTTGATTAGATTCGCCACTGAACAAGGCTTCATAAAATAATGCCACGATCGGGACGAACAGACCGATAGAGATGCAACTTGCAATGGCAACAGTGGCGAGGGATGATTTTTTCATGGGCGGATTATAACGTTGACGTTGCCACTTGTCCTCCCAATCAAAAAAGCCTCTTGCAAGGTTATTGCTAGAGGCTTTCGATACTGCGATGTTGGGATCAGGTGTTTATAGATCGAACTTTACTTCGTCTACTAGCTTTAAAGCGTTAGGAACCTCCGCTGCGATCTTCTCCAGAGAAATACTGTCTTCCTTGAATTCGCCCCAACTTTTGACCAATGTGCTCGCTTCCACACTAGGATTAACTGGGTATTCCATATTCAATTTGGCATAAAGAGATTGGGCTTTGTCAGATGTTAAGAACGCCAATAGTTGTTGCGCTGCGGCTTTATTCGGAGCGTACTTAGCGATTACCACACCTGAGACATTAATGTGAGAGCCACGGTTGTCTTGGTTTGGAAAATTAAGTTCAACAGCATTAGCCCAAGGGATTTGATTTTCATCTTGTAACATTTTGCCTAAGTAATAGCTATTGCCCAAAGATACATCACACAGTCCTTCTTTGATGGCTTTAACTTGAGCGCGGTCATTACCTTGTGGTTTGCGTGCAAGGTTTTCTTTTACATCTTTCAGCCATTGCTTGGTTTGCGCTTCGCCATTATGAACAATCATGGATGCGATTAGGCCAAGGTTATATGGGTGCTTACCGGAGCGGGTACAAATTTTACCTTTGAATTTGTCATCGGCTAAATCTTCGTAATTAATATTCAATTTACCTTGGCGCTCTTTGGAGCTATAAACGTTACGCACGCGCTTCGTTAGCGCTAGCCATTGCTGTTCACTATCCCGAAATTGTTTAGGTACATTTTCTTCGATGCCATTAAGGCCATAAGCCTGAGTGAGACCTTCCTGCTTCAATTGCATGAGCTTAGCAAAATTAGAGGTTAATACCACGTCTGCAGGGCTTAATTGTCCTTCGCGTTTAAGACGTTGAATTAAGCCTTTTTTGGCAAATACCACACGCGTTTCAATACCCGTTTCTTCGGTAAATGTTTTGAGAATAGGCTCAATTAAAAACGGTTGGCGGAAACTGTATACATTGACCGTAGTTTGCGCGATAGAGGTAAATGAAAGCAGTAGTAGAGAGAGTAATGCAGCGATGCGCATAAAAGCTCCTGTCGTATTTAAACTAAGTGATAATTATTATCAATATTAACTCTGCACTGGTCCACAGACAAGCGCGACTGGGCTTTTTTCACAGTGAATGACTTATACCATGCGTCACATAAGGGTTCGCTATATCACTGAGGATTTTTCACTAGCGATGCGATATGTTGGACCTGACGTTCTATCAATGCTTGGTAGTTAGGGATAAGGTTTTCTGCCCAATAGGTCTTCAGCGCTTGGCCTGTGATGGCGTTGCCCATGGTTTGATGAGCGCTGATGACTAACTGATTGCCTAGATGGCCATCTTGCAGTGCTTGCTCACTGATCAGTAGGCGATTGGCTTGGCTATGACGACACAGTTGCGCTGCGATATGAATAGCATCTCCCACAGCATCATAGCTCAATTCATCAGATTGGCTGCTGCTTGCTAGTAAGTCGCCAGTATGAAGACCGAGACGAAAATCCAGAGTGGTTAATCCCTGCGCTTGCCGTTCGTCATTAAATTGATTGATCAAACCGATAATCAACAATGCTGTGCAGGTTCCATGGAAGCTGCCTTTATCATCGCTTTGTGCAATGCCAAATACCACCATAACGCCATCTCCAGCATATTTATCAACATGGCCGTTATATAGTTGTGCCGCTTGATTGATGAAAAAGTAGTAGTCATTCAAAAGTGCTGCCAGTTCGCTTGGATTTAACTCAGTTTGAGCTGCTTGTACACTAACAAAATCAATAAATAGGATGGCGCCATGAGTATAGTGATTACTGAGTTCACTCAGGGGGCGATCTTGTGATGTGTCATCCATATATTCCATTTTTGGTGTCATGAATTTATTCAATGCTTGATACATGGCTTGTTTAGCTTGTTGTTGGCCATGATATTGCTGCAAGGCCTCGCTAAGTTGATTGAGTTCAGCCGTTTTATGTTGCGTAATGGCATAGCCTTGCTTGCCAAGATTTAAAACGTCTTTGCTCGAATCCTCAATCGCACGACCCAAACGGGTGCCAATTAGCCAGGCAAGCGTCAAACAAATTACCACCAGCAAGCAACTCAATACGGCCCATAAACCGTATATCTGAGCAATACGTTGATCCAAAGCAGAAAGATCTAGGCGTACATCAAGAAAGCCAATGACCTCATTTTGGTAGCGAATGCTCATGGGTTGCGTGGTTTCGCTGTTAGCGCCTTGTCCTTGGGCTGCAATGACTTGGTTGTTGAGATCATAGACTGCGGCATAGGCCACATCATCATATTCAACCAATCCATTTAAGATGACATTAAGGCTCAACAGATCTTGGGAAAATATTGCGTCGGCAGCTTGCTGGCTGGCTTGCTTGCTCAGGGTATAACGCATGTTTTGCGCTTGTTGCTGTAGATGGGCCTTAGCACTGTTGGCCACGGTAAGCCCCACTAGTAGGCTGGCGAGAATAGAAAAAATGACGGCTAAAGCAATGGCACGGTGTAAAAAAGGCCAATTTTGTTTTACTTGTTTCATGGCATACAGCTAACTAAAAATAAGGCTTCATGGTAATGGCTTATGCTTGGAATTAGTAGCGTCTAGAACGCAAATTGGCGTTTTTAGCTGGCATGAAATGGTTTATCATAGCGGACTTTGATGTAGTCCAAAGATTTGCCCTAACCTAGAGGTATCCCCATGAGTGATAGCAACCTTACAACAGAAGAAAAATTAGCCAAGCTAGAAAAAGGCTTATTCTTGATGAGCAAAGATCGTGAACGTGCTTTGTCTAACCACGAAACTGAAGACTTGATCGAAGAGTTGCGCGGTGTTGTTGCAGAATTGAAAGCAGAAGTGAGCAAAGCTTAAACAAGCTTTCGATCTGCATATTAAAGGTGGCCTAAGCCACCTTTGCTACCTCCTCTGCACTGTCCAATGACCAGGATTGATCTGTGAAAGAAGTTGTTCTGATAAAAATAAGTGGTGAAGATAAACCCGGTGTCACCGCCTGTATTACGGGAATTTTAGCCCAGTATGGGGTGAATATTCTGGATATTGGCCAAGCCGAAATTCACGATAACTTATCCTTAGGTATATTGGCGGAAATTGGCAGCGAAGGTGAATCTGCTGCAGTTTTAAAAGACGTATTATTTAAAAGCCATGAAATGGGCATGTCGGTGCGTTTCACACCGGTTTCTAAAGAAAAATACAGCCACTGGGTCGCGGCGCAGGGTAAGCAGCGTCATATTATTACATTATTAGCCCGTCGCTTAACGGCAGAGCATATCTCCCGAGTGACCCATGTTGTGGCCGCTCATCAACTAAACATCGATAATATCTCTCGCTTGTCTGGACGAGTAGAGTTGGAAGACGATGGCGATGATAATAGCAAAGCCTGTGTAGAATTTTCCGTGCGTGGCGATGTTGATCAAAGTGCGCTTCGAGCAGAGTTTTTAGACATCTCTAGTGAGTTGGGTGTTGATATTGCGGTTCAAGAAGACAGTCCTTTCCGTCGCAACCGCCGTCTTGTTGCGTTCGATATGGATAGCACCTTGATCGAAGCAGAGGTCATTGACGAGCTAGCAAAAGAAGCCGGAGTAGGTGACGAGGTGATTGCGATTACCGAGAGTGCTATGCGCGGTGAAATTGATTTTGACGAAAGTTTCCGTCGTCGTGTTGCTTTACTTAAAGGGCTAGATGAATCTGTGCTGCAAGGTATTGCGAATCGCTTGCCGATTACAGAAGGCGCCGAACGCTTAGTATCGACATTGAAGAAACTGGGTTATACAACGGCGATTTTGTCTGGCGGTTTTCAGTATTTTGGTCAGTTCTTACAACAAAAACTAGGCATTGATCATGTTTATGCCAATGAGCTAGAAATTGAAAATGGCAAAGTAACAGGTAACGTGACGGGTACAATTGTAAATGGCGAACGTAAAGCCTATCTATTGGAAGAGATTGCCAAGAGTGAAGGTATTTCTTTACAGCAAACCATCGCTGTCGGAGACGGAGCTAATGATTTGCCTATGTTGAGTAAAGCGGGCTTAGGCATTGCTTTCCGAGCCAAACCACTAGTACGTGAAAACGCAGAGCAAGCCATCTCCACTTTAGGCTTAGATGGTGTACTTTATTTGTTGGGTATTCGCGATCGCGATGAAATCTAGCCTTGTATCAAGGGCTCTGGTTTATGAATCCCGAACCCTTGAACATAGTCAACCTGCAACTCTTTGAGCAGTGCGACGACTTCCTCCGTTTCTACAAATTCTGCTGTGGTACTGATCCCCATTGATTTAGCAACTTTGACAGCAGATTCAACTATCGCTTGATTAACGCTGTTATGGTGTAGGTCTTTAATAAAAACGCCGTCTATTTTAAGGTTTTGTATTTTCATTTGTTGCAAATAGCTGAATGATGAGGAGCCTGTTCCAAAGTCATCAAGCGAAATTCGACAGCCCATATCTCGAAGAGCGCTAAGTATGATATTGGTTGTGCTTAAGTGTTTGACGGCTTCCGTTTCCGTTATTTCAAACTGCAATCGTGATGGAGTTATTTGATAAGTGTCAATGAGATGCTGCAAATAGTTGATGCACGATGGGTCACTTAGTGTTGCACCGGATAAATTAATGGCAAAGCTTGCTTGTTCTTCAGGATAATCAGCCAAATAGGCTATCGTATTTCGAAGTACCCAATAATCAATTTTACCCATGATGTTGTATTTTTCAGCTGCGGCAATAATAGCCCCAGGCGCACTGATGCTCCCATCTGGATTTTTCAAGCGTAGCAATATCTCATAATAGTAATTTTTGTCCGATGCTATGCGTTGGACTTTCTGCTTATAAAGAGTAAAACGGTCTTCGGTCAGTGCTCGATTTATTTCATGTACTCGCCTCATATCTTGTTGACGTTGAATAATTCGGTCATTGAATTCACTGAATGTAATAACACAGTTTCCACCTTGCTCCTTACATTCGAGCATGGCTAGGTCCGCAGCACTATAAATGTCCTCGATGGATTTAAAGGAACGATTGATTTCAATAATGGCGATAGAGCATGAACTACTAAACTCGTTCTCAGCCCACGAAAAGTATGAGGATTCGATATTTTCACGAATAGTATTTGCATATCTAATCGCGTCATCGATATTGCGCAATGATGAAAGTAAAATGAATTCATCTGAATTAGACCGAAAGCATTGAGTGTGGCTGTTAGGTGATAGCAGTTTTGCAATGTGTTTTAGAAAACTATCCGCTCCGGAATGTCCACACAATTCGTTTATCAATTTAAACTGATCGATGTCAATGTAGAACATAAACATGGATTGCTGGGAGCGAATTACAGTTCTAAGATACTTAGTAAGTTCCCGACGGCTATAAAATCCAGTCACTTGGTCAAAACGAATTTCTTTTGATAGACGACTAGTTAGCACCACAATTAAGCCTACTGCCAAGACAATGCATAGACTAATGAATAGTATTATGCTAATGAATGCAGTTTTTAGTCTTGCTAGTGTGTCATTAACTTTCTGATCTCCCGTTAGCTTTATTGCATCAGTTAATGCATCCAATGTATCAGTGGGCGCTCTATCTATGCCTCTTACTTGTTTGTCAGTAGCAATGTGACGGTCCGTCTGGGTTTCAAAAAACACCATCAGTGCTTTTCGATATTCCGCACCTAAATCATCATGGGCTTTCAAAAAATCCTTGGCTAAACGATGTGCAGGCGAATCAGGTTCTAGACGTTGTAATAAATCATGGACGGTAGTGCGGACATAGGTTTCTTCGTCCAGAAACTGTGCAAGATAGTTGTCATAATCTTTATTATCATGCCCACGTAAAAGTACGTTCTTCCATTCTTGTACTTGTTTTTTAAAGTGGACTTGAGCTTCTCTGGCCAATAGCATCTCATGGTATGCATCGGATTGTGCGTTAAGAGCGGTCTGAGTTGTTTGCTCACGCAATATTACTGCGTAAATGGCTAGTCCTATCGTAATACTTGTTACGATGAAAATGGCCGAATATAGGCTGCGCTCTCGATCCATGAGTTGTCCTACTATGAAGTTATAGCTTTGAGTGTAGCAGAGGAATTTAGACGTCTAGGCTTGTTTAAATGTGATCGCTTGGGTCTACATCCAAACTCCACCTCACTTTATTAAAGCCCTTCTGCTGGTAGAGTAGGGGCTCGATGTTTTTCAAAAAATTCTGTAATCGGCTTCTTTGGTGGCTTCTAATCCATAGTTGACTTCGAAATCGACCAGCTCGAAGTTCCATGGGAGAGGGGAGCGGACCAATAAAACTTATTCCATTTTCGGTTAAGGGTTTTATGTTTTGTAGCAGCCGGTGTAAATACTGTTCTGCTTCTTTTGGATTGGGACTATCTGCTCGCACTAATGCTTGATGGGCATAGGGCGGAAGACTATGCAGTTTTCGTTCTTCTAGTAAGGCCAATGCAAGAGCGTGGTAGTTTTCTTCACTTAATAAATGCAGTAACGGATGGTCAGCGAATTCAGTTTGAATGATTGCACGTCCGCCATGGCTTTCTCGCCCTGCACGGCCTGCTACTTGTAAAATAAGTTGAGCCGTTTTTTCCATAGCTCTGAAGTCGGCGCTAAAAAATCCACTATCTACATTGAGCATGATTACCAGATTCACTTTGGGGAAGTGATGACCTTTTGCCAGCATTTGTGTTCCTACTAAAATACATGGCTCGCCATTGTGTACAGGTTGTAATAGCTGCTCCATAGCATCTTTACCTTGAGTGCTATCGCGATCAATACGAATCACTTTGTGTCGACGGAAACGGTATTCCAAATGGGTTTCTAAACGTTCGGTTCCCGCGCCCATGGCTTGTATGCGTGTGCTCAGACAATTAGGGCATTGATGAGGTAAGGTTTGCTTATGGTCACAGTGGTGGCAATGCAAATGAGCAGGCTTTTGGTGCAGTGTCATGCGCGCATCACAGCGTTTACACTCGCTAATCCATCCACAGTCTGGACAATATAAGGTGGGTGCAAAGCCTCGGCGGTTAATGAAAACGAGGGCTTGATCACCTTGTTCTAGTGTTTCTTCTATATGTTGTAACAACTCGTCAGCAATCCCGTGCTCGACAGATTGTTTTCGAATATCGTAAATTTCAAGATTAGCCGGTGAAGCATCTCCTGCTCGTTGTGTTAGCCTGATATGTTGGTATTTTTTAACTAGCGCATTGTGCAAACTATCTAGGCTGGGGGTTGCCGAGCCTAAAATAATAGGAATATTTCTTTTTGCTGCACGAATAACGGCGATATCACGACCGTGATAACGAATCCCTTCTTGTTGCTTGTAACTGGCGTCATGCTCTTCGTCTACAATGATGAAATCCAAGTTTGGCATTTCTGTAAAAACGGCGCTACGAGTGCCGATAATAATTTGTGCCTTTTCATTCTTATGTCTAGACGCTTGTAGCCAAGCGTTTAAACGTTGTTGGTCGTTAAGGCCGCTATGTAGCAATAAAATATCTGCGTTAAAGCGCTGCTGAAAACGCTGAACTGTTTGCGGTGTAAGGCCGATTTCGGGTATCAATACCAGTACTTGTTTTCTTTGTGTGACCGCTGAAGAAATGGCCTGCAAATACACTTCTGTTTTACCTGAGCCTGTAACCCCTTCAAGCAAAACTGGGTTAAACCCGTTTTTTTCGGAAATACCTTTTAGCGCTTGCTCTTGCTCTTTATTCAATGCTAAAGCTTGTTCTACAGAATCGCCACATAAGGCATTGAAGTTATCTTGCCAGAGTTCACTAACAAGTTGCTTGTCAATGAGCTGTCCTATAATGCTGGGTGTAAAACCGGCGTCTAATGCTTGCTTGTGGCTGACCTTGTGATTTTGTTTTTGCAACCATTCTAAAAACGCTTTTTGTCTTGGTGCCCGCTCGACTTTTTGCCAATCTAAGTGCTCCAAGCAATAGTGCTTTTCTTGCGTCGCTTTTGCTGTTTGGCCTTTTCTTAATAAAACAGGCAAGAGAGTAAATAAACACTCACCAACAGGCTGGTGATAATATTCGTGCAACCAAAGCCCAAGCTTCATCAGCTCACTACTCAACACAGGTGAATCATCGATGCGTTCTTTGATGGGTTTGATCTTATGGGGCGCTATGTCGGGCTGATTGTGGATATCTAGGATCAGGCCAACTTCACTGCGCTGACCAAATGGTACATTAACGCGCATTCCTATCTGGTAGTCATGCATGCGGGAATTGGCCAAAGGTTCATAGTCAAAGGTTTGATTAAGGGGTTTGTCTAAGGCAATGCGTAGATAAAAAGGCGTGGACATGTGGGTTCTCAAAACTGCCTAATACTTAACCAAAGTACCCATTATAACTGCATATGGGCCTCTGGAGCTGACTACTGTTGCAGATTGCAACAAAGAAAGCAAAAACCATCAAAATTGTTCATTCTTAGAGCAAATCATTACTTGTGTATGAGGCTCACTTTGGTATCATTCGCCGTCCCTAGAAATCAGTCTAGTCCTGCGGTGCTTATGAGGCTCGGTGCTTTTTAATAATGAAAGGCAGTTGAGAATAAGTGGCGGCAAGGGTGAAGAGGTTATTATGCAACACGATATTCAACCAAATTACGAAGAATTGGTAGCAACTTGTTCTTGTGGCAACGTTGTTAAGACTCGCTCTACTAAGCCAGGTACTATGCACTTGGACGTATGTTCTGCTTGTCATCCGTTCTACACTGGTAAGCAGAAAGTGATGGATACCGGTGGTCGTATCGATCGATTCAAGAAGCGTTTCGGTGGTCGTGGTACTAAAAAGTAAGCGATTTTTGCTAACGCATCTAAAAGAGGCTCACAGTTATGTGGGCCTTTTTTTATGCCTGAAAAAAGTGATTAAATCCTGTTTGTCGTTTTATGCGAAAGCGATTTTGGAATAAAACGCCAGTAAAAAGATGTTTTCCGAATAAAATTTGATATTGGACAATATGCGTCGGATTAGATGGAAAAACGGATAAAGAATGACGAATTAATTACGATTCGGGGTATTATGACTGGCTAAATTGCGTAATAATACGCGACCATCGTCAGAAGGCGAGCCTGGTTGGCCCCAGGTTGGTGAAAATTAAAACACTAACGGAATTGTCAGAATGTCAGATTTTAAACAAGACGCTCTTGATTACCACGCGAATCCTAAACCAGGGAAAATCAGCGTTGAACTCACTACTGCAGCTGACTCTGCACGCGATTTGTCTCTTGCTTACAGCCCAGGTGTAGCAGAGCCGGTCAAGGCCATCGCTGAGGATCCAGAAAACGCATACAAGTATACTGCGAAGGGCAACCTTGTAGCAGTAATCACCGACGGAAGCGCCATTCTTGGTTTGGGTAACCTAGGCCCCTTAGCCTCTAAGCCGGTGATGGAAGGTAAATCTCTATTATTCAAACGTTTTGCGGGTATTGACTCTATTGACGTTGAAGTTGAATCTGAAAGTCCACAAGCCTTCATTGATACTGTTCGCCGTATCGCGAACACTTATGGCGGTATCAATTTAGAAGATATTAAAGCGCCTGAGTGTTTTGAAATTGAACGCACTTTGATTGAGCAATGTAATATCCCAGTATTCCATGATGACCAACACGGTACAGCGATTGTAACCGTAGCAGGCATGTTGAATGCTCTCGAAATTCAAGGTAAGAAAGTAGACGAAGCCAAAATGGTTGTATTAGGCGCAGGCGCCGCGGCAATCTCTTGTGCCAAACTATTGATTCTTGCTGGCATGAAACCAGAAAACATCTTCATGTGTGACCGCAAAGGTGTTATTCACTCTGGTCGTGATGATCTAAACCAGTATAAAGCAATGTTCGCAGTTGATACGGACAAGCGTACCTTTGAAGAAGCACTTGAAGGTGCTGATATCTTCCTAGGTCTATCCGGTCCTGACATGGTAACTGGTGAGCAAATCAAGACTATGGCAGAAAATCCTGTGGTATTTGCTTGCGCTAACCCAGTTCCTGAAATCATGCCTGAGATTGTTGCTGAAGTTCGTCCAGACGCCATTATGGCAACTGGCCGTTCAGACTTCCCGAACCAAGTGAACAATGTATTGGGCTTCCCATTCATCTTCCGCGGTGCACTGGATGTTCGTTCTCGTGCTATTAACGAAGAAATGAAGTTGGCAGCAGCCAAGGCATTGGCAGACTTAGCTCGTGAGCCAGTTACACAAGAAGTACTAGATGCATATGAGCTAGATAGTCTTGAGTTTGGTAAAGATTACATCATTCCAAAAGCCGTCGATTCACGCTTATTGGGTGCAGTATCTACCGCGGTAGCGCAGGCAGCGATTGATACTGGTGTTGCTGATGGTCCATTACCAGCTAACTACCCACTTAAATCGATTTCTGATATCTAATTAGAATTGCTTTAAGTTTTATAAAAAGCCGATGCTGTGAAAATAGCATCGGTTTTTTTGTGCTTAATGTTTAGTGCTTAGTTTTCAATATCGTCATTCTCCGGCGTCGCGAAGCGACAGACCGGAGAATCCATCACTCAGAACAAATAACTCGACGTTCATCACTATTGAAGTGGATTCTCAGTCGAGCTGAGAATGACAACCAGATTCGTCATACCCGACTTGATCGGGTATCCATTGTAGAGTTTTAAATCAATTGGATGGATTCTCAATCAAGTTGAGAATGACGGTTTTGCTTGACTAGAAAGTTCAACACTCAGCATTCACAATTCAAAACTCAAATAAGCTCAACACTCAACAAGTAGCCAAAAAAAAGGCTTCCCGAGGGAAGCCTTTTTTAATCTATCTCGTTTAAGAGATGATTACTTCTTAGCGTTACGCTCTTTAACCTGCTCAATTACTTTTTCAGTAATTTGTTGAGGGCAAGGCGCGTAGTGTGCGAACTCCATAGAGAACTGACCACGACCAGAAGTCATCGTACGTAGGTGACCGATGTAACCAAACATTTCTGATAGAGGAACGTTGGCTTTAACACGAACACCTGTTGCACCCGCTTCTTGACCTTCGATCATGCCGCGACGACGGTTCAAGTCACCGATAACGTCACCAACGTGGTCTTCAGGAGTAAATACATCTACCTTCATCACAGGTTCAAGAAGTTGAGGGCCGGCTTTAGGCATAGACTGGCGGTATGCACCTTTTGCTGCGATTTCGAACGCTACAGCAGAGGAGTCAACCGCGTGGAAGCCACCGTCGAATAGTTCGATTTCAACGTCCAGCATTGGGAAGCCTGCCAAAGGACCTTCTTGCATCATGCCAGCGAAACCTTTTTCGATAGCGGGGAAGAATTCCTTAGGTACGTTACCACCCACAACAGTAGAGGTGAACGTGAAGCCAGAGTTTTGCTCGCCTGGCTTGATACGGTAATCAATTTTACCGAACTGACCAGAACCACCAGATTGTTTCTTATGCGTATAAGAATCTTCAACTGGCTGAGTGATGGTTTCACGGTAAGATACCTGTGGTTCACCAACTTCTAGCTCAACACCGTAAGTACGCTTAAGGATGTCTACTTTGATATCTAAGTGAAGTTCACCCATACCTTTAAGGATGGTTTCACCAGATTCTTCGTCAGTTTCAACGCGGAAAGATGGATCTTCTGCAACCATTTTACCAATGGCGATACCCATTTTCTCAGTAGAGCCTTTATCTTTAGGCGCAACCGCGATAGAGATAACTGGATCTGGGAATACCATGGCTTCAAGAGTACATGGGTTTTTCTGATCACATAGAGTATGGCCAGTTTGTACATTCTTCATACCTACAACCGCGATGATGTCACCGGCTTGTGCGAAATCGATTTCGTTACGATCGTCTGCTTGCATCTCAACCATACGGCCGATACGTTCAGTTTTACCAGTAGCACTGTTAAGGATGGTATCGCCTTTACGCATCTCACCAGAGTAGATACGGATAAAGGTAAGAGCACCGAAACGGTCATCCATGATTTTGAATGCAAGGGCACGTAGAGGTTCTTTAGGATCAACCGTCGCCACTTCACCGGTTGGGTTGCCTTCTTCATCAGTAAGAGGCTGAGGGTCAACTTCAGTAGGAGATGGTAGGTAATCAACAACCGCATCGAGAACCAACTGCATACCTTTGTTCTTGAATGCTGAGCCGCAATAAGTTGGGAAGAATTGAAGTGTGCGTGTACCAATACGTATGCACTCTTTGATTTGCTCTTCGGTCGGTACCTCGCCTTCCATGTAAGCCATCATTAGGTCATCGTCCATTTCAACAGCGCTTTCGATTAGCTGCTCATGGTACATCTCAACGTCGTCTACCATGTCAGCAGGCACGTCTTGTACTTCGTAGTTTTCAGGAAGACCTGTGTCATCCCAAACGTAAGCTTTCTTGGTTAGTACGTCGACAACACCAACAAAGTTATCTTCTTCACCGATTGGCAAAGTCATAACTAGTGGGTTCGCGCCAAGCACTTTCTTAACTTGCTCTACTACGTTGTAGAAGTTAGCACCCAAGCGGTCCAGCTTGTTTACAAAGATCAGACGAGCAACTTCAGATTCGTTAGCGTAGCGCCAGTTGGTTTCTGATTGAGGCTCAACACCACCAGAACCACAGAATACACCGATACCGCCGTCTAGAACTTTAAGAGAACGATATACTTCAACAGTAAAGTCCACGTGCCCAGGGGTATCGATCACGTTTAAACGATGTTTTTTCCATTCACAAGTAACGGCTGCAGATTGGATGGTGATACCGCGCTCAGCTTCCTGCTCCATGAAGTCAGTGGTTGATTCACCTTCGTGTGTTTCGCCTAGCTTATGAATTTTACCGGTTAGCTTAAGGATACGCTCGGTAGTGGTAGTTTTACCCGCATCTACGTGGGCGAAAATACCAATGTTTCTGTATTTGGATAAGTCAGTCATATTTTGCTCAAAATTAGCATGGAAAAAATCGCCGCAGATTTTAAAGGCTTTAGGCCTGACTTTGAACTAAAAAATGATCGAATTTGCATTAAATTGAGGTTTTTTTGCTTTAAGTGAGCTTTCAGCGTCGTTCCGGCCTGTTTATAGCTGTATGAGGTCTTGGTTATAGGGTGTGGTTATGGCGTCGCTTATTTTTATAGTCTGAGTGATAGATTCTTGTACCTATGTTTTAGTATTTGCGATCTGTAACAAAATCTTTGTTCAAATCCCTATGGTTTGTGGCTTTAATCACAGTAGTTTGATTGGATTTGGCCGAAAATCACCCAGCGCATCAAGCGTGATCCAGACGGGGTTATAAAAAAGTGAAAAAAATGCATTACCTGACCTTAGTGAAGACATTGTTCATGTCTTTAGTGGTCCTAAGTGGTTGTACACCAGATCCTGGGTTGCCTAGTGATGGATCATCGCGCAGCACAGCAAAGCCAATTACATACAGCTTTACCCTCACACAGAGCGAGTTTGACCAGCTATCCCCTGAAGATCAGTACATGGTGGTCAATAAAGCTATGTCCACATTTATGCGCGGTATGCCGGCCGATGAGTTTTTTGATACGAGCCAGGGCTTGGTCAGCCCAGTTGTTAGAGACGTCAGTAGTTGGACGCGCTTGCAAACGCAATTACAAACACCACTGACTAGTGAAGAACTACTTCTCAACGAACAGCTGGTATTTGGTTTTCCTGATGATCCAGAAACCACAGAAGATGATTCGATACCAGCTTTGTTTACCAGCTTTGATGATAACCAGCCACATCAAATTTATGTAGCAAGGTTTTTAGGGTATCCATTGAGTCATGATCAATTTTCTCATTGGATGGCTTACTTTCTCGCAAACACCATTATGTTCAGTCCTGCTTACGAGATGGAAAGCACCGATCATCAAGATATCAGCCGTACACTCGGTTACTTGCAAACTCACATAGATTCAGGTTCTAGCGTTCAAACCGTGATCAGAGGTTGGCTGCATAACTTGAGTCGATGGCGTGTCTCCCGTTCAGCTGAGAATCATGCTTTGGAGATGCTCGAGTTGTATTTGGGTATATTTAACGACTCCGAAGAAGAGCAGCAAAATACGATCAATGGTGGTAAGGCTTGCGCTCCTTGGTCTTTGACTGATGCTTCAGACAATTATCAGTTAGATAAGGATCCACTTATTGTTGAGGGAGTGAAGGCATATCGGGTATTCGACCAATATGTTTCTACTTGTGATGAACTATATGATGCAGTAGTGGGCCATCCAAACTTAATGCCGCGAGTCACAGAAGTGATCGTTAACTATTTTTTAGATGGCTCTTCGGCTGAAATTAAAAATAGTCTCATCTCTGACATTGTAAGGACGGGTCCTCAAACGTTCGACGATATTTTCTTATCGGTCATTTTCTCTGAAGCTTTTTTATTGTATTCCGAACGCCCTAAAACATTTGAAGAAAATGCTTTTGGATTCCTTGGTGCAATGAGCTGGTCGCCTCGTTCTCGCCAGTGGCCGATTGATCACAGGACGCTGCAAACAGTGTTTCACCGGAATTCAAGTGCTAGTGTCGCATTACGTGCAAAAGGTTGGGCTCCAATGGAGTATAAAATTGGGAGAACGCCGTTTGTACCTTTAGATGTATTGAGTTTCGCTTCATATCATAAAGGCATCAGGGAAAGTATTTTGCTTAATACCAGGGCTTGGGATGGCGAGCGTTATCCAGAGGAATCTGATTTCACCGAGGCTGCAGAGCCCCGTGACGCTCCATTTGAAATCAAGCATGGGGCGTTTTATCAGGCCGGAACCGAAAACCTAAAACAAACTTTAGAAGATTTAACCGCGGAAGAAATGATTGATTATATATTTCTTTCGGCTCTTGGTCGCCGAGCGACTGAAGATGAGATGGATACATGGATTGCTGAGGGGTTGGAGCGTTACATGGTGGAAGTCGATGAAGATGGAAATAACATCATGCGAAAAACAAACGGCGACCGCTTCTGGGAATACTACACAGACGACTATGCAGAGATAATCTTGGACTATATCACTCGTCTCCCAGAATTTTATTACTATCGCGCAGTGACGCAGTAGGAGCAGAAACATGAAAAGAAGAGAGTTTTTACAATATGCTTCTGCCATCGCTGGAAGCCGAGTTCTACCCGTTGGTTTTGGTATGTCAGCTTTAGCAGAACGTGCTTATGCTGCCAGTCCCAACTATGGAAATGTAAGTGTTACAGCGCCGACGGTAATGCCGCAGGTGATTAACGTTTTTATGTATGGCGGGGCCTCTGAGCTTGCAGGGAATCTTAGTAATATTGCAGATATTAATACTAACTCTGTAAATGATTATTCAGCAGGATCAGCGTTTGGAAGTAGTTTTTTAGACACTATGGTTGAAGATGCAGCCAATGGCCAAATTACCGCAAATGAATTTTGGCGCGATGCAGGCGGCATTCATATGGAGGATATGTTGGCTGCTGGCGATATGTCTGTGTATCGGACGATTTATAAGCAAAAAAGCCCAACACGATCTCACCGAGAGAGTATTTTCATGTCTCATAAGGGCACATTAGACATTGAAAACTCTCCGGGTATTGGCTCACGGTTAGCATTAATGATGCTTAGTAACCAAAACGCTTATGCTGGAGCAAGACTCGCTGATGGTTCAAGTATTATTAGTCTTGATACTATGACATTGCCTTTCGTATCGTTTGAGGGTGACAGTCAAACTTTTGCGCAGGATCCAGACAATAAAATTCCTTTGTATCTGCGCGGCCTCACTATGGACAACAGCTTTAATAATCCTTACACAAGAAGCTTAGGTTATCCAAGTGATGGTTCAATTGACACCATTGACTCGCTTTTGAGTCGCAGACTTTCACAATTAGATAGAAACAAATACAGCAAAGCCTTTGATGGTTTTGATAAGCGTGAAGAGATGGAAGGCCGTATGGAAAACCTCTCTGATCTTTTAAATGGCTCGGATGCTAATGGCAATCAATCAAGTGCCCAACAGCTAGGCATTACATATCCAAATACAAGTTTCGCCCGTGAAATAGAAGCGGCTGTTACGCTGGCTATCCACAACCCTGAAACTCTTTATATTGCTGTTGGAACGCCAGGTCTAGGTGGTTGGGACGATCACAATAACGGTATTGATCGCTATGCTGATCGTATGAATGACTTGATGGAAGCTATTAAGGCCGGTATGGCTCATATCAATGCCTCTAATGGTGTTGATACAATAAGAGGCGGAACTCGTAATCGCACAGATAATATCGTTATCAATGTCTTTGGTGACTTTGGCCGCTTGGTCAATCTAAACAACTCAGGTGGTTGGGATCATGCTAACAATCAAAACTTGTATACGTTTGGTGGTGCGGGAGTGCGACCTCCGGCTGAAGCAAGCGCTCTTGGTAGCGTGATTGGTACCACTCATCGAGAAGGGCGGACTAAAACCAATAACCAGTATACTGTGCCTGATAGCGACAGTCCGACTTGGGAGCCTATGTCCATAGCGGCTTCTATTTACGGATATTTTGGTGCAAGTAATCCGGAAATTTTAACAGCGGACCCTACTTACAATCCGTCTGGCGATCAAACCCTAGCGAGTAAGCTGTCTTCTTAATGAAAAACGCCCCATCCACAGTGTGGATGGGGCATTTTTTAGTTTTACTTCGTGACGCTTTATGGCTTATTCAAAGCCTTTACCGAAACTCAATGTCACAAAGTAGTTTCCTTCATCAGATACAATCGTATTGCTGTAATCTCTATAGATATAGGCCGCTCGAAGGTCAATTGAGCCAGAGGCGCTTGTCTTGTATCGATATTTTATACCTATCGTATTACTTAGAAGCTCGGCCAATCGCGAATCACTCGAGACGTGTTCAGGTAGTTCTACTTCGGACAAATTGCTTTGTGTGTTTGGGTCATAAATGATTGTCCGCTGATAAAAGTTAGCGGCCTGTTGGTGGTAAATGCGCCAAAAAGGCTCGATTAAATGATTGTTGCTTAGTCGTTTACTGTAATGGCTTTCGATGGTGTGGGAGTTTAGATCCCAGGTATCCGTATGGTAGCGGTAACTAATCGCAAAATGATTCCCAGTACTGGGTAGTTCATGCACTAGCTTTGTATAGAGTATCTGTCGAGTGCGCTCATCCGGGCGACTCTCGTAGAGCGTCCCGTTTGCTAGTTGGTTATCATTTATATCCGCAACACTTATGATTTTATAAGGGTCAGTGTGATATCCAAGGGCGGTGCTGTAGGTGTAATTTAACATCGCTAGAGTGCGCTTATTAATGACATGTGTAATGCCGAGTAGTGCATCGTAGGTATTCTTATTGCCCGTCCCGTTAAATATAGCGTCCGCAGTGCGGCTTAGCGGCTCTGGCGTTGTCTCGTCACTGCGACCCACTTTATCTGTCGCTAAACCTACCGCAGCAGTAAAGGTATAGGCGCGATCTTGGGTATCTTTTTCAATGCCAAGGCTGCCACCGACAGCAGTATAGTCTCCTTCTACGGATACATATGCGCTTGTATTGGAACGTATTAATCGATGCCACTCATGTGTCCAAGTAGCATCGAATGCAAGACGGGTGTCATCAAATTCGACGAGGCCTGTATCGCCACCGCCAGATGAAGTTTGCCCACCGGATACACCAGTAAATGTTGAGCCGCCTCCGCCATTACTTGGTAGGGCACCTGACGGAGTTGCACCAGTGAGCGTGTCGAATACAAGACCCAGTTTGATGCTATCGGTGGGGCTTAAGTCGCCATTAATCATGGCCATATAGGTATCAACCTCAATTTTGTCGGGCTCTTCATAGCGCAAGTAACCAAGGTCTACATCCCAGTTATTGTAAAGCTCACCATCTTGCGCAACAGCATCTTGTCCCAATAGTATTGCCGTGGCGGCGCCTATACGTTGCTTAATATTTTTCTTAGTTACAGCCACAACCGCCGCCTCCTACACCTGTACCACCGGTACTGCCTTCTTTACTGTAATAAATGTGGTCATCAACATATTTATCGATGGGATCCCCGCCTATATCCATTTGTGGTTTGGCAAGAATGCCTTTCTCCCAAGGTTTGACTGGCTGGCTGTCAAACATGGGTTCGATAGTGCTACAAGCACTAATAAATAGTGCCAAGAGTGTCATGGCAACTGCCTTCAGCATGATGAGGTACTCGAATAGGGGTTTTGTTTTTGTTGCCAAATTGTATTTGGTTATTCTGTCAAAAGGTATGGTGTGGTGTGATCCCGTTCCCACTCGATTGATAAATACCCTAATCAATAGGCTTTTAAAGCACTCTTGTAAGGGGGGGTACCAAAATAATGTGATCTCTGGCGATAGATTGGATTTCGATGCTTCATTGTGGTGCACTATTGAATGAAGTGTGCTGTTTATTTAGTAAGCAAAAAGAATGCTCGTGAAGCTGTGTAAAATTTCATCGCCCTTTTTTGGAGCCCCCGTAAATACTGGGTTTTCGCCTCGTGATCGTGCTTGACACCTTGACTTAATGCGCATACAATTCGCGTCCCTTTAAAAAGGGGTTAGCGGATTTTTGTCTTAATTTCGGAGTCTTGGTAAATGCAAAACCAGAAGATTCGTATTCGGCTGAAGGCTTTTGACCATCGCCTGATCGACCAGTCTACGCAAGAAATCGTGGAAACGGCTAAGCGTACTGGCGCACAGGTTCGTGGTCCTATACCGCTGCCCACACGTAAAGAGCGTTTAACGGTTTTGATCTCTCCGCACGTCAATAAAGACGCGCGTGATCAATACGAGATTCGTACTCATAAGCGTATGCTTGACATTGTTGAGCCAACTGAAAAAACAGTTGATGCCCTTATGAAGTTGGATCTTGCTGCCGGTGTTGAAGTTCAAATTAGCCTAGGTTAATTCCTAGTTTTCTTTGAGAAGAGACTTTAAACAACGGGCTAGATCTTGAATCTAGTGTAACGCTTTTTTTGGGCGGCCATAGTGGGTATTCAGCCCCGTACACAAGAGGTATTAAAATGGCACTTGGATTAGTAGGTAAGAAAGCGGGTATGACCCGTGTATTTACCGAAGATGGAGCATCTGTCCCAGTGACTGTTATCGAAGTTACACCTAACCGTGTAACTCAGGTTAAAACAACAGAAACTGATGGCTACAACGCTGTGCAAGTAACTGCTGGTTCTAGAAAGGCGTCTCGCGTTTCTAAAGCGGAAGCGGGTCACTTTGCGAAAGCGAACGTTGAAGCTGGCGACAGCCTTCTAGAATTCCGCATCGAAGAAGTTGCGGACTTTAATATCGGTGATGAACTAACAGTTGAGCGCTTTGAAGCGGGTCAAGTTGTAGACGTTACTGGTACTTCAAAAGGTAAAGGTTTCCAAGGTGGTGTTAAGCGCTGGAATTTCAGCACGCAAGACGCTACTCACGGTAACTCCCTATCTCACCGTGCACCTGGTTCTATCGGCCAATGTCAAACGCCTGGTCGCGTTTGGAAAGGCAAGAAAATGGCCGGTCACATGGGTGCAGCGCGCGTAACAACTCAGAATCTTGAGATTGTTCGTGTCGACGCGGAAAGCAACCTAATTCTGGTTAAAGGCGCACTTCCAGGTGCGACAGGTGGTCAATTGATCATCAAGCCAGCTGTTAAGGCACGCGGATAAGGGGAGTAACAATGGATATCAATGTTCAAGGTGGTTCCACTGTTACAGTATCTGATGTGGCTTTTGCTCGTGATTACAACGAGTCATTGGTTCATCAGCTAGTAACAGCCTACCTAGCAGGCGCCCGTCAAGGTTCTAAAGCACAGAAAAACCGTTCTGATGTATCAGGTGGTGGTGCTAAGCCGTGGCGTCAAAAAGGTACTGGCCGTGCACGTGCTGGTACTTCTCGTAGTCCTATCTGGCGTACTGGTGGTGTGACATTTGCCGCACGTCCACGTAACTACGAGCAAAAACTAAACAAGAAAATGTATCGCGCTGCGATGCAGGCAATCTGGTCTGAGCTTGTTCGTCAGGATCGTTTAGTAGTGGTTGATAGCTTTGATGTGGAATCTCACAAAACCAAAGCATTCGCTTCTAAGTTGTCTGACATGGATCTTTCAAATGTATTGGTTGTTGATTCTGAAGTCAGCCAAAACGTATACCTAGCGTCTCGCAACCTACCACACGTAGCAGTTGCTGAAGCCACGGGTGTAGATCCTGTTAGCCTAGTTTCTTTCGAAAAAGTGCTTGTCACTGTGCCAGCGCTTAAGAAAGTAGAGGAGATGTTAGGATGAGCCAAGAGCGTATCTTCAAGGTTCTACTTGGGCCTCACATTTCTGAGAAAGCAACAGTAGTCGCTGACAGAGACGGTCAATTCGTTTTCCGTGTCGCGCCTGATGCAACCAAACCAGAAATCAAAAAAGCGGTTGAGCAATTGTTCGAAGTGAAAGTTCGCAACGTACAAGTGGTCAACATTAAAGGTAAAACCAAGCGTACAGCGCGTGGCATGGGTCAGCGTAACGATTTGCGTAAAGCATACGTTCGTCTAGCCGATGGTCACGACATTGACTTCGCTGACGTCGATTAATAGGAGTAGATAAGATGGCATTAGTAAAAACCAAGCCAACTTCTGCTGGACGCCGTCACGTTGTTCAGGTCGTGAACAAAGATCTGTACAAAGGTCGTCCACACTCTGCGCTGGTAGAAAAACAAGGTAAGTCTGGTGGTCGTAATAACAACGGTCGCATCACCTCTCGTCACACTGGCGGTGGTCATAAACAGCTTTACCGTGTAATTGACTTTAAGCGCAACAAAGATGGCATTCCAGCCAAAGTTGAGCGTTTAGAACACGATCCAAACCGTTCTGCAAACATCGCACTTGTATGTTATGCCGATGGTGAGCGTCGTTATATTTTGGCTCCTAAGGGCCTAAATGCTGGCGATCAGATTATTTCTGGTGAAACAGCACCTATCAAAGTAGGTAGCACTATGGCTGTGCGTAACATGCCTCTTGGTAGCGTGGTTCACAACGTTGAGTTGAAACCAGGTAAAGGCGGTCAAATGGCTCGCTCTGCTGGTGCTTCTGCTCAGGTTGTCGCTAAAGAAGGTGCATACGTTACTCTGCGTCTACGCTCTGGTGAGATGCGTAAAGTACTTGCTGACTGTCGCGCAACTCTTGGCGAAGTGAGCAACTCTGAACACAGCCTACGTCAACTAGGTAAAGCCGGTGCTAAACGCTGGCGTGGTGTTCGCCCAACCGTTCGTGGTGTAGCGATGAACCCAGTTGATCACCCACATGGTGGTGGTGAAGGTCGTACCTCTGGTGGCCGTCATCCTGTTACTCCTTGGGGTGTTCCAACTAAGGGCTACAAGACTCGTAAGAATAAGCGTACAACCAGAATGATTGTACGTCGTCGTTCTAAATAACGGATAGGGTGAATTAAATGCCACGTTCATTGAAAAAAGGTCCATTTGTCGACCATCACCTTATGGCTAAGGTAGAAACAGCTCTAGAGAAAGGCGATCGTAAACCAATCAAAACTTGGTCACGTCGCTCTACAGTTTTTCCTGAGTTTGTTGGTCTGACTATTGCTGTACATAACGGCCGTCAACACGTGCCAGTGTTGATCAGCGAAGAGATGGTAGGACACAAGTTGGGTGAATTCGCTCTGACTCGTACCTACAAAGGTCACGTCGTGGATAAGAAGGCCAAGAGGTAATTTGAGATGGAAACAGTCGCTAAATTAAAAATGGCGCGCATTTCTGCTCAGAAAGCCCGTTTGGTCGCTGATCAAATTCGCGGTAAGTCTGTAGCAGAAGCGCTAAACATACTCACTTTCAGCCCTCGCAAGGGTGCAGATCTACTTAAGAAAGTTCTTGAGTCTGCCATTGCCAACGCTGAGCACAACGATGGTGCTGACGTTGATGAATTGAAAGTGTCCACCGTCTTCGTTGATGAAGGTATGACTATGAAGCGTATTCGTCCACGTGCCAAAGGCCGTGCTGATCGAATCCTAAAGCGCACTTGTCATATCACCGTTAAGGTAGCAGAGGTCTAAGGTTATGGGTCAGAAAGTACATCCAACAGGTATACGCCTGGGCATTACCAAAGATCATAATTCTGTTTGGTATGCGGGCAAAGATACATATGCAGATCAGTTGCTAACTGACATTCAAGTGCGCTCTATGATTGAAAAACGTCTAGAGAAAGCATCTGTAAGTAAAGTAACGATTGAGCGTCCAGCTCAAACTGCAAAAATCACCATTCACACTGCTCGTCCGGGTATCGTGATTGGTAAGAAAGGTGAAGACGTAGATGCACTTCGTAAAGATGTTGCTGACATGATGGGTATCCCAGTTCACCTAAACATTGAAGAAATTCGCAAGCCGGATCTAGACGCAAAATTGGTAGCTCAATCTGTAGCTAACCAACTTGAGCGTCGCGTGATGTTCCGTCGTGCCATGAAGCGTGCTGTACAAAATGCAATGCGCGGTGGTGCTGAAGGTATCAAGATCCAAGTTGGCGGTCGTTTGGGCGGTGCTGAGATCGCGCGTTCTGAGTGGTATCGTGAAGGTCGTGTACCTCTACATACTCTACGTGCTGATATCGATTACGCTACCTATGAAGCACACACTACTTACGGTGTTATTGGTGTAAAAGTGTGGATCTTCAAAGGCGAAATCCTTGGTGGCATCGACGAAGTTCGTGCCCGCGCTAAAAGCGGCGGTGCTAAAAAGCAACGCCAAGCGAAGTAAGGGGAGCGTAAAAGATGTTACAACCTAAACGCATGAAATTCCGTAAGATGCACAAAGGCCGTAACCGTGGTCTTGCAAAAGGTAACAAAGTAAGCTTCGGCGAATTTGGCCTTAAAGCAACCGGTCGTGGTCGCATCACAGCTCGTCAAATCGAATCGGCTCGTCGTGCGATGAACCGTAAGATTAAACGTGGTGGTAAAATTTGGATCCGTATCTTCCCAGATAAGCCTATTACCAGTAAGCCTCTTGAGGTTCGTCAAGGTAAAGGTAAGGGTAACGTTGAATACTGGGTATGTCAGATTCAACCAGGTCGTGTCCTATATGAAATGGAAGGTGTAAGTGAAGAGCTAGCGCGTGAAGCATTTAGCTTGGCTGCTGCGAAACTTCCAGTATCAACTACCTTTGTTACTCGGACGGTGATGTGATGAAAGCTCAAGATTTACGTGAAAAATCTGTCGATGAGCTCAACGCCGAGCTTAAAGACATGCTAGCGGACCAATTTAAGTACCGCATGCAAAAGGCGACTGGCCAACTAGGTCAGACCCATTTGCTAAAAGAGGTGCGTCGCGATATCGCACGCGTTAAAACCATCATTAACCAGAAAGCAGGTGAATGATTATGGCTGAAGCGATTGTACGTACTCTTCAAGGTAAGGTCGTTAGCGACAAAATGGATAAAACGATTACTGTAATGATTGAGCGTCGCGTTAAGCACCCAATCTACGGTAAGTTTGTTAAACGCTCCACTAAGCTGCACGCACACGATGAGAGTAACGAATGCCAAATCGGCGATACCGTTACTGTTCGTGAATGTCGTCCGCTATCTAAATCCAAGTCTTGGATGTTAGTAAGCGTCGATGAACGTGCAACGAAGGTGTAGGCCCAGAGAGATTAATTGGAGCTATAAACAATGATCCAAACACAAACTATGCTAGAGGTCGCTGATAACAGCGGCGCAAAGCGCGTAATGTGTATTAAAGTACTGGGCGGATCTCATCGTCGTTACGCGCGTGTGGGTGACCTAATTAAAGTTACTGTTAAGGAAGCAATTCCTCGCGGTAAAGTTAAAAAAGGTCAAGTGTTGAATGCTGTTGTTGTTCGCACTAAAGCTGGTGTTCGTCGTCAGGACGGTTCTTTGATCCGTTTCGACACAAACGCAGCTGTGTTGTTGAACGCCAGTGAAGCACCAATCGGTACTCGTATTTTCGGACCAGTGACTCGTGAACTTCGCTCAGAGAAGTTCATGAAGATTGTTTCACTGGCTCCTGAAGTACTGTAGGAGGCGTGAGATGAAAAAGATTCGTCGCGAAGATGAAGTGATTGTTATCGCCGGTAAAGACAAAGGTAAGCGTGGCAAAGTTAATCGCGTTCTACCTGACGGTCGTTTGATCGTTGCCGGTGTGAACATGATTAAGAAACACCAAAAGCCAAATCCATACTTGGGTCAGCCTGGTGGTATCGTTGAAAAAGAAGCGGGTATTCAAGCTTCTAACGTAGCCATCTTTAACGCTAAGTCTGGCAAAGCAGATCGTGTTGGTTTCAAGGTGCTTGAAGACGGAAAGAAAGTTCGTATCTTCAAGTCCACTGGCGAACAACTAGACGCATAAGGGTGCCACAATGTCTCGTTTAAAAGATTTATACAAAAGCGAAGTGGTAGCCAAACTGCAAGAAGAATTTGGCTACAAAAATGTCATGGAAGTGCCAAAAGTAACCAAAATCACCCTAAACATGGGTGTTGGTGAAGGCATCGGTGACAAGAAACAAATCGAAGCTGCAGTAGCAGATTTAGAAGCCCTAGCTGGTCAAAAGGTTGTGGTAACTAAAGCTCGCAAATCTGTAGCAGGCTTTAAAGTTCGTGAAGGCTGGCCTATCGGTTGTAAAGTAACTCTACGTGCCGACCGCATGTGGGAATTCCTAGACCGTTTAGTTGACATTGCCTTGCCACGTGTACGTGACTTCCGTGGCCTGAATGCTAAGTCATTCGATGGTCGTGGTAACTACAGCATGGGTGTTAAAGAGCAGATCATTTTCCCTGAAATCGAATACGATAAAGTGGATAAAGTTCGTGGTCTAGACATCACTGTTACCACTACTGCTCGTACAAACGATGAAGGTCGTGCTCTACTTCGTGCACTGAACTTCCCGTTCCGTAATTAAGGAGTAGACCATGGCAAAGATTGCAATGAAACAGCGCGAACTAAAGCGCGCAAAACTGGTTGCTAAATACGCTGAGAAGCGTGAAGCATTACGTGCTATCATCAAAAACCCAAACTCTTCTGAAGAAGAAGTATGGGATGCGCAAATGTCGCTACAGAAGCTACCACGTGATTCTTCAAAGAGTCGCCAGCAGAACCGTTGTCAAATTACGGGTCGTCCACACGGCGTATACCGTAAGTTCAAGCTTTCTCGCATCATGATTCGCGAGCAAGGCATGTTAGGCAACATCCCAGGACTTAAAAAGTCCAGTTGGTAAGCAATCCCCGCGTAGTTTAGGCTGCGCGGGACGCTGCACAACCTGAGGTTAAATTATGAGTATGCAAGATACTTTGGCGGATATGTTCACTCGTATCCGCAATGCGCAGGGCGCTGGCAAAGCCTCTGTTGCAATGCCTTCTTCCAAAGTGAAGGCGTCAGTAGCTGAAGTTCTAAAGAGCGAAGGTTACATTGCTGATTTCGCGGTTGACGGTGACGTTAAACCGACATTAAGCATTGAGCTTAAGTACTACGAAGGCAAGCCAGTAATCGAAAACATCAAGCGTGTTTCTCGTCCTGGTCTACGTCAGTACAAGAGCGTTGCACAGTTGCCAAAAGTAGAAGCCGGTCTTGGTATCGCAATTGTTTCTACTTCTAAAGGCATTATGACTGATCGTGCTGCCCGTGCCGCTGGCATCGGTGGTGAAGTGATTTGTACGGTATTCTAAGGAGGAGTTTGAGATGTCTCGTATAGCTAAAGCTCCTATTACCTTACCAGCTGGCGTTGAAGTTAAGATTTCTGACGCGCAAATCACTGTTAAAGGTAAGCAAGGATCACTAGATTTAGACCTTCACGAGCTTGTTGCTGTTAAGCAAGAAGAAAACGTGTTGCGTCTTGAGCCAACTAAGGCTGATAAACAAGCAACAGCACTAACAGGAACTTTCCGCTCTCTAGTAAACAATATGGTTACTGGTGTAAGCGAAGGTTTTGAGAAGAAACTTGTACTTCAAGGTGTTGGTTACCGTGCGAAAGCTTCTGGTAAAACCTTGAACCTATCTTTGGGTTTCTCCCACCCTGTTGACTATGAGCTTCCTGAAGGCGTAACTGCTGAAACTCCTAGCCAGACCGAGATTGTTATCAAAGGTGTGGACAAGCAACAAGTGGGTCAGGTTGCAGCGGAAATTCGCGGCTACCGTCCGCCTGAGCCGTATAAAGGTAAAGGTGTTCGTTATGCTGACGAATATGTTCGTCGTAAAGAAGCCAAGAAAAAGTAGGGTATAGGTTATGAACGAGAAGAAAATAGCACGTATCCGTCGTGCTCGCCGCGCTCGTATCAAGATGCGCGAGATCGGCGCGACCCGTCTGTGTGTAAACCGTACTCCACGTCATATTTACGCCCAGATCATTTCGTCCGATGGTTCCGAAGTATTAGCAACAGCCTCTACCGTAGAGAAAGATCTACGTGAAGGTAAAACTGGTAATGCAGATGCTGCAGCAAAAGTAGGTCAGCTAATTGCTGAACGTGCGATTGCTAAAGGGATCAAAAAAGTTGCTTTCGATCGCTCTGGTTTTAAATACCACGGTCGTTTGAAAGCGTTAGCTGATGCGGCCCGCGATGGCGGCCTGGAATTCTAAGGGGCGGAAACATGGCAAATGAACGTGTAGATCGCAATAACGACGGTGAACTCCAGGAAAAACTGGTACAAGTTAACCGCGTAGCGAAAGTAGTTAAAGGTGGTCGTGTCTTCGGTTTCACTGCTCTTACAGTAGTGGGCGATGGCAAAGGCAAAGTAGGTTTTGGTCGTGGTAAAGCGCGTGAAGTTCCAACTGCTATTCAAAAGGCAATGGAACAAGCTAAGCGCAACATGATTGATGTACAGCTTGATGGCGACACGCTGCAGTATCCTGTTAAAGCTACTCATAGTGGCTCTAAGATTTTCATGCAGCCCGCTTCTCAAGGTACAGGTATCATCGCCGGTGGTGCGATGCGTGCAGTACTAGAGATGGTAGGTGTCCACAACGTATTGGCTAAGTGCTACGGCTCTACTAACCCAATCAACGTTGTACGTGCAACCGTTAAAGGTCTACGTGAAATGCGTAGCCCAGAGCAAGTTGCTGCCAAGCGCGGTAAATCTGTAGAAGAAATTCTGGGGTAGTCCGACATGGCAAAAGTAAAAGTAACGCAAATTCGTAGCACCATTGGCAAGCTACCTAAGCACATCGCTACGATGAAAGGCTTGGGTCTTCGCAAAATTGGTCACACAGTTGAACTTGAAGATTCGCCAGAAGTACGTGGCATGATCAACAAAGTTCAGTACATGGTGAAAGTGGAGGGAGAGTAAAATGAAATTGAATACTCTTAGCCCGGCACCTGGTTCTCGTACAACCGGTAAACGCGTTGGTCGTGGTATCGGTAGTGGCTTAGGTAAAACTGGCGGTCGTGGCCATAAAGGTCAGAAGTCTCGTTCAGGTGGTCGCGTGAAGCCAGGTTTTGAAGGCGGTCAAATGCCGTTGCAGCGTCGTCTGCCAAAATTCGGCTTTACCTCTCGTCAAGCACAATACGTTGCAGAGATTCGTCTAAACGAATTAGCAGCTGCTGGTGTTGACGTAGTGGATCTAGACGCATTGAAAAAAGCCGACATCATCGGTGACAAAATCAAGCGTGCTCGCGTGATTCTATCTGGCGAAATCAATAAAGCAGTTACCGTTAAAGGTCTAAAAGTGACCAAAGGTGCTAAAGCTGCTATTGAAGCCGCTGGCGGTAAAATCGAAGAATAAGGACCATTTTAGATGGCAAAGCAAGGCTCACAACCAACAGGTCTAGCGCCCGCAGGGTTAGGCGAACTCTGGTCACGTATCAAGTTCGTTTTGATTGCGATTATCGTATACCGTATCGGTGCTCATATTCCGGTACCTGGTATTAACCCTGACCGCTTGGCTGCGTTGTTCGAACAGAACCAAGGAACCATTCTGAGTTTATTTAACATGTTCTCAGGTGGTGCTTTGGAGCGTATGTCGATCTTCGCATTAGGTATCATGCCGTACATTTCTGCATCGATTATCATGCAGTTATTAACGGCGGTGAGCCCGCAGCTGGAAGCCCTTAAAAAAGAGGGTGAAGCTGGTCGTCGTAAAATCAGTCAGTACACTCGCTACGGCACAGTGCTGTTAGCGACTGTTCAGGCCTTCGGCGTTGCCGCGGGCTTGGCCAGCCAAGGTGTGTCATTTGACGCGACCCCTCTATATTACGTGACTGCTGTATCCACATTCGTGTGTGGTGCGGTATTCCTAATGTGGTTAGGCGAGCAAGTGACTGAGCGCGGTATCGGTAACGGTATTTCGCTGCTGATTTTTGCTGGTATTGTTGCAGGCTTGCCTGGTGCCATTGGTCAATCTTTTGAATCTGCTCGTCAGGGTGATACTAATATCCTAGTGTTGTTGGGTATCGCTGTGCTTGCAGTATTAATTGTAGCGTTCGTTGTGTTCGTTGAACGTGGACAACGTCGTATCGCAATTAATTACGCTAAGCGTCAACAGGGTCGCAAAGTTTTTGCGGCTCAAAGTTCGCATTTACCACTGAAGATCAACATGGCAGGTGTAATTCCACCAATCTTCGCGTCGTCTATCCTACTGTTCCCGGCTTCGATCGGTCAGTGGTTTGGTCGTACTGAGGGAATGGAATGGTTGCAGGATGTGTCTCTGGCACTGGGTCCTGGTCAACCGTTATATCTGATCTTGTTCTCAGCAGCGGTAATATTCTTCTGCTTCTTCTATACCGCCTTGATGTTCAACTCTAAGGACATTTCGGAAAACTTGAAGAAGTCTGGGGCCTTTATCCCAGGTATCCGTCCGGGCATTCAAACCGCCCAATATGTAGATGGTGTACTAGGAAGATTAACTTTATTTGGCGCTTTATACATAACTGCTGTATCATTGCTGCCCCAATTCATGGTGGTAGCGGCCGACGTGCCCTTCTACTTTGGTGGCACCTCACTACTTATCGTAGTTGTGGTGGTCATGGACTTCATGTCACAAGTGCAATCTCACCTGATGTCACATCAGTATGAGAGCTTGATGAAGAAGTCGAATTTGAATGGTATGGGTGGCGGCTTGGTACGCTAATCCGAGGTTTAACTGGAGACTTTCCATGAAAGTACGCGCTTCAGTAAAGAAAATCTGCCGTAATTGTAAGACAATTCGTCGCAATGGCAGTGTGCGTGTGATCTGTACTGATCCTAAGCACAAACAACGTCAAGGCTAATTCCGACGTTGTAAAAAATGGGGGATAGGCTTAATCGGCCAGAGTTGGCAACAGCTCTGGTCGAGGATTATTATGGTGCCTATCCATAGTAAAAGCATCTACACGCTTAATGCGTGATGGGGTGAAAGATGGCTCGTATAGCCGGTGTAAACATTCCTGACAACAAGCACGCGGTCATTTCATTGACCTACGTGTACGGTGTTGGCTTGCCGACAGCTAAGCAAATCTGTAAAGCGGTTGGTATTGAAGAATCAACTAAAATCTCTGACTTGTCTGACGAGAAGTTAGATGAACTGCGTTCAGAAGTTGGCAAATTCACTGTTGAAGGTGACCTTCGTCGTGAAGTATCTATGAACATCAAGCGTTTGATGGACCTAGGTTGCTTCCGCGGTATTCGCCACCGTCGCAGTCTGCCGCTACGTGGTCAGCGTACTAAAACCAACGCACGTACCCGCAAGGGCCCACGTAAGCCAATTAAGCGTTAATAGGGCAGGGTTGATTTATGGCAAAGCCACAACGTAACGTTAAGAAAAAAGTTAAAAAGACCGTCGTAGACGGCGTGGCGCACATCCATGCGTCATTTAATAACACCATCGTAACCATTACTGATCGTCAAGGTAACGCATTATCTTGGGCGACTGCAGGTGGTTCTGGTTTCCGTGGTTCTCGTAAGAGTACCCCTTTCGCTGCACAGGTTGCTGCGGAACGCGCTGGTGAAGCCGCTAAAGAGTATGGTTTAAAGAACTTGGACGTGGAAGTTAAAGGCCCAGGTCCTGGTCGTGAATCTGCTGTACGTGCATTGAATGCATGTGGCTATAAAATTGGCAACATTACCGATGTGACTCCTATTCCTCACAACGGTTGTCGCCCACCGAAGAAACGTCGCGTTTAAGGGGACAGAACTATGGCTCGTTATATTGGACCTAAGTGCAAACTGTCTCGTCGAGAAGGTACAGACCTATTCTTGAAGAGCGGTGTTCGTGCACTAGACTCAAAGTGTAAAGTTGAAACTAAGCCAGGTGTACACGGCGCAGGTCGTGGCCGTCTATCTGACTATGGTCTTCAGCTTCGTGAAAAACAAAAAGTACGTCGTATTTACGGTGTATTAGAGAAGCAATTCCGTAGCTATTACAAAGAAGCTGCACGTGTTAAAGGTGCAACTGGTGAGAACCTACTGAAACTTCTTGAAACTCGTTTGGACAACGTTGTTTACCGCATGGGCTTCGGCTCAACTCGCGCGGAAGCACGTCAGTTGGTATCACACAAGGCTATCGCAGTTAATGGTCAGACGGTTAATATCCCGTCTTACAACATTAAAGCTGGCGATGTTGTGTCTATCCGTGAAAAAGCGAAAGAGCAACTACGTATTAAAGGCGCCTTGGAACTAGCCGCCCAACGTGGTGATATCGCTTGGATCGACGTTGATGCCAAGAAAATGGAAGGTACGTTCAAAGCAGTTCCTGAACGGTCCGAGTTATCAGCCGAGATTAACGAACAGTTAATCGTCGAATTGTACTCTAAGTAATATAGGAACAGGGGCAGCTATGCAGCGTTCAGTGAACGAATTTCTAACTCCGCGTCACATTCAAGTAGAGCAGGTTAGCAATACACAGGCTAAAGTCACTCTGGAACCGCTAGAGCGTGGTTTCGGCCACACTTTAGGTGCTGCGTTGCGTCGTATCCTTCTCTCTTCTATGCCTGGCGCAGCCATTGTGGAAGTGGAAATTGACGGTGTACTTCACGAGTACAGCACTATTGAAGGTGTACAGGAAGACGTAATCGAAATCCTGCTAAACCTTAAGGGTGTTGCCGTGCGCTTGCACGAGCGTGACGAAGCCTTCTTGACCCTTCACAAGACTGGCGCTGGCCAGGTGACAGCTGCTGACATTCAGCTTGACCATGGGGTAGAAATTGCTAACCCAGAACACGTTATCGCTAACCTAAGCGATAAAGGTGAGCTGAAAATGACCATTAAGGTCGCAGCAGGTCGCGGTTATGAGACGGTTGAGTCTCGTAATCAAAACGAAGAAGAGACTAAGGCAATTGGTAAATTGCAGTTGGATGCGACATACAGCCCAGTTAAGCGTGTAGCTTACGGTGTTGAAAATGCCCGTGTCGAACAGCGTACTGACCTAGACAAATTGGTTATCGATCTGGAAACCAATGGCACCATTGAGCCAGAAGAAGCGATCCGTCGCTCTGCAACGATCCTACAGCAGCAGTTAGCTGTATTCGTTGATCTGGAAAATGAAGCCGAGCCAGAGCCAGAAGAGCAAGAAGATGAAATCGATCCTATCTTGTTGCGTCCGGTAGATGACCTTGAGTTGACTGTACGCTCTGCAAACTGCTTGAAAGCAGAAAATATTTACTACATCGGTGACCTGATTCAGCGCACCGAAGTTGAGTTGCTGAAAACCCCTAACTTGGGTAAGAAATCGCTAACCGAAATTAAAGACGTGTTAGCTTCTCGTGGATTGTCATTGGGTATGCACCTTGAGAACTGGCCACCAGCTAGTTTGAAAAAAGATGACAAGGCACTTGCCTAAGTAGGTTTGAGGTAAGGAATTAGAACATGCGCCATCGTAAAAGTGGTCGTCACTTAAACCGAACTAGTTCGCATCGCAAAGCTATGTTTAAAAACATGGCTGTGTCTTTGTTCGAACATGAAATTATCAAAACGACTTTGCCAAAGGCAAAAGAACTACGTCGTGTTGCTGAGCCTTTAATTACGCTAGCGAAAGAAGATTCTGTCGCTAACCGTCGTTTGGCTTTTGCACGCACTCGTTCAAAAGAAGCCGTAGGTAAACTATTCAACGAACTTGGTCCTCGTTACCAAGAGCGTAGTGGTGGTTACCTTCGCATTCTTAAGTGTGGTTTCCGCGCTGGTGATAACGCGCCTATGGCTTACGTAGAGCTTGTTGATCGTCCAGTGGCTGAAGAAGTAGATGAATCTGCAGAAGATTAATCTACAGTACCACGATCCAAAAAAACCCGCTGACTGCGGGTTTTTTTATGCTTAGATTTTACTCTTTATTAACTATTTTTCACAACGCTACCTGCTAGCGTTCAATGGCTATGGACACTCCCATACCGCCACCAATACAAAGAGTTGCTAATCCTTTGTTCACGTCACGTTTTTGCATTTCATTTAATAGTGTTACGAGAACACGGCAGCCTGAAGCGCCAATAGGATGACCAAGGGCAATAGCGCCGCCATTAACATTTACTTTGTCGCTATCCCAGCCAAGTTCTTTGCCTACGCTTAATGCTTGCACGGCAAAGGCTTCGTTGGCTTCAATTAGGTCTATATCATTCAGCTCCCAACCGGCTTTACTTAAGCAGCGTTGTGTTGCGCTTACTGGGCCAATTCCCATAATGCTGGGATCTACTCCTGCGTTTGCATAAGCTTTAATCGTGGCTAATACAGGTAGACCTAATTCGTCTGCCTTTTCGCGACTACACATAATTACTGCGGCGGCACCATCATTTAAGCTAGATGCATTGGCAGCAGTTACAGTACCGTCTTTTTTAAAAGCAGGGCGCATGGCTGCGAGTTTTTCTGGGGTGGTGCCTGCGCGCGGACCCTCGTCTTTATCAAAGACTAGATCATCGCCTTTTCGTTGTGGCACTGTGATTGGAATGATTTCATCATCGAAGCGACCCGCTTCTTGCGCTGCCACTGCCTTTTGTTGACTGGCTGCGGCAAAGGTATCTTGTTCTTCACGGCTGATGCCAAACTTTTCTGCCAAGTTCTCTGCTGTAATCCCCATGTGATAGTCGTTAAATGCATCCCAAAGGCCGTCAGTAATCATGGTATCAATCATAGTGATAGGGCCCATTCGTTGACCATTGCGAGAATTAGGCATGACGTGTGGGGCATTGCTCATGCTTTCTTGACCACCTGCGATGATCATATCAGCATCGCCGCAAGCAATGGCTTGAGCACCCAAGTGCAGTGCTTTTAGAGCAGAACCACACACTTTATTAATAGTCATTGCAGGTGTTGTATTCGGTAGCCCAGCCCTAATAGCACTTTGGCGAGCCGGATTTTGACCTGTGCCAGCAGTTAACACCTGACCAAGGATAACTTCATCGACCTGGGCACCGTCGATCTGGTGTTTAGTCAATAAGTGTTTGATGACTTGGCTGCCTAGATCAACGGCAGATAAACTACTTAGGCCACCTTGGAAAGTACCGATGGCGCTGCGCCCAGCAGCGACAATTACTATGTCACGAGTACTCATATCTCTCTCCGTTATGTGCTAATTATTTCTGGGCTGTATTTTGCCCTTATCGTTGTGAACCTTGACGGTTTAAGTGTTGTTCTTAAGCGGTAAATAAACGCTACAAATAATCACTAATCTTAAACCCTAAGCCTATCCTTCTTTGGTATTGGTCGTATTCAATGAGGCTGTGACCATAACCTTCATACCACTGAATGAAGCCTCTTACACGCTTGCTTACTGGAAAAGTCCATTCCAATTCCGTCCAACCTTTATTATCTTCAATGTTTAGGTTGTTACCGGCACGAAACAGTAATGAATGACTGCCGCGTTTTCGAAACCATATAAAATTGGCGTATCCCAAATATTTATACATATTCGGGTTATCGTTATCTTCTGGATCTGCGGGGTCCGCTTTTCCTGTTTCTGGAATGCGCCACCAAGGCTCTAAACCATAAATACTGTCACCATTCGCTTTGTAAAATCCTAAAATGATCCGATTCCAGCTGCGCGAGAGCCCTTGCACTTGTCCGTTACTTTGATGATTAAACTTAATGTCGAAGCGATTGATGTAGCCCCAATCAGGTTGCATCTGAAGTATCAGTTCAGGTTCATGATTGGTCTCTCGAAATGGTCGAGACAGACGATTGTTATACACTTGCCAAAATGACTTTCCGGTATACGCAAGATAAATTCGATGGGTATCGTCTTCATCAAGACTGCCTACTTGATATTTCACACTTAGCTGAAAGATCGCTTCGTAGTTGTCAAAGCCTGGCCATTCGTCCCCTAGTATTTCTTTGTAAAAGGTATCTCTGGGTTTTTGCATGTAAGCGAAGGGCATAAAGTAATTCGGCCGATGAGGAAGTATCAAGAACGGCAACTTCGCTGCTTTCTTTTCAATGATTTGCTGTCGTTCAAGTGCTTGATTAAGGGCTTCTGCGCTTTCTTCTTCACTCAATTCTTGTTCTTGCTGTTGCGATTTCAACTGAGGAATATCAATGTCTTTGATTTCCTCATTGCTCATCACATCTTGCTTATTGTTTTCTATGCCTTGCGCAAATAAAGAAAAGCTAATAATGAATGTAGCAATGGATAATTTAAATTTTATCATGGTCACTCGCATGCTTTAGAAATTGACTCATGGACTGAGTATTAGGGGGTGCTATTACGCCATGCTCGCACACTATAGCATCAATGAATTCATGGGGCGTAACATCGAATGACGGATTTATAGCATGACATCCATTTGGTGCAATCGCCGTATTCTTGAAGTCGGTGATTTCACTTATGGGACGATGTTCAATAGGAATGGCTTGACCGTTCGCTAGTGACATATCAAAAGTGGATGTCGGCGCGACCACCATTACACTAACTCCGTGGTGTTTGGCTAATACTGCCAAGTTGTAGGTACCAATTTTGTTTGCCACATCACCATTAGCGGCAATACGATCAGCCCCCACGATAACCCAATGAATATCTTCTTTCGCCATTAGTTGTCCAATGGCTCCTTCGGTCACCAGAGTGGTTTTGATTTGTTCTTGCATCAATTCGAATGCGGTGAGCCGTGCGCCTTGTAGCCAAGGTCGAGTTTCACTGGCATACGCTTGATTGAGGCGCCTGTCTTCGTGAAGTGAGCGAATAACCCCAAGTGCTGTACCATAGCCGCCGGTGGCTAATGCACCAGCATTGCAGTGAGTGATAACGTTGATGGGTTTATTGGTTTTGCTGGCGATGAAATCACTGCCATAGCGGCCCATTTGCTGATTGGCTAATATGTCTTCTTTATGAATGCGCTGAGCAAGATCAAAAACATGATCATAGAACGCGTCGTTGGAAAGTTGGCGGGATTGTTCAATTTCTTCAGAGACGCGCTCAATGGCCCAAAATAAATTAATAGCGGTGGGGCGAGAAGCTGATAGTTCATTTATTATGCTTTTATAGTCTCCTCTTGGACCGAGTTTTCTTGCCGCCAACGCGAGAGCATATGCTGCACTAATACCAATAGCAGGAGCACCTCTGACGACCATGTTCTTAATAGCATTTGCTACCGCGCTGGCGTCTGAGCACTCAATGTATTTAATTTCTTGAGGAAGAATGCGTTGATCGAGTAATAGAAGTTTGTGGTCTTGCCAAATAATGGCCGCGTTGTCGGAGTGCAGGTTTTCGTTCAGCATTGATGGTTCAGGCAAAAACCTAAGTGTACCCTATGTTAGCAGTGTATCGTATGTCTGATCATTGACGACATTATACTTTGAATTCATTAACGATGTCCTTGAGCTGATTAGCTTGTTCAGACAAACTCATGGTCACCTTAGAAGTGGATTTAGCATCATTTACTGTTTGCTCAGAGAACTCATTAATGCGCTCGATGTTTTTGCTTACTTCTTCTGCGACGGAACTTTGTTCTTCGGCAGAGCTCGCGACCACAAGGTTCATTTCTGTAATGGTTGCGACACTATCTATGATTTCCTGCAGAGTATCAGCCGTTTTACGCGCCCTCGTTACGCTATCGCTGGCTCGTTCATGATTACGCTCCATGACATCAACCGCTTGCTGAGCACTTTTTAGTAGGCGCTCAATAATGGACTGGATGTCACTGGTGCTTTGACCTGTGCGCGCTGCAAGTGTTCTTACTTCGTCGGCCACCACAGCAAAACCTCGGCCTTGTTCGCCAGCTCGAGCAGCTTCGATGGCCGCATTGAGAGCCAGTAAATTTGTTTGCTCTGCAATAGCGTTAATGTCTTGCGAGGCATTGGCGATCTTTTGAACTTCGTTGCTCAAGCCTTCTATGACAGATCGTGCTTCTTCGATTTCTTCAGCCAACTGACCGATACTGGTGATATTATCGGTCACGGCTTGTTTACCCGTTTCAGAATGCTCATTTGCTTTTTCTGTGGCGGTGCTAGCTTCACCAGCGCTGCTCGATACTTCGTTGGCTGTTTGTGCCATTTGAGTAATGGCGGTGGCGACCATATGAATTTCTTGCTGTTGGCTCATGATGCCACTTTGCGTGTGCTCTGCATTTTTTGCGACTTCTCCACTACGGTCGGTGACCCCTAGAGATAAATTCGCCAATACTTTTATCATGAGCTGCAAGTGGGTTACAAAGGCGTTGAACTTTTCTACCAATAAGCCTACTTCATCTTTAGCTGTAGTGTGTAATCGTATGGTGAGGTCACCTTTACCTGTGGCCATACCATCGAGTTCCTTGATGATGCGGTTGATATTTGTGGTAACAATGCGACTGATTGCAAACCCAGTAAGAAACACAATAGCAATGATAACCAGACCAATAGTCACACCAGTAGCTAATGCGAGTTGCCCCTCTGATTTGGCGTTGTCTAAGCGACTTGCGAAATCGTCTAGTGCTTGTTGGCGAAAATCTTTTAGATCTTGGGTAAAGGTGTTGTATTGCTGGTGCATAATTTGAGCTTTCTTGCCCATTTCCGATAGTGCCAAAGAGCCATCAATCAAACCTAGCGTCAATGAACGAGCACTTTTCATGTACATCTCTAAATCTGTCTTCAGTGTTTCAATTTTTTCCTTATACTGAGGATCTAGTTTGGCTATTTCATCCAAATATATATTTAAGTTCTGTTGATGTTTATTGGCTTCTTTAACGAGTTCTGCATTCCCTTCGCTAATAGCAGTTTGCATATTTGTTCGGGCTGAAAACAACTCAAGCCATGCTTTGCCGACGTTATCAAGTGTAGGAAAATTCACGCTTTGAATTAGGCTCAGGCGTTCATCATTGGATTGTGTGGCTTTCCACGTATAAGCCAAGTAGCTGCAAAAGCCTAGCGCGCCGATTAATGCTACGGAGAGGATTTTGTATTTAAGTGAGACTCGTCCGAAACCCATTTGCGTCATCCATGAATCATCGTGAAAAAATAAACCCATTATTAGGGTTTAGACGACGAAGGGGTGGTCATCAAGTCGTGAAATGAAAAATAGCGAATTTCTTACAAATAGGATGGTAAAAAGGGAAGACGCCGCGATAGCAGCACAGTAAGTACGGACTTACTGTGCGTTCAACTCCGCTGTTAGGCGAGCTGTACAGGGATCGCGTTAGAAGTATGGCTTACTTCATTGCCCTCTTGCATGTAGATCATGCGCGGCTTGAAGTTTTTTAGTTCTTCTTCAGAGTAGTTTGCGTAGGCACAGATGATAACGCGATGGCCAACATCCGCTAAGTGAGCAGCTGCGCCATTGACACTAATCATATTACTGCCTTCTTCCCCTCGAATAGCATAGGTCGTGAAGCGCTCGCCGTTTTCTAGGTTGTAGATTTGGATTTGTTCGTATTCTTGAATACCGGCCATATCCAAAAGATTTCCGTCGATGGCACATGAACCTTCGTACTCAAGAACGGCATGAGTTACACGAGCTTGGTGTAATTTGGCTTTAAGCATAATGGACTGCATAAGCTAAACCTTGTTATCTCCCCCTGATATGGTGTGTTTAACACCATATCGCATTATGACTTCCTGTGATGATCACAGGGGTTAGATGTCGCCAACTTTGCTATGGGCCAAGTTGACTCGCATATTATCAATTAATCGAGCTTTACCCAGGATGGCAGCCACTAAGATCACTAGATCAGTATCGTCCTCTGTGGCTGGTGCTAGGCTATTTGCTTCTCTTACTTCAACATAATCTGGCTGAAAATCGTGTTCTAGCAAAGTTTGTTTACCAAGCACACAAAGCTCAGCGAAGTTACGTTCACCGGCGAGAATTTTATCTTTAATTTCGGTAAGAACAGAGTAAATCTGACCGGCAGTTTGCTTCTCATCATCAGACAGGTAGTTATTACGCGAACTCATCGCCAAGCCATTTTCTTCACGGCAGGTGGGAACACCGAATACATCAAAGGGCAAATTTAAGTCACGTACCATTTTGCGAATAACAGCCAATTGCTGAAAGTCTTTTTCACCAAAGAAGGCCGCATCTGGCTGGACCATGTGGAAAAGTTTACTCACTACAGTGGCAACACCGTCGAAGTGACCTGGACGGCTATCGCCACAGAGCCCTTCGCTGACCACAGGTACACTGACAGTCGTTTGAGCTTCTTGACCATCTGGGTACATTTCGTCAACAGAAGGATAAAACAATAAGTCGCAATCTCTGTCTTTTAGGTGTTCTTGGTCAGCACTTAAAGTACGGGGATAACGGCCTAAATCATCAATATCGTTGAATTGTAGTGGATTAATAAAAATACTTGCCACAACATAGTCACATTCTTCCGCCGCGGCATCCACTAAGATCATATGACCTTCGTGCAGATTTCCCATAGTGGGAACGAAACCTATACGCTTGCCTGCTGCGCGGGCCGCTTTAATTTCGGTTTGTAGCTCTGCTATGGTTTCAACTGTCTTCATGCTTTGAATCCGTGCTCCGGTCCAGGGAAGTCACCACTTTTGACTTCTTGATCGAATGCCGCAAAAGCTTGCTGGATGTTGCGACCATCTATTAAAAAATTCTTAACGAATTTAGGCACATGGCCAGAATTCATTCCTAGCATGTCGTAACAAACCAACACTTGGCCTGTGGTATCTGAACCCGCACCAATACCGATAACTGGAATATTGATACTCTCGGTGAGAGTTTTGGCTAATTCGGAAGGCACGCATTCCAATAGAATTAAATCAGCCCCGGCGGCTTCCATAGCTTTGGCGTCGGCTAACATTTGTTCTGCTGCCGCTTGTTCTTTACCTTGTACCTTGTAACCACCAAACTTGTGAACATACTGTGGCGTTAAACCTAAGTGTGCGCATACCGGAACACCGCGTTCACTCAGCATTTCGACGGTATCAACTAACCAAGCACCACCCTCTAGCTTTAGAATTTCAGCACCTGCTTGCATAAGCTCAGCTGCATTAGCCATTGCTTGCTCTGGTGTGGCGTAGCTCATGAAGGGCATGTCTACCATTAGTAGTGAACCTTGATTGCCGTTTTTCACAGCCTGTGTGTGGTAACACATCTCTTCCATGGTGACAGGTACGGTACTATCTTTGCCTTGCAGTACCATTCCCAAAGAATCACCAACCAGCAGAACGTCTATGCCAGACGTAGACGCAAGTCCTGCAAAAGTCGCATCATAGGCTGTGACCACAGAGAATTTCTCTTGGTTTTGTTTGATTTTGTGTAGAGTGTTAATCGTGGTTTTGCTCATAAAGCACTCACAGTCGTTTCAACGTGGGCGTATAGTCCAGACTTGGACCTTGTAAGTCAATTATCAATTTCGACCTTTTCTAGGTCAAAATCAACTTGATTGAGTAGTTCATTCAGGCTTCCTATGCCTGGAATGCTTGAATTCGGGGCAATATCGGACAAAGGATAAAGCACAAAACTGCGCACCGCTATTTGGCTATGTGGAACGGTTAGTCTTGGTGTACGAATAATAGCTTGATCAAATAGCAGCAAATCGAGATCAAGTGTTCGTTCTCCCCAGTGGCGCTTGCGTACGCGCAAGTGCTGTTGTTCCAAATCTTGCAGTTTGTCTAATAAGTCATGAGGTAACAGTGCCGTGTTCAGACATACAACAGCATTAATAAAGTCAGGCTGATCTTGTGGCCCTACCGGCTTGCTGCGATAGATGGGGCTTTGTGCTCGCAACTGGCAGTGTTGCAACGCATCTAGTTCCAATATAGCTCGACTTACGTGATCAATAGGATCATCCAAATTACTGCCTAAGCCGATATAGACTGTATGAGGGTAATTCACTGCGGGAACCTATTTGCTACGTGCGACGACGAGGCCCACGGCCTTTGTAGCTACTACCACGTTTTTGTGGACTGCGTTTTTTCGGTGCCGCTTTACGGATCAGCTCTGGATGATCGTTTTGGAATTGAGTCCAAAATTCGCCTGCTTGATTTAGTTTTTCACCGCTTTGCTCTCTTAATAGCAAAAAGTCATAGGCTGCACGGAAGCGATTGTGGCTGGCGATGGTTTCCAGTTGCTTAGGTTTGCGTGCTACTAAGCGATGCTGTAAGTCCCAGATTTCGCGAATAGGGATGGCAAAGCGCTTAGGTATGGCTGTGCGCGCCTGTTGATTGCTAATGACTTGCGTCATGGCCTGTTGCATCGCTTGGCCTTTAGTAGCCCCTTGCTGTTGCAATAACTTGGCTGTTTCTAAAACACATGGCCATAGGAACACACTAAATAGAAACGCTGGCGTTAGGCTCTTGCCTTGGGCTACGCGCGCATCGCTGTTGTTTAAGGCGTGCATAACCATTAAACGATAGAACTTATTATCGTCAATGCATTGTTGTGTATGTGGGAATAAAGGTTCAAACAAACCCAATGCTTGCAGTTGCTCAAATGTGGCTTTGGCATAACCTGCCATGAAGAGTTTGAGTACCTCTTCAAATAGACGTGCAGGCGGGATATCGCGCAATAGAGGCGCTAACTCCTTGATTGGGGCTTTACTAGATTTGTCGATGCTAAAGCCTAGTTTTGCCGCGAAGCGTGCTGCGCGCAACATACGAACAGGATCTTCTCGGTAACGAGTTTCCGGATCGCCAATGAGTCTTAGGCGCTTGGCGTGAATATCATCAATACCGCCTGCGTAACTCTTCACCGAGAAGTCCGCGATATTGTAGTAAAGGGCATTAATGGTGAAGTCACGGCGCATGGCATCTTCGTCAATACTGCCATAAACATTATCACGAAGGAGCATGCCGGCTTCATTGGTTTTGCTTTGATGTTTACCTTCAGCATTACCATGATCGCCACGAAAGGTCGCGACTTCAATCATATCGCGACCAAAGGTCACGTGAACCAAGCGAAAGCGGCGACCAATAATGCGGGAATTCTTAAATAGCTTATGGACTTCTTCTGGGGATGCATCAGTCACCACGTCGAAGTCTTTTGGATGTAAACCCAATAGCAGGTCTCGCACACCGCCGCCAACAAGATGCGCCTCATAGCCTGATTTTTTCAGACGATAAAGTACCTTTAGTGCGTTTTCACTAATATCCGTGCGGCTAATACCATGCTCTGAACGGGCAATGACTTCTACCTGAGGCACAGTGTTATTTTGCGGCTTTTTAAGCTTATTAATTAGGCGTTTGAGCATTGTAAGTCGTGGATTTTAAGGGATTGTGGAGTGTACAGACTTTAAGCGAAATGACAAGCTTGCAGGACTTGATGGGGCGCGTTTATGGGGCTATTTGCTGGTCTTTATGTGAACAAAATTCGCGGGCAGCTTTGTTATTTTTATTCGTGCTGCCCAGTTCGATTCGAGTGCTTTATTATTCTTATTATTGGGGTCGAATTGTGTTTTGGGTATCTGGTAAGCCCTAATTGTTATTTTAATAGTGGGTCACTAAACACTCAAAACTCCAATTCTGGTTGCCTGTTATATTTATTATTATGGCTCACTTAGGGTGACACGTTTTTTATTTTTATTCGTGTGTCTTGCCCTGAGTGTGCGATTGAACTTTTTTATTTTTATTTGTGTTCTTTCGCAATTGACCTAATGTAAGCAGATGGCGTGCCAACTTTTAAAAACCCTTTTAAATCAATAGGTTAGGGTTTATCGGTTTCGTAAATGGTCCATAGTGTCATGGATATGTTACTGGGTGACACTGATATTCGACTAACGTGGGTTGATGGGTAACAGCCAGTAACAAAATTGGCGCAGCTGGTCTTTCTTATTTGGGCATGGATTGCCAATCACCGAATACTCTTATGCTGAGCGCATTAATCTCGAATAAAGCGTTGGTTTTTTGAACAATTAACGATGAAATTTGCTTGCCGGGAAGGATGGTTAGAAGAAATAAAACCAATTGCTTTAAACACTACCACTTTTAAAGCGATAAGTGCTCAAAGCAATCAGCTTCAAAGCCCTATTGTTTTTATTATGTGGGCTACGGACATGCTCAGGGGGATTTTTTATTTTTGTTCAGGCCCTGAGATAGCCGGAGATCCGTGTTTTGTTATTTTTATTAGTACACAAATCTGACTTACTATGACTAAAGCAGAAGCCGTGCCACTTAAATAAAGTATTTTAAAATCAATAGCTTATGTTTTTTTGGCTGATATTCTATCAATCAGAGATGGTGATTCTGTTACTTTATTTGACGCTTTGTGCCTTAGGCGTGGGGCGTCAGGTAACATTTTGACGGTAACAAAACGAAAAGCGTTGCAGTAAGGGAATATGTCAGTGAGCTGACGCTTTGGTCAGCTCCTTGTTGTTTAACGCGCTTACTTATGCGTTATTTCTTTTTACGAGGGATTCCAAGGCGTTGACGACGTTCCCAAAGACTTTTTCGACTTATCCCTAACTTTTGTGCCAGTTCGGTTTCTGTCATCTTGTCTTCGTTTTCTAGTACAAAGTGTTGAAAATAATCGTCTAGGGACAGCTCAGAGGCACCTTGGCTATTGCTGCTTTCTTTTTCAGAGGCACCCGACTGTAACGATTCCATCATGGCGGGTGAGACCGAATCATCATTTTGAACATCAATAGCCATGTTGCTTGCTTCAATGTCTTCGCCATCGTTAAGGATGACCGCACGTTCGACGGCGTTTTCCAATTCTCGAACGTTACCCGGCCATTTATATTCTCTAATGGCTCGACGACAAGTCGACGAGAACTGTAGTTCTCCTCGATTGAGCTTTTTGCATGCTCGATCCAGTAGTTTGTCGGCGAGCTCTAAGACATCGTCTCCTCGGTCCCGTAAAGGCGGCAATTTCAGTTCGACTACATTAAGCCGATAATAGAGGTCTTCACGAAATTCATTCTTTTGTGCCAGCTCTTTTAGGTTTCTATGTGTTGCTGCCACTAGTCGCACATCCACTTTTTTACTGTGCACACTGCCCACGCGGCGGATTTCGCTTTCTTGCAATACACGTAGTAGTCGCGCCTGTGCTTCTAAGGGTAATTCGCCAATTTCATCCAAGAATAAGGTGCCGCCGTCGGCGGCTTCAACCAAGCCTTGGCGTACGGCAGTAGCACCCGTGAAGGCACCTTTTTCATGACCAAACAGTTCTGATTCAATCAGGGTTTCAGGAATAGCAGCACAGTTAACACTTATTAGTGGAGCATCTGCACGCTGACTTTGATCATGAATAGCGCGTGCGACCAATTCTTTACCAGTTCCCGATTCCCCTAAAATTAGGACGGTGGCATCGGTAGGGGCAACTTTGCTGATTTTCTTAAACAAATCTTGCATGGGAGGACAGCTGCCAATAATGCCGGAAGTAGGATGTACTTTCTGGATTTCTTGCTTTAGTGCTTGGTTTTGTCGCTCAAGTGTTCTTTCTTTTAATATGCGTTGAACTGCGATGAGCATTTCATCGTGATCAAAAGGTTTGGCAATGTAATCCACCGCGCCGAGTTTCATTGCATCGACGGCGCTGCGTAAGCTTGCATAGCTGGTCATAATTAGGACCGGCGTTTGTGTTGATTGCTCAATGAGTTCAGTCCCGTTACCGCCAGGCAGGCGTAGGTCACTGATGATTAGATCGTAATTTTCCAGTGACTTCTCTTGGGCCTCAGTGAGACTAGCAGCTTCGTCTACCAGATATTCATTGCGTTCCAATAAACGACGAAGCGCACTTCGAATTACTTTTTCGTCTTCTACTATTAAAATGTGCGCCACGCTTATTCCTCCTGGTCAGATACTTGGGTTTCAGGTTCATCATTGGCAGTGAGCTGAAATCTGGGTAAGTTTATGATCACAGCGGTACCCGTCTGTGTGGTTTTATCCACAGGACTCTGAATACTGATTTGTCCGTAATGCTCTTCGATAATGCTATAAACAAGTGCCAAACCGAGGCCTGTGCCTTTGCCTACTTCTTTTGTTGTAAAGAAGGGTTCAAAAATACGTTCTATTTTTTCAGGAGCAATCCCTTCGCCTTCATCAACAACTCTGATCGTGACGGTATGCTGTTCTAATTCTGCACTGACATTGATGCAGGTATTATCAGGACTTGCGTCTCGAGCATTGCTCAGTAAATTCACAAAGACTTGCTGCAAGCGCTGCTCGTCGCCTAATACAATGGCGTCGTCAGGGCAATGGTTTTCAAACATTACTCCTTGTTCTTTTTCACTGAGTTTCAGAAGGTCGATGGCGTCTTGCGCACATTGACGAATATCCACAGGGCCTTGCTCTTGGTGTTGTAGATGATTACCCGTATGGGAAAAGTTCACCAAGGATTGCACAATGCGACTAACTCTTTGTGTTTGTTCTAGTACCTGTTCGCCTATTTCATGGATGGTTGGGTCATCACTTTCGTACTTTAAATCTTGAGCCAGCATGGCAATACCAGTAATGGGATTTCCGATTTCATGAGCTACTCCCGCAGCCAAACGACCCACACTGGCTAAGCGTTCACTGTGTACTAGCTCTTCTTCAAGCAGTTGGGTGTCAGTTTGATCTTCCAATAAAATCACAAGGCCACCGTATTCATGACTGTCCGGGTTTTCTAGTGCACCTTTATGCAAGCTGATCCAGCGAGGACGGCCTTCGACTTCGATTGCTTTTTTATGTAGGTGGGTATTATCGTCCTCAATGAAATCTAATAACAAACTACGCAGTGGTTCGACTAGGTTGGAGACTTTGCTTCCAACTACTTCCTCTGCACTGATGCCAGACTGCTCTGCTAGGGCGCTGTTCCACATCAGAATCTCGCCGTCGGCCCCAAGGCTGCATGCGCCCATGGGTAAGCGTTCCAATGTTTGTCGGTGGAAACGTCGTAAACTATCCAGTTCTGCTGCTAAACCGGTTAGACGTGAATGATAGGCCTCTAAACCTTTTTCGATGAAGTGAATGTCGTGACTGGCTTGCAGTTCACTGGAGTATTTAAAGGGTAACCATTTGCTCACCAAACTATGGGCGACACTTGGGCCCATCAAACCCGACAAATTAATTTCAATGCGGCTACGTAGGCGACGTAATTGATAAGGACGGTTTTCTGAAATATTTAAATTCAAATCTTTAAGCGCTTGCACCACTTCCCGTTTCGCTGCTTGCTCTCCTAGTGGTTCACTTAAGCTGGCAATGAATTCTTCTGCGGTTTTGGCCACCAGTTCTTTGCGCTGCGGAGCGCTTAGAGTATCGATACTGCAGGCCTCTGCGGCACTTTCTTCTATAGGGCGTGTGGTGCTAGTAATACTAACCATCACAAACACGATGAAATTCGCCAGTACTGAGAGGGTGGCTGCTAGATACCAATTTTCGTGATTAGTGGGCGGCAATAATTGGTCAAGCCAGGATAGGCTCTGGAAATCCAATAACGGCAGCAGCATAGCCCAAATCCAGATAAAGATCCCAACCATGAGGCCAGACAAAAAGCCTTGTCGGTTGGCTCCGGGCCAATACAGCACACCTAATACACCGGGTAAAAATTGTAAGGTGGCGACGAAAGCGATGATACCTAATTCAGCGAGACCTTTATCTGCGCTTAAATAACGATAAAAACCATAGCTGGCGATAAAGATCGCAGCGATTAACCAGCGGCGAACCCACAGTAGCCAATCGTACATGTCTTTTTTTGGGTTGGGTTGAAATGCTGGTAAGACAATGTGGTTCAGGGTCATGGCTGCCATTGCCAGTGTGGTGACAATCACGATACCGGAAGCTGCAGCCAAGCCGCCAGTAAAGGCGATAGCTGATAACCATGGATCATCCAAGGCCATACCGATGCCAATAGCGTAATATTCGGCCGGTGTCTGCACATCTAAAAAGACCCCCGCCCACAGGATCGGAGGCACCATAATCGCCATGATCAATAGGAACAAAGGCAAGCCCCAACTTGCATGAATAAGGGAGCGGCTAGAGGAGTTCTCAGTAAAGGCCATGTGGAACATATGGGGCATAACCACAGCAGCGGCAAAAAACACCATTAATAGTGTGCGCCAAGGACCTTCTTGAATAGGGTCTTGCATGGATGATAAGCGCATATGGTTATTATCTAGCCATGCGTCCATTGCCGCGGGGCCATCGAACACGCTGTACAGAGCAACAAAACCAAGAATGCAGATAGCGACCAATTTAATGATGGACTCAAACGCGATGGCAAACACAAGGCTTTCATGTTTTTCTCGTGGACTAACATGACGCGCACCAAACAAAATGGCAAATACAGTCATGACAAAGCAATAGCCTAGGGCAATATCAATGCGGCCAAATTCGTTATTCAATAGTCGGAAACTTTCCGTCACCGCAGTAATTTGCAGGGTAATTAATGGGAGTATTGCCGCAAGCATAACTAGGGTAGTGACGGTGCCTGCTGCCCTTGATCGAAAGCGGAAAGCAAATAAATCGGCCAAAGACGTGAGTTGATAGTTGCGGGTGATACGTAGAATAGGTTTAAGTAAAACCGGTGCTAAGACGAACGCGCCGCTAATTCCTAGATAATACGTGAGATATCCATATCCATATTGCTGTGCCAAACCGACTGAGCCATAAAACGCCCACGCGCTGGCATATACCCCAAGAGATAAAACATAGATGAACGGGTTACGAACCCACTTGCTGGGTATCCAATTTTTTTCCACTGCATAGGCGGTAAAAAATAAAGTGAATAGGTAAGCTAAAATAATGGCAATGAGGGCGCTTAAACTAAAACTCATTTATGACCGCGCTCCTCAGTATTCCCGTCGTTCTGTTGAACATGTTCTTGGCGCAAACTGAAGCTGTTTAAGAAAATTGAAATCCCGATCAAGATTAGCCAAATGGCGAATGGTCGGTACCAAGCTTCCGTAGGCTGTAACCACCAATCAATGATCATGGGCGAAAACAGAAAGGCAGCAAATACAAACAGCAAGATCAGCCTATGGGTGTACATGAGCGTCCCGAATCCAAAACTAGGCCGATGATGTTACTGCTGGTAACAGGTAAGGGCAAGTTTTAACCGATTAAATAAGCCCTTGTTTGTTGGCGGGTATGGTTTTTGGCTGCCAGTTTTCGACGGCAAACGCCAAAACCTCTGAGCATGTTGGTAGGCTAGTGGGTGGCTCCGCTTGTTGCAGAAAATGCAGGGCGTGGCGCAGATTCTGTTGTGGTTGCGTGAGATCTAAAGCTTTAGCTTGGTTTTGCTTACTCAGTTTTTGTCCTTGATCGTTAGTAATCAATGGAATGTGCATGTAGTTAGGGATGGGGTATCCCAAGCACTGCATGAGATAGATTTGTCGAGCAGTATTATCCAATAGATCGACACCGCGTACCACATGGGTGATACCTGCATCATGATCGTCGGCGACAACGGCCAATTGATAAGCATAGTATCCATCTTTGCGCTTGAGCACTTGATCTCCCACTTCACTCAGAGGTGTCTCGGTATAGGAACCGTAAACTCGATCTTTAAAGTGAATAGGATCGTCTTTCATGGCTAAGCGCCATGCATGGGGTTGTTCAGTATTGCTATGGCAACGTCCTAAGTGCTTACCTTGCTGCTCGGCCAATTGTTTGCGTGAGCAATTGCAGGCAAATAAATCGCCACTTTCTCTGAGCTGAGCGAGCACGTCTTCATATCGCTTGTGATGCTGGCTTTGCAGGCTGACTTGGCCATCCCAATGCAGATCATGAGCAATTAACTGCTGTTGAATCAGTTTAGTAGCGTTAGGATCTTCCCTTGGTGGGTCAAGATCTTCAATGCGTAATAACCAAGCTCCGTTATGGGCCTTGGCATCTAGATAACTGGCGAGCGCGGCAACTAAAGAGCCAAAGTGCAGTGGTCCGGTAGGTGTAGGGGCAAAGCGACCGATGTAGGACATGGGGAAATTGATGTAAATGCCCCGCCAAAACGGGGCTATTGAGGGCTAGCCGCCCACTTGCTTTTCTTTAATTTCAGCAAGTGTCTTACAGTCGATGCACAGATCGGCTGTCGGACGGGCTTCAAGACGACGAACGCCGATTTCAATGCCGCAGGCTTCACAGTAGCCATAGTCATCGTTTTCGATAAGTTCCAACGTCTTTTCAATTTTCTTGATTAACTTGCGCTCACGATCGCGAGTTCGAAGCTCAAGGCTAAACTCTTCTTCCTGACTAGCGCGATCGTTTGGATCTGCGTAGTTTTCTGCATCGGTTTGCATGTGGGTTTTGGTGCGATCCGCTTCTTGCATCAGTTCCTGTTTCCAGTTGTTCAGGATCGCTTTAAAGTGCGCCTTCATCGGCTCACCCATGTACTCTTCGCCCTTCTTCTCTTTGTAAGGCTCGAAGTTAGACAATGCAAATGCGTTATGTTCTTTATCTGGCATAAGATTCTGCCTCACCCTTTGGCGGCACAATGGCCAATATCGATTCCATTAAATCCTAAGGACGAATCTTTAGGACCCCCTACTATAGGTACTTACAGCCCGACAGGGGTTTTTAAGCGGGCGAAAAGCTATCAGATAACCTCGCCTTTGACCACATTAATATCAAAAAATGCTGATCTTTGCTGCAAAATCAGGACAATACAGCAAAAATTCTTGAGTTTATAGTAATGAAAACGGCCAAAAGACTGAGCAATATATCGCCTTTTCACGTTATGGACCTGTTAGCTAGGGCGAAACAGTTTCAAGCCGAGGGCCGAGATATTATCCATTTAGAGGTTGGAGAGCCTGATTTTCCAAGTCTGCCTTGCGTGATTTCAGCAGGCCAGCAAGCATTGGCGAACGGACATACCCATTACACGCCCGCTTTAGGTTTACCGCAGTTAAGGCAAGTCATCGCTCAGTATTATAAGAGTCGCTATCAAGTTGACGTAGACTGGAATCGGATTGTGATTACTCCAGGCGCCAGCGGTGCTTTGCAGTTGGTAACAACTTTGTTACTAGACGAAAGTGATCAAATAATGCTGGCGGATCCCGGTTATCCCTGCAATCGCCATTTTGCTGCTGTGGTGAATGCGCAAGCACAAGAAGTGGTTACGTCTGCAAAAGATGATTTTCATTTGACGGCTTTACAAGTCAGTCAGCATTGGCAGAAGCAAACCAAGGCTGTAATGGTGGCTACGCCGTCTAATCCCACTGGTGCTGTGATGAATTTGCAGCAACTACAAGATTTGCAAACAGCGATTAAGCAACAAAGAGGCGTTTTAATTGTTGATGAAATTTATCAGGGTCTGGTTTTTGATTCGGCAAAAGACATCACTGCATTACAACTGAGTGGTGATCAATCCAATCTATTTGTGATCAATAGTTTTTCCAAATACTTTGCCATGACAGGTTGGCGTTTAGGGTGGATGGTGGCGCCGGAGTGGGCCATGGAAGGATTAGATCGCCTCGCGCAAAATATCTTTCTTGCCGCGAATACCCCAGCACAGCATGCGGCATTAGCGGTGTTTGAAAAAGAAGCATTACAGCAGTTGGATGAGCGTAAAACAGAATTGCAAAAGCGACGTGATTTTCTGCTTCCCGAGTTAATCAAATTAGGGTTTGATGTGGTGGCCGAACCAGAAGGCGCATTTTATATCTTCGCACGCATTAGTCATTTTAATCATAGACATGCAAAAGACAGCATGGCGTTTTGCTTAGACCTATTGGAAAAAACCGGCGTCGCCATAACCCCTGGTGTAGATTTTTCTCCAAGTCATGGTCATGAATATGTACGCTTCGCTTACACCCAGCCGATAAGTGAGCTGCAGCGTGCAATGGATAAAATAAAACACTATTTAATGTAAACCGATTATGAAATTTGATTTTCCGCTTCAGCAAGGTATTTGGATTAAACGTTATAAACGCTTTATGGTGGATTTGGATATCGGCAAAGCCGATGTGCTCACGGTCCATAGTGCCAATACCGGTTCTATGAAAAACTGCTATGTTGAAGGTGGCAAGGCTTGGTTTTGGGATAGCGGTAACGAAAAGCGAAAATATCCGCATTCGTTGGAATTAACGGAAACGCCATCGGGTCATATCGCATGTATCAATACATCGAGACCCAATTATCTGGTTAAAGAAGCTATCGAAAATGGCACCGTTAAAGAGCTGCAGGGTTATGAAACCTTAAAGATGGAAGTGAAGTATGGCGATGAAAATAGTCGTATTGATATCTTTTTAACGGGCAATAATAAAAACGTTTACGTAGAAGTAAAGAATACCACTCTGCTCGAAGCAACCCTTAACGGTCAACCAAACGGAGATGGTAGTTTAGAAGAAGGCGTTGGTTTTTTTCCTGATAGTGTTAGTGATCGTGCCAGTAAGCATTTACGAGAATTGATGCGCATGGTGGATCAGGGTAACGAAGCCGTGATCTTTTTTTGTGTGAATCATACCGGCATTAAGCAGGTCCGTCCCGCCGATCATATAGATAAGACGTATGGCAAACTTTTGCGTGAAGCTAAGCAAAAGGGTGTGCATCTACTCGCTTATAAGAGCGAAATTTCAGATACAGAGATAAAACTCGTTGAATCCATTCCTGTGGTTTTAGACGATTAAAATAGGATAAAACAAACGTTTAATTGCGAAATGTTCTTGCGAGATGAGTGATACTGGACTATAAAAATAGTGCAGCACCTCTAAATATAATAAAAATGGGAGGTACATTATGACAGCCCGCTACATGGTTCGTTGCCTAATACTCATCTTATTCATGCCTTTGAGCTTTACCGTTTCTGCGCAGTGTGATCGATTATTTAATCGACTGATGAGTGCAGAGCCCTATTTGAAAGACGCACTGCAAGACCTGAAAAAAACCTGTGTTAACGAAATCGCAAAAGAAGATAATCGGTATTGGCAATGCATCGATAAACGTATTGATGATAGTAATGCTAGTTTTGAGCAGTTTATGCTAAGTTCCGAAGTCTGTGATTTAGAAAATACACAAGTAGGGCAGTATTAGCTTTTAGTTATTAGTTTTGAGTTTTGAATTTCAGTATCGTCATTCCCGACTCGATCGGGAATCCATCAAGCGGTTTAAGATCAATTGCATGGATTCTCAGCCAAGCTGAGAATGACAGCGAGTATCGTCATTCCCGACTCGATCGGGAATCCATCAAGCGATTTAAAATCAATTGCATGGATTCTCAGTCAAGCTGAGAATGACAGCGAGTATCGTCATTCCCGACTAGATCGGGAATCCATCAAGCGATTTAAAATCAATTGCATGGATTTTTAGCCAAGCTGAGAATGACAGCGAGTATCGTCATTCCCGACTCGATCGGGAATCCATTGTGCGGTTTAAAAATAATTGGATGGATTCTCAGTCAAGCTGAGAATGACAGCGAGTATCGTCATTCCCGACTTGATCGGGAATCCATTGAGCGGTTTAAAATCAATTGCATGGATTCTCAGCCAAGCTGAGAATGACAGCGAGTATCGTCATTCCCGACTCGATCGGGAATCCATCAAGCGGTTTAAGATCAATTGCATGGATTCTCAGCCAAGCTGAGAATGACGACTTTGCTTGACTAGAAAGCTAAAGTACCAATCATTTAACACTTAACACTTAACACTTAACACTTAACACTTAACACTTAACACTTAACACTTAACACTTAACACTTAACACTCAACACTCAACTCTTCTAAGCCTTTCAATATAATCTTATAGGTATCCTCTGGGCTTTCCATCGGCATCAAATGACCGTAGTCTGTTTTCTCAATGAAAAGTGCATTATCTTGAATGTCTTGCCATCGATCCCAAAGTGCATCATCGAATAAGTTGTTGCTATGTCCTTTGATAGCAACCGTTGGGATATTATTGAATCGGCTCCCAAGCTTTCTTATTTCGTTCATCAAGTAGACAGGCATCGTATAGTTGTAGGCCTCCCATTCTTTTGGGAAAACTAACGAATAGTCACCGTTTTTTTGCGCGCGAATGGCATGTTCTTCAAAAGCCTTATAGGACTCTTCAGGAAATTTTTGATACCCCTTAAAGCGGCGAATGTACTGTGAATATTCTTCGACGTTATCGAATCGATGACGCTTTCGCAGTGTGCCCTGATATAGGTTAGATTTTTGCAAGATGCGTTTTGGCAGCAATTTGCCTAATGTTGCTAATTTTAAGTTGACCATGGCGGGTTCGATGAGAACCAGTGCTTTGAATAGATCAGGTCGTTTGTTAGCAGCGATGACGGTATTGCTTGCCCCCATGCTGTGACCAACACCAATGATCGGTTCCCCCACTTTAGTCTCAATGAATTCGATTAGGTCATCTGCAAAGACGTGCCAGTTTTTATGGCTTGGCAATCCGGCTTTAGGCCAGGTTGCTCGGTTTCCCATTGCATAAACATTATACTGTTCACTCAGGCGGTCCAGCAGCGGAGCGTAAACACCGTTGCTAAAGCCATTTGCATGATATAAGTGCAAAGCGCAGCCGGGGCCTTTTTTGTGGATATAAGGGGGTAAAGTCATAAATTCTGATTGTAGCTAGATTTAGTCTTATAAGAGCATGAAGCTGAATCAGTATAAATAGCCAAAACGAACAAAAAGTTGACCGAAATTTAAGTATTGAGTTGTGAGTGGTAGCTTCTTCATTCTCAGCTTGACTGAGCATCCATGCAATTGATTTTAAACCTCACAATGGATACCCGATCAAGTCGGGTATGACAGTACTGGTGTGTCATTCTCCGGCGTCGCGAAGCGACAGACCGGAGAATCCATGCAATTGATTTTAAGCCTCACAATGGATTCCCGATTGAGTCGGGCATGACACTCTCGACTTAACATTCACTACTTTACGCTGATCTGATGGATACCTGATCAAGTCGGGTATGACAGTACTGGTGTGTCATTCTCCGGCGTCGCGAAGCGACAGACCGGAGAATCCATGCAATTGATTTTAAACCGCACAATGGATACCCGATCGAGTCGGGCATGACACTTATAACTCAACTTTTTGAATTCAACACTAACTAGCTATTTATCAGTGTCTATGCAGCTGAAAATGGAGATCTCTGTTAAACTAGGGTTTTACGATTGATTATGGCAACTACTGTGTCTCAAACCGCTTTTTCTTCACTAAAACTCGATCCGGCATTACTCCAGAATCTAGAAGACTTGGGTTATCAGCAAATGCGTCCAATTCAGGCGCAAAGTTTACCTGCCATAATTGAAGGGAAAGACGTTATTGGCCAAGCAAAAACCGGTAGCGGTAAAACTGCCGCGTTTGCTTTGGGTCTTTTGCATCATCTAGACGTAAAGCGTTTTCGAGTACAGCACTTGGTTTTATGCCCCACTCGAGAGCTAGCGGATCAGGTAGCAAAAGAAATTCGTCAGCTCGCGCGGGCTATTCATAACATCAAAGTGCTGACACTTTGCGGTGGTATGCCATTTGGTCCGCAAGTGGGCTCATTAGAACACGGCGCCCATATAGTGGTGGGTACTCCAGGTCGCATTGAAGAGCATATTCGCAAAAACAACCTGCCTTTGAAGGACATTACCGGCTTTGTTTTAGACGAAGCGGATCGCATGTTGGATATGGGTTTTCAAGATTCTCTAGAGAGCATCGTCAATGCGCTACCAAAACAGCGTCAAACACTTTTGTTTAGTGCCACATATCCCGAAAACATTGAAAAGCTCGCTGCTTGGGTGACCAATAAACCTGTGCGCGTAGAAGTCCAAGAGAGCGACGTTCACAGTCAAATTAAGCAGCTTTTTTATCGTTTGCAAGATAACAAACAACGAATGACCGCTTTATCCTTGTTGCTTAAAAAAGAGAAACCAGAAAGCAGCATTGTATTTTGCAATACCAAGCGAGAGGCTCAAGAAATCGCTGATGAATTGCGTAGTCAGGGCTTTTCGGCAGTGGCCTTGCATGGGGACCTAGAGCAAAGACAGAGAGATCAAACGTTGGTTCGCTTTGCCAATAAAAGTGCCAGCATTATGGTCGCAACCGATGTTGCAGCACGAGGTTTGGACATTGAAAGTGTAGATGCCGTATTCAACTATCATTTAGCTCGTGATCCAGAAGTCCATGTGCATCGCGTCGGTCGAACAGGGCGTGGGGATAAAAAAGGCAAAGCATTTTCTTTTTATACCGATAAAGAAGGATACAAGTTGGTTGCGCTCGAAGAAACTTTATCGGTCGATGCAACGGCGCAAAAACTACCTGATTTTTCAGTATTAGATAAGCCTGCTTTCAAAGCCCCTATGGCCACCTTACAAATTGATGGTGGTAAAAAGCAAAAAGTTCGCCCGGGGGACATTCTGGGGGCCCTTACTGGTAAAAACGGCATTGCAGGTAAGCAAGTGGGTAAGATTTCGGTGTTGGATTACTGTGCCTATGTTGCAGTTGAACGGGATGCTGCTAAACCAGCGTTGAAGAAGTTGTCGGAAGGAAAACTGAAAGGGCGTTCGTTTAGAGCAAGACGTATTCGCGGTTAAGGAAAAATATGGTGCGAACCAGTGATCTGAGTAGCGAGGACGAAAAGCACTTATTAGAGCATGATGCGGCCAAGCTTTTTATGCGTTGCTACGAAAAACGCACTGGTAAAAAGATTCGCCATATTTGGCATAACCAACCCCGTCGTCCCGATACGTCTTGCTTGTTAGAAGATGAGCGATTGGATTTAGAAATCGCCCATCTTTATGGCAGCGAAGAAGAAGCTCGTCAGATTCTTAAGCAAGGCATCACCCGCAATACACAGCACAAATTAGAGCAGCAAAGTTCGATCATTGATTTAAATGAGCGCTTGGTTGATGCACTTAATTCAATTTTACTGAAGAAGTCTGAAAAGCAGTATGATAGCGAACGAGTGTGGTTGGTTATTCGAAATGCACATCCCGCTTGGGAAAAATCCTGCATTGCGCAGAACCTAAAAAAAGTATCTGTTCCACTGGGTCATGTGTTTGAACAAATTTGGGTCGTCGCAGACTTTAAAGGAGAAACTGGTATCGTGCAGTTGTTTCCTAGTAAATCTCCTTAGTTTCGATACTTACTGATTTGGCTTTCTTTTCCTTTCCATTTTTCCTTCCACTGGGTTAAACAGCCGTGCTTAAAGTTGAAGATGCGATTAACGTGATCGCCCAGATATGTCCACTTGTTTCTTTTCATTGACGTGGGCTGGCCTAAACGTTTTCTAATATCCTGTTTTTTCATGCCGACTTTATATTTATCTTTTACTCGTAAATTACGAAGTTCATAAGAGGGAATAAAAGGGCAGGTACTTTGCTTCTGATTTTTCTTAGCTGGTTTTGACTGCTTAATTGTAACGTTAGGAATGGTTTTGTATTCGGTTTCTATGGCTTGGGGTTGATAGCTAATACTGTTGTTGTCACTCTGACAAGGATTGGCTTGATAGCTCACAGCCCCCGTGGGATCAACGCACTTATGAACTTCGCCGTGTGCTTGAAAACTCAATAATAAAATCAACACAGCATGATACTTCAATTGAGACCCCTTATCTCCATGTGAATCTTGGAAAGATAATGAAAGCGGCTTATAGGAAGGTAAAGGTCGAGGGCGATTTTGTTTGTGCAAATGAGCAATACGTATGAGAAAGAGTTCGGACTATCAATGCAAAAGTATGATAGAATAAGGTTAGTTAGAAGAGTGCATAAGCTTAGATTCTGAGCATAGGAGTTCTCCTAGATATTTGATATATGAGCCGAATAAATCTATTATTTGGATCATATATTGAGCCGAATAATAGGTTTATTCGGCTCATGGTCCGCGGGTCATGGAGATATAGATGCAACAGTGGATATGGCAGAAGGCCGCTTGGCCTCATTTTACATGGTCTAAAGATCAAGTTGCTGAAAAGCTTAATCAGACAGAAGCCCAGTTGCAGTCTTTGCTCTCGAAGGCTGGTGCTTTATCGGATGAAGATATACTGCTAGATACGTTGCTGCAAAACGTTCTGAGTTCATCGGCCATTGAAGAGGAGTTTTTGAATGCCGAATCGGTCCGATCATCATTGGCTAAGAGGTTAGATGTGTCTGCAAATGCCCCGGTAAGTGATCGTTCAGAAGGGGTCGCTCAATTGATGATGGATGTGGTGGACAACGTAAATGAAGAGCTAACATTAGATCGCTTGTTTCATTGGCATAGGTGGCTCTTTCCTGAAAGTGTCTATAGCTTGGCTAAGTTAAGGGTGGGGCAATTGAGAGGCGATGAACCCATGCAAGTTGTTTCTGGCCGATTGGATCGCCCAGTTGTTCATTTTGAAGCACCACCTAAAAGCCAATTAGTTTCAGATTTAAGTGTTTTTATTAAGTGGTTTGAAGAGAGTAGACAAGATAATGCGTTACCTGACCTAGTACGTGTGGCCTTGGTTCACTTTTGGTTTATTACGCTTCATCCATTTGATGATGGTAACGGTCGTATCGCGCGAGCACTGACGGATTTAGCATTAGGGCAAGCGTACCCAAACTCTACTCGCTTGTTGAGTTTGTCTTTGTCCATATTGAATGATCGAAAAGGCTACTATGAGATATTAGAGCGCTGTCAAAAGTCAGGCTTAGATGTATCGGAATGGATACAGTGGTTTTTAGACTCTGTATTAAGCAGTATTCAGCATTCAGAAAAACAAATAGAACGCAGTCGGTTTAAAGCGCGGTTTTGGAAACAACACGTTCATCACGGCTTAAATAAAGAACAAATAAAAGTGTTGAACCGTTTGTTAGATGGTGGTGAAAAAGGGTTTGAACACGGTATTAGTGCAAGCCAATATCAAAAAGTAGCTAAGGTGAGTAAAGCCACAGCGACAAGGCATTTATCTGATTTAGTTAGACGTGAGTGTTTGCAAAAACTCCCCGGTGGGGGACGAAGCACTCGCTATCACATTAAAGGATGGATCCTTTAGTCAATACTAAGCACTGCGTAAACCACTGCTGATGGCCTCATCCAGCAACCATTTTCTTAGGAGTTGCAAGCCTCGCTCTTTGCGCCGACTGGTTTTCCAAGCAAAATAAAACTCATCTCCTGTCATGACTAAATGGCAGGGTAATCTGACAAAATCTTCAGAATCCTTGGTAGTGCTCAGCATGTAATCATTGGTTAATACGATTCCCTGATGAAAGCGCGCTGCCTCCAATGCTAAGAGCATGTGACTAAAGTGCTGCACATTAGCGTGCTTGGGAATACTTGCATCAACGGCTTTGTACCATGCTTGCCAATCCCCTGCGGTTTTATCAAATATGCTATGAGTGGAAAGCAATGGGAACTGGGAAATGTCGTCGGTGGATAGCGGAAGCGTTTCGGCCTCTGCGCTCTCTCTGCCTAGTTCACGACGCATCTTTTGCCAGTAGTCTTGACTGCATACAGGGAATAAACGCTCCACATAAAGCAGCTCGTAACTATAGGCAGGTGACTCCTTATGGATGGTAATAAAGCAATCCGCCACACGATCTGAAAGCACTGGGCTCTCAATACTCATTTCTAGGGAAAGCTCCACTTGTGGGTGCAAGCGTTGCAAATCAGGTAAGCGCGGTACCAGCCAGCGTACCGCAAACGAACTAAAAACCGATAGACGCAGACGAGACTCTTCGTGTCCAAGCAACTGTTCGCTAGCACGTTCGATTTGCAATAGCGCCGTGCTAATGCCGTCTAAATACTGTCGACCTTCATCGGTAAGGCTAAGTGTGCGGCCATTGCGCCAAAACAGTTGCTCCCCTAAATAGGTTTCTAGCTGCTTGATCTGATGACTTATGGCGCTTTGACTAACGGCCAACTCATCCGCTGCAAGGGAAAAGCTATTCAGTCGGGCCACGGCCTCAAACACTGGCAAGGCTTTTAGTGGAGGTAATTTCATTATCTAAAAAACTAATGTGTAGTGATTAAATATCATTTTATCGGATAGTACTACGAGTATAGAGTGCCTGGCAAAACCGACACCGCAGATAGAAGTAGGAGGGATCATATGTCAGGTAAAACCGTTAATAGCGCGATTTTGTTGTTGATCATCGGCAATGCATTGGCATTGATCTCCGATGTGTTTATTAAGTTATTGGAGCCAGGAGCACCTATTTTTCAGTTTGCTTTTGTTCGCTGTGTGATTTCAGTTTTGTTGTTATTGCCGCTGGCGAGCAAGCTAGACCGAGACAACTTGTTTGCCGGGTTCAAGATTCATATCGTGCGGGCTCATGTGCATTTGGTTGGGCTTTTATGCATGGTGATCGCTCTTGCTCATTTACCTTTAGCTACGGCCAATGCTGTGTTCTATGCCGCACCTCTATTAGTCATGGTGTTATCGGCAGTGTTTTTCAGTGAGAAACTCACGCCACTAAGTGTAACCGCGGTATTCAGCGGGTTTGCAGGCATCATCGTGATATTGCGTCCAATAGAGTTTAATTGGGCCGCCATTGCTGCATTGGGCTCAGCCTTTACATTGGCGATTAGTGCAGTGATGGTGCGTCGTTTGCCAAAGGAGCAATCGACCACGCATAAACTGTTTTTAAATTACTTATTGATATTGCCCGCTGCTGGTGCCTTGGCATGGTGGGAAGGAGCCGCTTGGAGTACAGAGATTCTACTCAGCGCGTTGGGCTCTGCTGTGTTTATTCTGGGTTACAACATGACAGTATTGCTGGCGTATCACCAAGTGGATGCTAATCAGGTGACCAGCGCAGAATATACTGGGTTAATTTGGGCCGTCGCCATTGGCTGGGTATTCTTTGCAGAGGTACCGGATATTTGGTTCTTAGTGGGCAGTTTGATGATTGTGGTGCCGTTATTATTGATTGGCTTACAACATGGTCGCCGTAAGCAACCGGCTCGCGGTTTTAATGGTGCGACTGAGCAAGTGTCTGTCTGATGACGATTACTGGATTCCCGCCTTCGCGGGAATGACGAACCATTACCCTCAGCTTGACTGACCCTTCGTCATCCTCCGTCGGGAGCACACGAAAACCTGATCGGAGGATCCACTTAAATAGTGTTGAATGTTGAGTTGCTAATGACGAACCGTCACCCTCAACTTGATTGAGGGTCCATCTAATTCAATCGAGGTTAACGCAATACCAATAATGGAATCTTGCTGCTGGCAATCATCTTTGAGGTATTGCTACCCACAAAGAATTCACGCAAGCGTGTATGGCCATAGGCACCCATGACCATTAATTCGATCTTATGGTTTTGCTTAAACGCATCCAGTGCATCAAGCACATCACCATTAAGCAAGTGACCTTCAATATCCAGTCCGTTTTGCTTTAAGGTATCCACAGCGTTATCCAGTGTGGCTTGTTCTTTATCAGAACCTACCATGACGATGTGGCCTTTGATGCCTTTTAACAAAGGACTATCAGCAAAACGTTTTAACGCGTCCTGAGCGGTCTGGCTCCCGTCATAGGCAATCATGAAGTTTTGCGGAGCGGAAAACTCACCAATGTTTAAAAGCAAAGGCGTTTGGATGCCGCGCACAACACGCTCGATGTGAGCACCAATGGCGCCGCTATTGAGGTCATGGCCTTCCCCTAGTCGACCTAAAACAAAAATACGATTTTCGTCTTGAAGGTCTTGCAGAGATTCTAATAAATCACCATGGCGTTGCTGCTTTTCAACCTGGTCAACACCGTGCTCGCGTACGCGCGCTTCTGCATCTTCCAACATGTGCTTGCCATGCTCTAGCGCGATTTTGCCGCGCTGTGCATCCAGCTCAACCAGTTCATCTAAAAGATGTTCACGACTGCCCAAGCCAATGGCACCAGAGAAGTCTTCTCGTGCAGGGATGTTTGTTTTTTCTAAAACATGTAGCAACTTTAGCGGAACGTTTAATTGCTTGCTTGCCCAAGCTGCTGCATCACATACCGATGTGGAAAGCGCTGAGCCATCAATGCACGCGGTAATTTTTTTCATGGTGCTGTCTCCCTAAAGCCGTTTAGTGTCCAGCCATCATTTTTTCTACTTCTGCAGGGTCATCATGAATAGCGAACTTATCAACAACCGTTGCTGTTGCTTCGTTCATGCCGATGATCTCAACATTTGCCCCTTCACGGCGGAATTTAATCACCACCTTATCTAATGCCGATACTGCACTAATATCCCAAAGGTGAGCATGACTTAGATCTAATATCACATGTTCAGCAGCTTCTTTAAAGTCAAAGGCATCCACAAATTTATCAGCAGAGGCAAAGAAAACCTGACCTGTAACTTGGTAAACACGCTTGTTATCTTCGTTGACGCTCTTAACCACCATAAAACGGCTAATTTTGTTGGCAAAGAATAGGGAAGCCAATAGCACACCAACGAATACGCCCAACGCAAGGTTGTGAGTCGCAACTACTACCGCAACCGTTGATACCATAACAATGTTGGTAGAAAGCGGGTGCTTCTTCAGATTGATCACAGATTCCCAAGAAAAGGTACCGATGGATACCATGATCATCACCGCAACTAGCGCGGCCATTGGGATTTGACCAATCCACTCATCTAAGAAGACCACCATGATGAGTAGCAGTAGGCCCGCTGTAAATGTAGATAAGCGACCACGTCCACCTGATTTTACGTTAATGATGGATTGACCAATCATGGCACAGCCGGCCATGCCACCCAAAAGGCCAGAGCCAATGTTAGCAATACCTTGGCCTTTGCATTCACGGTTTTTATCGCTTTCGGTATCGGTCAAATCATCAACGATGGTCGCCGTCATCATGGATTCCAAAAGACCGACAATGGCTAGACCAATTGAATAAGGTGCAATGATCATAAGAGTTTCTAGATTAAGAGGAACATCTGGCCAAAGGAAAATCGGTAAGGTGTCTGGCAGCTCACCCATATCACCTACGGTGCGAATATCCAAACCAACAATCATTGAAAGTGCCGTCAAAGAAACAATGCAGACAAGTGGTGATGGAACACTTTTACCAATCCCCGGAATCAATGGAAACAAGTAAATAATACCTAGACCTGCAGCAGTCATGGCATACACATGCCAAGTCACATCAGTCAGCTCGGGAAGTTGCGCCATGAAAATCAAGATCGCCAGAGCATTCACAAAGCCAGTGACAACCGAGCGAGAAACAAAACGCATCAAACTGCCCAGTTTTAAGTAGCCAGCGGCAATCTGCAGGACACCGGTTAGTAGCGTGGCCGCTAATAAATATTGCAGGCCGTGCTCTTTAACTAGTGTCACCATTAATAGTGCCATGGCACCGGTAGCAGCGCTGATCATGCCTGGTCGACCGCCGACAAACGCGATAATCACGGCAATACAGAAAGAAGCATATAAACCCACTTTAGGGTCTACGCCAGCAATGATGGAAAACGCGATGGCCTCGGGAATTAAGGCAAGGGCGACCACTGTGCCAGCCAGTAGGTCGTTTTTAATGTTCGAGAACCACTCTCGTTGCATTGTTTCTATCATGAAAAGGTTACCAGTATTTGGGTGTGCTTTTATGTCCGTCAAATGGGCTGCCTAATGATCAGAACAGGCGCATTGTATTCACTTCAATGTAGAATGAATTAGACGGGTTACCAGAAAATTAAAGGGCGCGAATTGTACATGAAATGAGCGGGGAAAGGTAGGAGCCCCGGTAGGTGGGGCTCCTGACTTATCACTACGACTTGCTCATATAAAGCCGCAATGAAGTCACGACAGGCTTATAGCAACTCAATAGCCATCGCAGTGGCTTCACCACCACCAATACAAAGCGCCGCAACACCTTTGTTTTTGCCTTTCTGTTTCAGTGCGTTCATTAGAGTTACGATTAAGCGAGAACCAGTAGAACCGACAGGGTGACCTTGTGCACATGCACCGCCGAAGATGTTGACGGTTTCAGGATCGAGACCTAGGTCCATGATTGGCATCATAGCAACCATGGCGAACGCTTCGTTGATTTCCCATAGGTCAACATCGCTAGCGGACCATTCAAGCTTTTTAAGAAGATTTTCAACAGCACCTACTGGCGCAATAGTGAACTCACTTGGGTGTTGAGATTGGGTCGCATGGCCAAGGATACGTGCCATCGGCTTAAGGCCACGAGCTTCTGCTTCGCTTTCGCGCATCAAAAGAAGTGCGGAAGCACCATCTGAGATAGAAGATGCGTTTGCTGCGGTGATGGTGCCGTCTTTAGCAAATGCAGGACGCAAGCTTGGGATCTTATCGATATTGGCATTGAAAGGCTGCTCATCGTGCTCAACCACAGTTTCGCTGCGACGGGTTTTTACGGTAACTGGAACGATTTCATCTTTTAATAGGCCTTTTTCGATGGCATCTTTCGCGCGAGTCAAAGACTGAATGGCATAGTTATCCATGTCTTCGCGGCTGATGTTGCGCTTATCTGCCACTTCTTGTGCGAAACTACCCATCAAGCGACCAGTTTCGGCATCTTCCAGGCCATCAAGGAACATGTGATCCATAGCCTGATCGCCATGACCCATACGGTAGCCACTGCGAGCATTCGGAAGGATGTAAGGAGCATTAGTCATGCTTTCCATACCGCCGGCAATCATGACATCGTTAGTGCCCGCTTTGATGAGATCGTGAGCGAACATGGTGGCTTTCATACCAGAACCACACAATTTATTGATGGTTGTTGCGCCAGTGGCATCTGGTAGACCTGCTTTACGCATGGCTTGACGAGCAGGGCCCTGCTTTAGACCCGCAGGCAGTACGTTCCCCATGATCACTTCTTGAATGTCTTCAGGCTTAAGACCAGCACGTTCAACGGCTTCTTTGATCACAATGCTGCCCAGTTCCGGCGCAGATAATGGTGCCAAGCTACCTTGGAAGCCACCCATTGGCGTACGTACACCACTTACAATAACCACAGAATCTTGCTTAGACATAAGCCTCTCTCTTTTCATGTCAGTCAAAACAGGCGGCGGATTGTAGCACGTTCCTTATTGGTGTTGAGTGTTGAATGTGATCGCCGTCATTCTCCACCTGATTGAGAATTCACGGCTCCGTCATCCTCTGGCTTGACCAGAGGATTTATATGCGAGTCATTCCCTGATTGATCGAGAATCCATTTTACGCGTCATCCTCCGGCTTGACCGGAGGATCCACATGCAAGTCGTTCTCAGCTTGACTGGGAATTCAAGACAATCGTGTTATTCACAAGATTAATTTAGACAAAACGCGCCCATTATTCGAATTTATGTCAATTCATAGATAAGAATCACTTGATCTATTGTTCGACCATACAATATTGTTCAGCTATTAGTGCTAGAACTCTAAAGTTGGTACAGATGTATTTCATTCAAACGGGTGTTTGAAAGAAAATGCCTCGAAGCCTAGGTGCTAGGCGGTTAATCATACTTTAGAGTGATCTTAATCAGGCGGGCCTTGGCTATAGTCAGAGGCGGTCTAAGCTTTCAAAAGCGCTGCTACACCCAAGCAGTTAAAGAATAATAAAACCAAGGGGAAATACTCCTATGCTTAAAAAATCCCTCTTAAGTATTGCTATCGCAGCGTCCGTGGTGGGCGTCAGTGGTTGTGATATCAGTTCGACGACAGATAACAACGAGGTTGATACCGCTCCGCTTGAAATTGGTACTCCAGAGTATATTGAAGAGAACAGAGGCAATATCAGTACGACTTATGCAATCTTTAACCCTTCACGTGCTACTCCAGTGGGCCTTCGTGAGACGCCTGTTATATCTGATCTTTTGTTTCAAGGTGATGCTGACGAGGACGGCACAGATGGTACGATTCCGTTAACGTTAGGTGATCCTGGATTAGGAGACGAAGGCTACAACCCGATCTTTTCTGCTGCTGCTGACTTAGATGGCTTCAGTACAACAGCCCAAATAGATATTCCGTTTAGCGGGGCGCTCGATCAAACAACTATCTCCACATCAGGAACAGACGCTAATGTTCTATTGATTCCTCTCGATTATGACGACCCTCTTACGGGCTCATTACAGGCTGGCAAATTTAAGCAAAGTGGGCCTGCTGCGATTAAAGCATCTGCAATTGCTTACGCTTCGGGTGATGATAATGCGCAATCAGGCCAAGGTAATGTATTGAGGATCTCGCCTACAGAACCCCTCCTACCTGCAACACGTTACTTGGTTGTTGTAACCAATGGTATTCATGACGCTTATGGTATGCCAGTTACTGGATCAAATACATACAAAGCACTTACGGCTGATTTCGAGTTCTTGATTGGTGATGACGCTGAAACCCAGCAAAAAATAGATTTGTCCAACAATCTCAAACAGTTTCAGTCTCTTGCGGAAGCGTATGCTGATGTAGCCAGCTTGTCATATGACAAAGAAGATATCGTTTACTCATTTACGTTTACGACTGGCGGCACCACAACAGTCTTGGAGTCAATGGCGGCGCCTGCTAATTTTGTTGAAGGGGCGGTAACAGGGGCTGGAGCAGCATTTAACATTACGTTGCCGTCTCAATATCGGTATATTGTAGAGGAGCATGTTGATGCTCAGCGAGCTGCTGATGGTAATCTTGATGCTGCTGGTCTTACCGCTGCTGTGGGAGCCATATACAGCGATGGTGACTTTGCCGCAGTTTTGCCTAGCCTTGGTGGTAGCCCTGCTGAGCAGCAAGCAGCAATTGGCGGTATTGTGTCTATTCATAACGCAATTCCATCACCAGCTCCACGCCTGTCTGATTTCTCTTCTACTATTGATGAAGCTGGAGATGACGGCGCAGGTGACGCACTAGACTTGGATACTCTGCTGGGTGTGGCCGCCACAAGCGGAACAGGTAAAGTGGCAAATGGTACAATTAAGGTGCCCTATTATGGTGGTATCCCTAATCTTGGACTAAGTCCGGCAACCGCTGCGTTCGTTCTTAATAAGTGGGACGCAGATGATAGTTTGGAAACAGACTTGGGAGACGTGCTTGATGGTGCTCAGGTGAGTGCTGAAAACCAAGCTAAGTTCACTCCTCGTTCTACCAATGTGACTCGTCTATTTCCGATAGCGAAGCCTCAAGGCTACCTAGAAATACCCGTGAGCGTAGTTTATTCCACTGCCTGCGGCGGTTCTTACACTCCTGTTATATTTCAACACGGCATAACTTCTAATCGTAGTTCATCGTTTGGTGTTGCAGCTCAATTATTTGCTGCAAATCCGTGCTATGCGACAGTAGCGATTGACCTACCCATGCACGGTTTAACTAACGAAGATGATGCTGGGCTTCTTGGCTTGTTGAGTGCCGAAGGCCAATCGGATCAACGCCATTTTGGTTTAACATTGAATCCGCTTACCCTTGAACCTCAAGCAATGACAGGAACGGACGATCAATCAGGCTCTCTGTTTATTCAGCTACTTAGTTTTCAAGGGACTCGAGACAATATGCGCCAAGCAATTATGGACTTGATGAACCTAAATGCGTCGCTGGAGTTTATGGATTTCACTGACGGGAATGCTGGCACTGACTTTGATGTAAGTGAAGTACATTTTATCGGACATTCTTTAGGTGCGATTCTGGGTACAGGTTTTGTTGCAGTGAATAACACAGTTGGTTCCGAGGCGTACAGTAATGGCTGTACCACCTGTAATCTTACCCTTCCTAAAATCACTACCGCGACACTCGCTAATGGTGGTGGTCAGGTTACTAAACTGCTAGAGAACTCGAATATTGGTACTAACTTGGTCATTCCTGGCTTGGCAGGTCTCGGTTCTAAAGCGGGTCTTGATCTAGGTCAAGGATCTAGCCTGTTTGAACTAACTCTGCAGATTTTCCAGGCAACCGTTGACTCAGCAGACCCCTTGAACTTTGCTGAAAAATTAAACGCGACAGGAACTCCTGTTTTAGCATTTGAAATTGCTGGCAATAATGATAATCCGTCAGATCAGACGGTTCCTGTTGATGCTGTAGATAATCGTCTAGAACCAGCGCTTCCTGCTCCATTAGCAGGTACAGAGCCTCTAGCTACCGCTCTTGAACTGACTGGCACGTCGGCTGATATAACGGCTGGACCTGAATCAGTTAAGGCGATTGTTCGTTTTAATAATGGGGTTCATAGCTCATTTGCGGGCATATCAAATGATGGTGAGGACGGTAGCCCTACGACTGTGTTCAACGAAATGATGGTGCAGCTAAGAAGCTTTATTGACAGTGACGGTGCATCTTTGGACGTAAGTGATACAAACGTTGTAGTTTCAAGCGCAGAGTAATATCTAACAAGAGTAATCTAGCCTTATCTACAAGGCTAGATTTGGAGGACGGTATGACAAAAATAACAAAGTCTTTAGGATTTAAGTTGCTACCCTTAGCTGTGGCAGTAACAGCGGGTAATGCATCAGCATTACAAATGAGTATTGGCCCAGTGGATACGACAGTAAGTACATCTATCAGTTACGGTGTTGCCATCCGCACAGAAGATCCAGATCCTTCTGTCATTGCTCGACACGGCACTAGCGAGCTAGTACCTAATGCATCGGGGTCAACTTATAACTTTGATGACGGTAACTTGAACTATGAGAAAGGTGATATCTATACCAATGTGCTCAAGGCCAATGCAGATCTAGAATTCAATTATGACAACAAAGCGGGTGCGTTTTTTCGTGCCAAAGCGTATTACGATAGCGCGATTATGGATGGTGATCCGGCATGGAAAGAGTATACGGATGCAACAAAGGATGCTGCTGGTCAAGGTTATGATCTGCTTGATGCATATCTTTGGTATAACTTTGATATAGGAAGTGTTCCCGTTTCCGCCCGTATAGGTCGTCAAGTGATCAGTTGGGGTGAGAGTACTTTTATTCAAGGTGGAATCAACTCCATTAACCCGATTGATGCATCAGCTGCTCGTAAACCTGGTGTTGAGGTTAAAGAAGTTTTATTGCCTGTTAACTTAGCCTATGCCTCGTTCGGTCTAACCTATGAATTAACCCTTGAAGCCTTCTATCAGCTTGAATGGGAAAAAACTCGAATTGATCCTTGCGGTACGTTTTTCTCGACTGCTGACTTCGTAGCAGATGGGTGTGGTCCAGTAGTTTTAGGCGGACCCGCTGGTGAAAAGGCTTATTTGAACGTACGAGATATCGAACTAGCTTCAGGTGCACCTCTGGGAGATCGGTCAGCCCCAATTGCAGAGCGTATGCCAGATGCAGATCCTAGTGACAATGGCCAGTATGGTATTGCCTTACGCTGGTATTCAGAAGCGTTAGGTGACACTGAATTTGGTTTTTATCACATGAATATTCATAGTCGTGTACCGTTGATTTCTGGTAAAGCTGCGAATCCTTATACTGATACCGATAATGACGGTGTGGATGATTCTGTAACGAATACTAATAATCCTGCAGCTGCTTTTCCAAGCTATCAGATTCAATTCCCTGAGGATATTAAGCTGAGTGGTATTAGCTTTAATACTACGACAGCGGGCGGCTGGTCTTTGGGCGGCGAAGTCAGTTTGACCCAAGATCGTCCCGTTCAACATAACTCCTTAGAACTTCTATTAGCCGGTAACTTGGTGCCAAGCAGTAAGATGTTTAAGCAACGTTATGATGAAGCAACAGGCGGTGATTTAGATGTAAATAATCCTGCAGAAGTTGCAGCTGCAAAAGCAGCTTTAGCTGGAAATGCTTTTAACGGGTACGATTTGTACGACATTGCTCAAGCGCAGATGACATTTGTTAAGTTCTATGACCAAGTCATGGGTGCAAGTCGTTTAACATTTGCGACGGAGATCGGTATGACCCATGTACTCGATCTGCGTAGTAAAGATGAAGCGAGATATGGTCGTTCAGGGGTGTATGGTGTTGGTTCTTTTGATCCAATTGCTGTTGGAAACGGTGCGTTTTACACCTGTGATGCTAATGACATAAGTGCCGGCCCAACAACAGCTGGTAGCACTGATGGTACCAATGGTACCAACGGAGCTGGTGGCTCCAATGAAAACCCTGCTAATTGTACAAATGATGGCTACGTAGATGAAACGTCTGGCGGTATCCGTGTCAGAGCTTCTCTCGACTATAACAATGCATTTTTTGGAGCAAATTTGCGCCCTAAAATTGCACTGGGTTACGACATGAACAATGGTCCTGAGCCAGGAAGCCAGTTTGTCGATGGTCGTATTCAAGCAAGCTTGGGTCTCGATTTTGTATACCTTAACCGTTATAGCGGCGGTATTGCGTACAGTATGTTTGATGGCGGCGACTATAACGTGACGTCTGACCGTGACAACGTGAGCTTAAACCTGAAAGTGACCTTCTAACTGCTACACTGATTTAAATGTCATTTTTAGAACAAGTAAGAAATTAAGGAATTTATATGTTACTTAATAAAAAAATTATCGGGTCAGCCATCGCGCTGGCCCTATCCGCGGGCCTAGCTCACGGTGCGGTGCCTGCCAGCGAGGCAGCAAAACTAGGTAAAAGCCTAACGCCAATCGGTGCAGAAAAAGATGGTAATGGTGGTGCGATTCCAGCGTGGAATGGTGCGATCAAGGTGCCAGCTTCTTATAAAGGTGATGGCGATTATGTAGATCCATTCGCTGGTGACAAAGTGAAGTTCACGATCACAGCGCAGAACTATGAACAGTACAAAGCAAATCTGACAGATGGTCAGATTGCTATGTTCAAGAAGTACCCTGAAACTTATAAAATGCCTGTGTATCAAACCCGCCGCAGTGCTGGTTATCCACAAAAGGTTTATGACGAAACTAAAAAGAACGCGACTAACACCACTTTGATTGAAGGTGGTAATGGTATGGCAAACTATGAGCTTGGTGTACCTTTCCCAATTCCAGCGGATGGTTTAGAAGCGATTTGGAACCATATCGTGCGTTATCGTGGTGGTTCGGTTTCTCGTGTTATCGGTCAGGTAACTCCTCAGCCAAATGGTCAGTACACCATCGTTAAGTTTAACGATGAGTTCACCTTTAAAAACAAGCTGGCAGATTACGATCCAAATACAATGGCTGACAACAATATCTTGTTCTACTTCAAGCAAGACGTTGTTTCACCAGCACGTCTAGCGGGTAACGTACTGCTAGTACATGAAACGCTAAACCAAGTTAAAGAGCCACGTAAGGCTTGGATCTATAACGCTGGTCAGCGTCGTGTACGTCGTGCACCTCAGGTAGCTTATGATGGCCCAGGTACAGCTTCTGATGGTTTGCGTACCTCGGATAACTTCGATATGTACAATGGTGCGCCAGATCGTTATGACTGGAAACTAGTTGGTAAGAAAGAAGTTTATATTCCATATAACTCTTACAAGCTAAACAGCAAAGATATTACTTATGATCAAATCGTAAAAGCGGGTCATATTAACCAAGACCTAACTCGTTACGAACTTCACCGTGTTTGGAAAGTAGAGGCAACGCTAAAGGATGGCGCGCGTCATATCTATGCTAAGCGTACTTTCTACCTGGATGAAGATACGTGGCAGGCTTCTCAGATCGATCATTATGACGGTCGCGGTCAGCTATGGCGTGTAGCCGAAGCACACAATGTCTTCTTCTATGATGAGATGGTGCCTTGGTACACTATTGAAACTCTTTACGACCTTCAATCTGGTCGTTACCTAGCGCTTGGCTTGGATAACGAAGAAACGGATTCTTATGACTTCGGTTTCACTCGTGAAGAAAAAGACTACACTCCAGCTGCTTTGCGTCGTGCTGGTCGTCGCTAATCTTTAATCGGATTTCGACTAAAAAACCCGGCTTCTTCCGGGTTTTTTTGTTTTAAACTCTGATTTAGAAAATACGTCATGCCTGACTTGATCGGGTATCTATCTTCCAGTTTGAAATCAATTAGATGGATTCTCAGTCAAGCTGAGAATGACTTCCGACGTTGTCATACCCGACTTGATCGCGTATCCATTTTCCAGTTTGAAATCAATTAGGTGGATTCTCAGTCAAGCTGAGAATGACTGCCGACGTTGTCATACCCGACTCGATCGGGTATCCATTTTCCTGTTTGAAATCAATTAGGTGGATTCTCAGTCAAGCTAAGAATGTCGATGTGACCACTCACCACTCACCACTCACCACTCACCACTCACCACTCACCACTCAACACTCAACACTCAACACTCAACACTCAACACTCAATAGGTTCGTGCTACAATAGTCCCACTAATAAGAATAAACAGGCGTATTTGTGGTCACGATTGAGCATTCTGTGGTGAAAACCCTCGAGCAATTTGATCTAAAAGTGCTGGCAATGAAGATGCAGCTGCCAAGCCTTCCCCTTGCTCATGTAAAGCGCACTTCATTAATTCAGTATCTTGATAGTCAAGAAAGCAATGTGGTTTTAGTCTATGCCGCTGCTGGATATGGTAAGAGTTTGATGTTTTCTGAATATATGTTCAGCAAAAAACATATTCAAGAATCGGTAGCTTGGCTTTCACTGGATGCAAAAGAAAACGATGAACGTCGGTTTCTCACTTATCTTTTAGCCTGTTTGCATGGTGTAGATGATCAGATTTTTAATCAGGCGCTTGAAAAACTATTAGGCGGTGAAGATTGCGAAGCTGTGTTTTTAAATATTGTCGATGCCATAGCACAACTACAGCGCAAAATTCATCTTGTGTTAGATGACTGCCACGAAATCCGCAACGAAAAAGTGCTAGATTGGATAGAGACTTTGGTGCTTTATACTCCCGAAAACTTAAGACTCTATCTTTTATCTCGAGTTTGTTTGCCGTTTAGCTTATCTAAACTTCGCCATACCAATGGCGTGGTAGAGATTACAGAAAATGAGTTGGCGTTTACGAGTGACGAAATGCAATTGTGGTTTGAGCAAGCACAGTTGGTACGCCTTAACCGTAGCGAGCAAGAACAGTTTCATTCAATAAGTCAAGGTTGGCCAGTTGGCTTGACCATGTTGAAAGCACTGTATGACCAATTTGAAGAGATTGATCTGTCACGTCCAAATACACTAATGCAAGAGTATTTTCATGAGCAATGGCGTCCGCATCTTAGCAATTCCCAGTATGAATTGTGCAGACAGATAGCGTTGCTTAAAGAGGTCAGTCCGGAATACTTATTGGCTGCATATCAAGACGATGCTATCCAGGATGAACTGACGAATTTACTAAATAGCCATAAGCTGGTTATGCCAGTTGCCATTTATCAAACATGGGTATGTTTACATCCCATGTTGCAAGCTTATTTACAATGGCAAGGATTAGAATCAGTAAAGACGGTTTATCAGCAAGCATGCGACTGGTTACATGACAACGGGTTTCAAGTGGCCGCCGTTGAAATGGCATTAAAAGCCGAAGACAAACTCAAAGCTGCCAGTCTTTTGCAGCAAACCGCCGAGTCGATTTTAGAAGATCAAGATATAGCTCAACTTTTAGAGTGGCGTCGACAAATCCCAGATGACGTGATTATCGCGTCACCTCGGCTGGTCATTATTTTTAGCTGGTCATTAGCACTTGCGTTGCAGTTAGATGACTCCGAGCGATTAATGGCTCAGATGGCGAGGATCGAAGGTGTTCCTGGCACCATGACCGATGAAATATCAGGCCAGCTATTTGCAATTCGAGCCTATATTGCGCGCTGTCGCGGTAACATTGATAATGCCGCTTCGTTGGCTCATCAAGCGTTAGAAAAGCTACCAAAGCGAAACTTTGTTGCGCGTGCGGTTACTTATTTCAATTTATCGAATGTATGTATGACACAACAGTCGCTAGTTGATGCCAGAAAATACAACCGCTTGTCGTTTGAGACTGCTCGCGCCGCTGGCAGTATTCATCTAGAAATGCTCGCAATTCACGAACATGCCCGTTTAGAGCAAGTAAAAGGTAACTTAAATCTTGCCATTAAGCTGTTGGACGAAGGTTTGCACTTAAGCCATCGTTTGGATAACCGTATGATGGCGCCGGCTTATGGACGACTGCTTATCTATAAAGGCTATATGTTATTGCTGCAAAACCAAACTGCGCAGGCAAGACAGTTACTGCTTAAAGGTCTTGGTGTATGCAAAGCGACCCATGACAGTTATGTCATTATGGCGTTTGTGTTGAAAAGTCAGTTGTTTAGACAGAGTGGCGATATCGAGAAAGCTTTTGATTATCTAGCTGAAGCCGAAGCGCAAATGCAGCGCTGGAATATACCAAGCTTTATATATATGCCATGGTTATCGACGGTTCGTTGTAACCTTCTAATTGATCAAGGTAAGGTCGATGTTGCTTTGTCCAATATTAAAGACTTGTATCAACAAGCCGAGCTCGCTCCCTACCTTTTAACCCCGGAACATTTCCCAGCATTAAAAGGTCTATTAGATATCTTTTATGTCCGTGCTAAGTCGATTGCAGGGCAGCACAAAGATGCGCTGAGGTTGCTTGATCAAACTCTTGAGTCTGGAAAGCTCGAGCAACATGGCTTTACTCTTCTGTTTATTTATTTGATGCGTGCGCTTCTTCGTTATCAACTGGGTCACGAAGACGATGCGTTGCATGATTTCCGTAAAGCTTTGACGATGGCCGAGCCAGATGAATGCATTATGCCTTTCATTGAATACAGTGCTGGGATGGGGCAGCTGTATCAACAATTACCAGATCAATACAAACACAAGCCATTTGTTCAAGCGATATTAAAAAATATTGAGCTCACGGAGGATGCCAGTCCGAATAAAGAGTTCGCCAAAATGCGCTTAGTTTTAAGTCAGCGGGAAATGGCGGTTTTAAAATTAATTGCTGAAGGCTTAAGTAACCAAGAAATAGCAGAGAGATTATTCATAAGCCTACATACGGTTAAAACACACGCTCGGAGAATCAACGGTAAATTAGATGTAAAAAGCCGCACCCAAGCGATATTAAAAGCCAAGGAAGTGGGCATTCTATAAGCAACCAGGTTCTGAGTAACTGGACTTTGAGTGCAATGTTAACTTTGTTGATAATTCTGGGATTTCGACTAAACCTTATTTAAGAGGAAAAGGTTTAGATACCATGGATGTAAAGCACGCCATTTATATATTGAGTTCCGAATCTGGGTTTCTTAGTGAAACATTAGGAAAACAATACCCTGTACATCGGTCTACGGACGGTGAAAAACTCCTGTCTGAGGTAGGCTCAGATTGTACTCTATTGCTTATGGACTTTAGGCAAACTGGTTATGAGCGCCTCGATCTGATTGAGAGCATTCGCAGTCGTTCAGAACTGGAGCACGTCCCCATCGCTGTTCTATTTGGTGATGATATGGAAAGCAGCCGAGTAAAAGCATTTGAGCTGGGTTGTGATGACTATATTCATCGGAGTGCCAGTGATGACGAGATCGCTTTACGCTGTGAAAAGTTAATATTCAACCGTATCGCCAACGAACAGCTGCAAGCTCAGGTAATACAGGCCAACGAACTGGCCTTTATTGCCATGTCTGATACCTCTGATCTCGGTATCAATATTCAATTCCTACTTGATGTACATACCTGTAATAACATGGACGAACTGGGTATGCGCTTGTTGCAAGCCGTGGGCAGTTATGGTCTTAAGGCCAGTTTGCAATTACGCAGTGAACTTGGTGTTAAGAATATGGACCCTTCAGGTATGTCTAAGGATTTAGAAGCAACTTTACTATGGGAGCTTCGCAATAACGGTCGCTATGTGGATTTCGGTAAACGCAGTGTGATGAATTACGAACAGGTGTCGTTATTGGTAAAAAACATGCCAGTCGATGACGATAAAAAGTATGGTGCGGTAAAAGACAATATCTTCTCCTTGTTGCAAGGCGCCGATGCACGCTTGAAAGCATTAGAAAATATCTCTCAAGTTACAGACCAGCAACAATTAATGAAGGCTCTATCAAAACGCATGCAATCTATGATGGAGGACATTGATGAAGGCTATCAGGGTGTTGTGAAAGAGATCGCAGATGTTGTCGAAGATATGTCCGACCGAATTAATATGGTCATTCAGAACCTAGGCTTACATGAGGATCAAGAAAAGGCCCTCGAAGAAATTATGAATTATGGCATCAATAAGACCAACAATGTTTTCAGTAGCGGTTTACGTTTGGATGAGCAATTTAAAGGGGTGGTAAAAGAACTGGGTGGATTCTTGTCCAGCGATAAGGTGAAGTTGAATAAAGAACAGCGCCTTAAGCTCCTCAATATTGTAGAGGATATGTAAGGCGCTGACGTTTCTAGAAGGCGATTTTCTGTTTACTTATGCAAAGCGCTGCAGTTAATAAACTGATCAAACTCAACGGCCCAAGGCTGGCTCTGCCTAAGACCATCCACAATGAAATCAACGAACGTACGAACTTTAACGCTAAGGTGTCGATTGCTGGCATATAGAGCGTGGATTGGTACACCGCTATAACTCCAATCGCAAAGCACTGGATTCAAGCGTCCTTCATTAATATCTTCTGCGCATAAGAATGTAGGTAGACGCGCGATACCCACACCATTGATGGCCAGCATTCGCATACTGAGAATATCGTTTACACGAACTCGAGGATTGATTTCAGCGCTAAACTGTTCCGGTGAATCAAATTCCCAATTGCCTTTAGGGCTCCAACCAAGAGTACTGTGATTAATGAGTTCACTTGGGTGGTTGGGGCTACCGTGCTTCTTGATATATTCCGGGCTGGCACAGACAATGGTTTTGATTTCACCTAATGGTCGAGCAATTAGAGATGAGTCCGCTAGATGGCCCACACGGAACGCCACGTCGATGCCTTCCTGAATTAGGTCTAACTGTTGATCGGTTAACATCATTTCTACTTGAATCTCGGGGTTCTTTTGTAAGAACTCAGAAACCATGTCACTCAATACACGAGAACCAAATAACATAGGAGCGGTAATACGCAGCAGACCTTTTGGTTTGCTTTGCATTTCTGTCACTGCAATGTTGGCTTCTTCTACATCACCTATTATGCGTGAGCACTGATTGTAATAGGCGCTGCCAGTATCGGTTAGGCTCAGGGTACGGGTAGTACGCTGCAACAAACGAACGCCTAAGCGTTCTTCTAGTTGTGTGATCTTTCTGCTTACCGTGGATTTAGGTAAGCCTAATGACTTAGCAGCACCGGTAAAGCTGCCTGCATCGACCACTTTTACAAAGATGGCAATTTCGTTGAGATCGAATTGTTCCATGGGAAATCCCCGACAATATCATTTGACTGTTGCTATTTTGGAACAATCAAAGCGAGTTTGCCAGTCTTTTTATTGGTACAAACGTACTTTTGTTGGCTATTTTATATACAGTAATAGCATAAAAAATCGTAGAACAATGTGTTTTTAACGATATTGCTATGGTGGCGTATAAAGACCACTGGCATACTTCGACTACATCGAAATCCCGCTAAAAACAAAAATAACAGGGTCATTTCTGGGTTATTGGTGCTTTGCAAACCTCAGGTGTTGTTGCCCTGATAAGTACCAGTAGCGGTAAAAAAGCGTGTTAACAAATATAAGGTAAATATCGTGATCAGCACAAAAAATCTACTAAGATCAGCGATTATCGCGGCGGCAGTTGCCCCAGCGGTTTCAATGGCTTCTGGCTATAAAATTAACGAACAAAGTGCAGCTGGTATGGGTACCGCTCACGCAGGCCGCGCTGCTATGGCAGAAGACGCATCTGTTGTTTTCTACAACCCTGCGGCTATGACGCAACTAGATAAAGCACAAATCAGTGGCGGTTTCACTTACATTAATGGTTATGGTGAGTTCGAAGGTAACGGTACTGATGTGGCCGGCAATCAAATCACAGGCGCTAACGACAGCGATCCTTTTAATGATGGTGGTAACTTCCTTGGCGAAAAATTCATCCCATTCTTCTATTACGCAAATCCAATCAGCGACAAGCTAGCTGTTGGTCTGGGTGTTTACACGCCTTTCGGTACTGAAACAAATTACGATGAAAACTTTGTGGGTGGTGGTTTTGCTGATGAAACATCGCTAATTAGTTTAGAGCTTCAGCCAAGTATTGCCTATAAAATCAACGATCAATTAAGCATTGGTGGTGGTTTAGATATTATTTACATGGAAGGTACGCTGTCGAAATCCGTCGACTCTGTGCCATATAATCAAGCAGTTAATGATAATATTGGGAGTGGCGTGGTTCTTGGTAACCCAGAGTACCAAGGTTTTGAGGGTTTTTATGAAGTAACAGGCGACGACTGGGGTGTAGGCTGGAACATTGCTTTGCATTATCAACTATCTGAAAAAACTAACCTAGGTGTTACTTACCGCTCTGAAATTGATGTAGACCTAGAGGGCGACAGTACTTTCCGTGACAATACGTTTGCACTTTATAACAACAATGGCACAGCAGCGGATCCATTTGACGATACAGTCACACCAGTTCCTGTTCAGCCACAAGCATCTAAAGTACCTCTAACAACTCCTGAGTCATTGACGCTTTCTGTTACTCACCAAGCAACAGACAAATTATTGCTGCAAGCGGGCGCGACTTGGACTGGTTGGTCATCTTTCCAAAACTTCGATGTGATCGCTACTGAGCGTGCAACACCGAATCAGGCTGATGGCCTTGATATTTCTGATATTTCTTATGGCGATGGTGTAACTGGTTTAGACGCTGGGTATATCGGTCATATCGACGAACGTTGGGTTGACGTTTGGGCTGTAGCAGTAGGTGCAACCTATCAGCTAAACGATCAAATTAAACTACGTGCTGGTTACGCGTATGATGAATCACCGGTGCGTGATGAATTCCGTACCGCTCGTGTACCGTCTTCAGATCGTCAATGGTTAACCTTTGGTGCAGGCTATAAGGTAGATCAAAACCTATCCTTTGATTTGGCGGCGGGTTACTTGTTTATGTACCCAATGGACCTATCTGAAATCAACAAGCAGAACGATAATACTCCTACAGATAGCAAAGCCAGCGTTACTGGCGAATACGAAATCGATGTATTCGGCTTAGCACTACAGGCTAACTACCAGTTCTAATGAGCCCTATTTAGGGTCACAGATTACAAGCCTTCGAGCTTGTCTCCCTTTTAGCGCACCTTTGGGTGCGCTTTTTTGTGCACCACTTTTGCTCATAAGTCCATATACGCCACTTTGAGCATCAAACATTCTGGGCATAGACACATCCGATTGCACAAAAATAGTGCCATCTCAACTTATATGGTTTTATCGTTATGGCTTCTTAAGCGCCATCTTACGCAGCCTGAGCGCAATTCCTGACGACTTGATCATCTTGGTACAGCCCTTGCTGTAACAGCTTATGAATACAGATTTGAGCACTATTGTGAAGCAACCTATGAACAGCGTAAATCAACAAGCTGAATCACTGGCCCAGTTGCACCACAACCAGCAACTTAGGCTTAAGGCTTTAGATCTAATAAAAGCTTTATATGAACTGGTTAGGGTAATCCAGCAGCATCGCGCGGCGACAAACGCCGCATTGGCAGGCAACCCGTTTTTTGAAAGTAAAACGTCACCTTTATCCCGAGAAATTAATGCTCGGATGAAAGAGCTGGAGCGTCAGCAAGATAATTTGGAGGAGCTAGCCAGGGAAGAGCAGTGGCAGGAAATAAAAATGGCATGGCGTACTGTGCACCAGCAGTGGCATCAAGATGAGGTGATTGAAAATTTCGAACTCCATAGTCATCTAGTCAAACTGGTTCTGCTGTATATTGCGGATTTGGGAGAGTCGGCTGAAACACTTATTGAGACACACTTTCAATATCAAGCTCTGGGTCATTATGTGTTTCATGATCTACCTTGGTTCATTGAACTTTTGGGTCAAATCCGCGCGTTAGGTACATCAACCGCCGTCACAGGGCAGTTGAATAAAGATATTGAAATGCGTTTGCAATTTTTACTGAATCAGATGTTAAAGCAGCAGGTTACAGTAAAGCAGCAGGCCCAGCGTTTGAGCAAAGAAGCGCTCGATATAACCTCATCACTCATCGACGCATTATTGTGCGAACCAAAGCTAGAGCGTTTAACACAATTACTTAATAATGATTTATTAAGTGGCGGAGATATAGTTACAACAGCGGATGAGTTTTATACCCTAGCGACGGCGATAATCGACGCTCACTACAAGGTTATGAATGAAGGCTTGCGCTTATTGCGTTTGAGCATGGATAAACGCATTCAGGCTTGGGTAAAACGATAAAAAATTCTGCTATCGGTACGATCAAAAAAGGCCCTTGTACATATTGATACACAAGGGCCTTTTTTAATTGTTGAAAATGAGCTTTCCAGTTTGACTAGAAAACGAGTTTAGCGCCCACCGAGAAAATAGTTGGTAGGGATTCCACCTTTTCGCGCTCGCTATAATCCTTGTTGTAAGAGTAATCGCTGACGTTGGCTCGGTTATAAAGATTGATAATTTCGAAATAGAAATCACTACGAGCCGATAATTTGTAATCCATGCGGAAGTCTAAGCGATGGTATGCCGGTAGGCGTTCAGAGTTGGGTTCGCCTTCGATAGGATCATAAATATAAACCGTTTCAGGATCTGGGTTTCCTGCAATAACATTACCGTCTTCATCAAATGGAATTGCTCCCTCTACTGGCGTGATCAAACTCCCGCTTTGGTAACGCCATTTAAAACCATAAGTCGTGCGTTCGTCCTTTTGATAGCTGGCAACTAAATTGACAATCCAAGGGCGGTCTAATTCGAAATCGATTTCTTTACCTGTGATCTCGTTAGTACGTTTAGTTTGGCTATACGCAAGGCTAAACCAGCCATACCATTTGTCTGTTAAGTTTTTGTTGAGCAAAAATTCAATACCATAGGCCTCGCCGGTTGCTTCATTAAGATAAGGTTGCTCAGGATTATTAGTATTGTTGGGGTCGTAAGTATAGGCAGGGTTAGTCGCTACTAGTTTATCAATATCTTTGTAATAGACTTCTAACTTGCTGCTTAATGACTCATCAATTTCGTGTTCGAAACCCACAACATAGTGCATAGCATCCGGCTGTTCGAGTTCTGGGTTACCTAACTCATCGGCAATAAAGCGGAACTCACGAATAAATTGACTATGGCGACCGACTGCTGCGGTCAACGTCCATGCAGGGTTAAGCTCATAGCGAGTTGATAAACGCGGTTGGACAATATTTTGTTCGTTGAAATCATTATAACTATTACCAAGACCCAAAGTGATTTCCCACAAAGGCGTAGCAAACCAATCGTAGGCGATAAAGCTATAAGCTCCATTGATTGTTAAAACCTCTCCCAATGGTCCAAATGGCTCACCCAATGATGCAGGGTCACATGTCTCACCTATTTCATCATTACAAGGAGAATATAAACCAGCGGCTGTATAGTCGATATCGGTTTGGCTTAAGTCAAATCCATAGCGCAGCGTATCACCATTATCTAACGGCGTGTTGTAGTAGTTTTTAAAGCGATATTCGTAATTCACTGCATCCAAGTCGAATAATGTGCCCACTACAAAATCGGTTTTTTCTTCCTTACGGCTCAAGGAAAACATTGAGCTGGTGCCATTATCAAACAAGGTATCTACGAGAATACCTTGGCTATGATAATAGGTGTCAGCGTCTAAACCACCGGCTAGTGCAGGCTCAGTTTCCAAAGCGTCGTTTTCTGGTCCGAACTCAATACCCACGGAGTCTTCTGCACCAGTAGCAATAAGTCGTACATTGGTAGTGGCGGTGGGTTGCCAGTGGTATTTAAATTGATAGTCACTGTTGCGTGGAACTTCGGTAAAAGTGAGTTCATCTTCGTCAATAAAGCTTTCCACATAAAACTCAAGCAAGCTGCGACGATAGGATAAGTAAAACGCACTGTCTTCACTCAGGGCTCCTTCAATCATGGCCCCTGCGCGCAAAAAACTTAGATCAAGAGTGGTGGTTAAGGGTTCTCGGTATGGGTCGCGCAATTTTGTCGCTAGTACGGCACCAATAGCGTTACTGTATTCTGGCCCCCAGGCACCAGCCTTGAGTGAAAAGTTTTCCACGAGGTTGGCGTTATAGGTACTATTGCCATCGTTATGAAACACATAGCCTACCGGAATGAAGTCAGTGATGTAGATATTGTCCCTTGGGCTGGAGCCTCGAATAGCGGGAATACTGAAAGGACCAAAGCCGCCTAATACAACACCGGGCAGCGCTTCGATGGCTTTTAGGGGATCATTGCCTGCGCCAGGCACTTTAAGTAGTTTTTCAGTGGTAATCTCAGGACCAGAAACTTCAGCCCCTTGAACCTGAACCGCATTGAGTTCAGCCACGTCTTCATCTTTTTGTGCGGTTGTTTTGTTTGTCTCTTCCTGAGCGTATGCCGTTTGCAGTGGCAGGCTGGAAGCCAGTAGTAACGTCGCGAGCATCCTTCGCTGCATGGTAAACCCCATTATAAATTGTTATTCGTTAAAAAGGCTTTACGCACTTTATCAAAGAAAGGATTGAAATACCTAGCAACGGATTTAAAAAACGCTTTGGTCTCGCTTAAGTATACGTATTACAGCCTAAATATTGAAAGGAGTCCGCATAGTGTCTTGAAGTAAAGACACTATGCCTAGGGATTTAAATGGCGTTGCGCAATCCCAATTCATAGGGGTGTGGGTTTAAGTACTTTTGCTGCAATAAATAACCATCCTGTTCTGTGTGTTTTTGAATGTGATGGTTAAGCAAAGTTAGGGGGGCCACAAGCGGGATAATTCCTTGGCGATACTGATGAATGACGTTGGTCATTTCTTGGCGCTCTTGAGATGTAAGATGTTGCTTTACATAGCCTTGCAAGTGCTGAAGCACATTGGTGTTCTTTTTACGATTGGCAACATGCTTGATGGCTGACATAAACTCCATGATGTATTCATCAGCGATTTGTTGTAGAGGTTTAGCTTTAAGGTCTGCCATCAATCTGCCAAGGTTCTGATAACTAGGAATATGGTGGGCCATTAGTAAATACTTATGACGCGTATGGAAATCCATAAGTGCTTTTTTACTTAGGTCTGCTTCAACGTTTTCTTTCCAATCATTATAGGCCATAACACGAGTAATAAAGTTTTCGCGAAGCATGGGGTCGCTCAAACGACCAGCCTCTTCTTTTGGAATTAACGGTAGTAGGCGTTCGATCTCGGCGGCATAGATACCTTGAGCTGTATCTAAAGGATTTCCGTTTTCATGGTATAGCTTTACCTTGGTATAGCCGCAGCTAGGGCTTTTTTGCATGAAGATATAACCACGAACGTCTTTAATCTGGTCGGCTTGTTGTTTCGCATAGTCTTTCAGTTGCTGGGTAAAGCGTTTGCTGTGGTCGTCTACTTGAGCAGCTTCGATACCTTCTTCATTATTACCAGAGGTCGTGATGAGATGAATAGGCGGTCTTGGCGTACCCATGCCGATGCCGACTTCTGGACAAATAGGGGTGAAGCTAAAATATTCAGAAAGCACTGACTCAATATATCGAGAGCGTTTGTGTCCGCCGTTATAGCGAACTTCCTCTCCGAGAAGACAGGAGCTAATAGCGACTTGGATTTTCATTATCCCTTCCAACCTTAGGTGATCAAACTTTCACTCGTTTACGTATCTAACAGCTTAATGGATTGCAATATGGCTGAATAGACCCTTTTCTCAGCTTAAATTTGAGCTTACTTTTGTTAAAAAGCAAGTTACTGATTGTAGTGATTTAGGTGCTTTTGCTATAAGTCTAGCGGCTTTAATTATTTGTTAAATAATAATTGCCATCTCTTTGCAAAGCGCTAAAAACCGGACTAAACATTAATTATGAGGTTTCATTAATTAGGTTGTAGATTATGAGTTTAAGCAATCAGCAAAGCGCACAGGTTCTTTTTCAGTTCGATAGCTCCTTCGATGTAAGCTATGTGAATTACCATCGTGGTAATGAGCTTGCTGACCCTCAATTGATCGTCACCCTTGAGCGGGACAATGAGCGTCAAAGCTTTGCTTTTATGCACCCTCACTTTAATGATGTGGATCGCAATTTAATAAGCGCTCAAGGCATTGCCATTAGTTCTGTGAAGTTGTCGCCTTTTGGACAAAATCAAATTGAAGTATCTGACCTGAAAGACGGCTTAGTTTATTTTACTGCAAGAGTGGTCAAGAATATCACGCCCACGGCATAGAATAGGGTCATTAAATCGAGACATAAAAAAACCAGCCTAAGCTGGTTTTTTTATGTCTCAATTTTTGATTCGTTAGTGAAGCTTAAGAACTAAAGCATATTTCGAACAATACTCACGCTCTTTGGTGTCGTTTTTCTGAACGCTTTGCTCGGAGCTTATCCACACATAGCTTGAGGAGCGACCTTTACATAATTCCAGTCCTAGGACCGAATTCTTTGATTCTACAAATAAATTCATGGTGATCTCGTCACGGCCCGCTGCACGCAAGTAAACCTTTTTTGGTGAGATCGTCATGGCTTTCACACCGTCACGACCGTTTAAGCTGATGGTTTTACCGGGAGGAGCATTAACCCATTCGGCATCGTCACGGATTTTAATACTGGTCCAATCACTATCGGTAGAAACCGATAGTTCGTAAATAATCGGATCACCTTCGGCAGCCAATGTAAGGGGAGAGACAAATGCTGCCCCCAAAGCAAAGACCATAGAAGCGATCTTGGGAAGCCCTGATTTCATGGCGACATCCTTTTGCTAAGCCTCCTTTAAAATTAGGAAAGGACCGGTTATTAGTCAAATCACTTATAAAAAATAACCGGCTTTAAGCGTCGTGGCGTTAAAGGACTATACAAAACACTCTACAGGTGACTTTCTGCATATTCAGCTAGCGCGGATCTTGGTACACCCTGTAATTCAATACTGCCTCCTAAGGAGAATCCTTTAAAGCGTTCATTCAAATAAGTTAGCCCCGAACTGGTGGCATTGAGATAAGGCGTATCGATTTGAGCAAGATTACCTAGGCAAACAACTTTAGAACCAGCACCCGCACGGGTAATAATGGTTTTCATTTGATGCGGTGTGAGGTTTTGGCTTTCGTCAATGATGATGAGACTTTTTTGGAAGCTGCGACCGCGAATGTAGTTCAGTGACTTAAATTGTAGTGGGACTTTTTGCAGTATGTAGTCGATAGAACCATGGGTATTCTCGTCGTCCATATGAAGCGCTTCAAGGTTGTCGGTTATGGCACCCAGCCAAGGCTCCATTTTTTCTGTCTCCGTACCAGGTAAGAAACCAATGTCTTCATCTAAACCTCGAATACTACGTGTGGCTATAATCCGATTGAAGCGATTTTGCGCAACGGTCATTTCGATTGCTGCAGCTAAAGCCAAAATGGTTTTACCTGAACCTGCGCTGCCAGTGAGGGTGACGAGATCAATGTCTTCGTCCAGCAGTAGATCCAGAGCGGCGGCTTGATATATATCCCTTGGTACTAACCCCCAAGCTTCGTTTTGCATGAGACCATCTTTGCTTTTATCCCATAGTTTTATGTGTTGATCGTCCACTTCTATAACGCGCGCAATAAAGTTTTGGTCATCCAAAATATACTGGTTGGTGAAGACTTCTTGGTCCATAGATTGACGCGCAATGCGATGGACGGTGCGCCCTGGCTCATGCTGAGTGTCGACTTTCTCTATTGTCTCCCAAAAGCTGCCTGGGTATTTATGAAACCCTTGGGTGAGAGACTCAATATCGCTTACCAATTGGGTATTGTGATAGTCCTCAGCGGCGATGCCGCAGCCACGAGCCTTTAGGCGCATATTGATGTCTTTCGTCACTAATATGATTTGAGTTTTAGGGCGTTGCTGTTGAAGGAAGATGAGGCTGTTGATGATTTTATTGTCGTTCAGATCATTGGGCAGCAATGTGCTTTGTTGCACGGGCTTGTCCATTAAAATGCTCAAGTGACCGTGTTGTTTAGTTGCAGAGGGAAGAGCGATACCTTCGCTGATTTCTTCAGGGGAGGCTTCACCTAACACACTGTCGATATTGCGAATGGCTTGTCGACATTCAAGGGAAACGCCTGATTTACTGAGTTTAAGTTTATCCAGTTCTTCTAACACCGTCATGGGTATGACGACATGATGTTCTTCGAATTTGTAGATGGCAGTGGGATCGTGGATGAGGACGTTGGTATCGATTACGTAAGCTTTAGTACGACGACGGTTTGGCATTCAGCACTCCTTTGTGCGAACCATCGGCCAATAACATATAGGCTAAACGACTACTAACTGTTTGGCTTCATCATTGACCCTTCGGCTCGGATGGAAACCACATCTCCATTCAACCGAGCTTTCCTTCGAAGCGCAAGAAAAAAATTCGACTAATTTAAAACAGTCGTTTTGGGTGATTTTTGAACACTTAGTGTGGTCGAATACGAATGCTGGATTGGTCGCTGAGCTTCACATTAGAAATAATGACGTCGCCAAAGCTGCCGCCGTTTGCTGAGCCCGCTACGCGCATATTACGAAAAGCAATTTCTTCAATTTCTGAAGGTAGTGCCAACTCAATTGAGCCATCTTCATTGATAACTTGTTTGCTGGTTTTGTTGTATTTTACACCTTTCACACTGACATCGGCATCCAGCATGCTGGCGAGCGGGTTCAAAACCTGAGCCAGTTCGCCAATCGCCCCTAATTTATCCAGCTCGTCTTGCGCTTCTGGATCGCCACCCTGTGCTCGTTCGAGCAGCTGGTTAAATGCTGATTCTGGATGGCTGATGCCTTGGCCACTGATTGCGGCAAGTCCATCGTCATCTAGCGCTTTTAATCCCTTGTATTGATCGGCTTCCTGACTTGAATAAGCACCATCTTGTAATGAATCACTGCTTTGCGTATTGGCATAGGCGCCCATGCTTAGCGGACCTAAGATTACGGCCATGACGCCAGCGAAGAAACGGTGACGTGACTGCTTCTTCAAAGCTTTATTCAATTGTTTGTCGGTTAGTATGCCTTGGTCAATCAGCACCTCACCCAAGCGCATACCTGAGGTGATCTGTAATTGCAGTGCGGCATCTAGCTGAGTTTGAGTGATTAACCCTTTGCTTTTTAGTAGTGAGCCTAGGCGAGATTTGGCTTCGTATTGAGACATGTCTGGTGTCCTGAAACGGTGTTTCTAAGAAACGATTATGACGTAGTCAAAGAGTGGTACTTGCTTCGCAAACTGGCAACGAAAGATTTTTGTCGGTTTTTGGTTAGGCTCGAAATAGCCTTATAAGTCATTGATTATTAAGCTTTTTGTGTCTTCGTGACAGATTGTAATTATTGCCGGTACTTTTGTTCCTCGAAGGCTACCTAGAATGGCTTCATTTTGATCAATAGCGTTTGGCTACTAAATATATAGAAAAATATTATGAGCAACACTGTCTTTCAGACCCTATAGTGCAATAGGCCGACGCGGTGGTTTTTGCTATAGTGCGCGACAATTTTAATATTACTGGCTATTTAGTTTGAATTAGGAGACGACATGTCCACACGTCACATCAAATTACTCATCTTGGGTTCAGGTCCGGCTGGTTATACAGCGGCAGTTTATGCGGCTCGCGCGAATCTGAATCCAGTTGTGATCACGGGTATGCAAATGGGCGGTCAGTTAACGACCACGACCGATGTGGACAACTGGCCTGGCGATGTTGATGGTCTGCAGGGTCCCGAGCTAATGCAGCGTATGCAGGCTCACGCAGAGCGCTTCAATACGGAAGTGTTATTCGACCATATTAATAACGTCGATTTATCCAAGAAACCCTATACCTTGACGGGTGATCAAGGTACCTATACCTGTGATGCATTGATTATCGCGACTGGGGCGAGCGCTCAATACCTAGGTCTGGAAAGTGAAGAGGCGTTTAAAGGTAAAGGTGTGTCTGCGTGTGCCACCTGTGATGGTTTCTTCTATAAAGGTAAAGAAGTTTGTGTCATCGGTGGAGGTAACACAGCTGTAGAAGAAGCACTTTATCTATCGAACATTGCTGCCAAAGTTCATGTTATTCACCGTCGTGACAGCTTCCGTTCAGAGAAGATATTAGCGGACAAGCTGCTTGAGAAAGCCAAAAACGGTAATGTTGAAATTCATTGGTTTAACGAGCTTGATGAAGTTCTCGGTGACGAGATGGGCGTGACAGGTGTGCGCTTGAAAAACAACCAGACTGGCGAAAAGCAGGAAATTGAGCTGGCGGGTGTGTTTGTTGCAATCGGCCATATCCCAAATACTGATATTTTCCAAGGTCAACTAGATATGGAAAATGGTTACATCAAAGTGCAAAGTGGCTCACATGGTAATGCGACATTGACCAGTAAAGAGGGTGTGTATGCAGCCGGTGATGTAATGGATCACGTTTACCGTCAAGCAATTACATCCGCGGGAACTGGTTGTATGGCTGCTCTTGATGCTGAGCGCTATCTCGATGAACTAGAAAAGTAAATTGGATAGTTTAACTTCGATTGTCTTTTCTTAAGATGTGAATACCGTGGTGGGTTTCAATTGGACCAACCACGGTACCAAGAGGCGCGGATTCTAGCGCCTCTTTTATTTCTGCTGGAAAGTCTTGCTCTGACATATTGCCGAGTTTACCGCCATCTTTGGCACTTGGGCAGGCGCTATGTTCTTGAGCCAACTGCGCGAAATCTGCACCCTCTTCGAGGTTTTTAATGATTGGCTCCACCAGGAGTGGTGTATGCAGCAAAATGTGTCGGATTTCCATGTGAAAAACTCTCTTTTTGATACATCCAAGACTAGACTATAAAGCAACGCTTGAAGTAGGTAGAATGCGCCTCCCATTCAAATCAGTCAAAATAACTGGAGAAACTTATGGCCCGTGGTGGTTTTCGTCGCAATAAAATCCAAAAACAGCAGGGTAAAGGCACACTGGAAACCGTTAAAACCGAAGGACCATTTATCGAATGGGTAGGTAAACCAGAATACTATCGTCACTACCTCACTATTGATGGCAATGAATACCGTTACGAATCGGACACGACTGATCTGGGTGTGGAGCTCGGCGACATGGTAGTGTTTCGTTATATTGATCATAAAGACGGTTTGATTATTGATCGACGTTCACTTGGTAAGTGGATCGACCCAGCGTCTTTTAGCTAAAACTCACCAAAGATATCCTGTTGTGGGCTACGGATTTGCTCGAATCGCTCATCTAAAAAATAAAGAATGCTATCGACCACAGGAGCAATTTGCTTATCTACGTAATGTTCATAGTCCAATGGTAAATTGTTTGCACACTCTAACGCCATTGGGCCTTGCTGGGTAATTACATAGCGAATCCAACCACCATTTTCATACGGATTTATTTGATTGCGTTTTTGGTAGATAGGCTCTGCTGCTATGGCGGCTTGAATTTGCGGTGGTATGTTTTTCTTATAGTGGTTTAACGGTTTGCGAATACGCTTCTTATAAACCAACGCATGATCCCATTTTCCTTGTAGTAATTCCTGTACTGTGGATTGAATGAAAACATGGTAGTCCTTGCCTTCAAACACTAAACGATACAGTTCTTTTTGTATGTGTTTTGCTAACTCAGTCCAGTCACTCCTTACAGCTTCTAACCCTTTAAATACCAATTCGCCTGAACTCAATAAACCGGCGTAGCGTTTCTTACTACCTTTATCACTTCCGCGAATAGTTGGCATAAGAAAATCACCATAGTGATTTTCGAATTCAATCTCTAAATGACTATCTAGACCAAATTCGTGTTGTAGCTTATGCCGCCAATACTGATTTAACCCGTCACTCAACTGATTACCGATTTGCTGCGCAATCGAATGATCTACATCTATGATGTTTCCATTCCCAGTATGTAGGCTTACGAATACGCTATCGGTGTCACCATATATCACTTGGAAGCCTTGCTGCTCTATCCAGGTGGCACTTTGGTTGATGATTGAATGTCCGCGTTCAGTAATAGAACTTGCTAATCGCGCATCAAAAAAGCGGCATCCGGTGCTACCTAATATGCCATAGAAACTGTTCATGATGATTTTGATAGCATAGCTTTGCGCAGCATCATTACGTTTTTTCGCAAGATCACGCTCTGCCCATAATTGGGTGATGATGTTAGGAAGAAAGTGCTTTTCGCGATGAAAAAAAGCATCGTGAAAACCAGCAATACAATCCTCGCTATGTCCTTCTTGTTGCGCTTTTAATCCCTCAATCAATCCTAAAGGGTCAATTTTAAAGGTACGAATAATACTGGGGTATAGGCTTTTAAAATCCAAAACTAATACATCTTTATATAAACCTGGTTTACTATCTAATACCAAGCCACCTGGTGCTTTAAAACCATCAAAGCCCTCACCTAAGTTTGGCGCTATGTAGCCTGCTCGATGCAATTTGGGTAAATATAGAAATTCAAACGCAGCAACACTGCCACCAACTCGGTCTAAGCGATGACCGGTTAGGAAACTACGTTTTACTAAATAATCAATCAGTTGAGTTTCTTTAAAGACATCAATAACCAGTTGACAGTCATTAATATTGTATTGAGCCAGAGCCGCTTTATTGTGGTGAAACAGCTCTGTTATAGCATGACCTCGATCAGACATATCACCATCAAAGCCTTCAATGATTTTGCCTTTATCTAGTAGCTGATGAGCGACAAAGTCTAATGCGAAGCTTTCGAAGTGATAGCTGGCATTTTTAAGTGAGTCGATCCCATCGAGAATGCATCGACCGGGTATGTCAACAAAATTAAATCCGTTTTGACCCTGCCTAATATTAAGTGATGACTGTTGGCGACCCCAAAGCATTTCTAATCCATGCTCACGATAAAGTCGATGTAGAACACTGACATCAAAGTTAACAACATTCCAGCCTAAAAGAAGATCAGGATCCCATTCACTGATAAGTTGATTACTTGCAATTAATAGACTTCGTATATTTTTAAAAAATATTAGTTGTTGCGTGCTACTACTTGGATCGCCCAGCATATAAACCATTTCTTTACGCTCGCTACTATCTTCATAAACGAACGCAATACTCAAAAGTTTTTCTGACACCTTGCGCGTGGGCATAGTGGTTTCGATATCAAAACTAATGTAAGAGAAGTTGGGAATAAAATTGTAGGGTTGAATTCGTGGGTTTTTGTATTCCAAAGCAGTATGTTGCTCATCAAAATAGAGACCGCCTTTAATGGAACGCTCCATTAAGAAGCGACTCGTTGGTTTGATGTCATCCTCCCATAGAGTGATGCCATTTTGTTGAGCATAGCGACGAACAGCATTTAGTATTTTTAAACTGGAACAATAAATCGCAGCGATGGGCGAATCATCAAAATGCTTTAGGGCTAAATTCGAATGTCGATGGCCAAGCCATGTTGGTAGTTTTTTCACATCTGATTGGCGGCAAAATACAACAGCCTCATGCTGAGGAAATTCAATAAAGATGGGTCCGCTTTGAGTTTTTAGCCAATAGCGCAGAACCAGCTGCTCGTCACGATCAAAGCTGTGCTCAGATAGGATGAACCCTTCCACTTATACCTCATTGAATTAATGTGTTAGCACTTGATTATATCAGTGAATCAATGTTGTTGAGATCTTAAAGTTCAGGTGGATGAGTGAAAATATAAAAGCGTTTTTCTGATTGGCTTTTTGCAGCATACATGGCGATATCAGCACTACGGGTGAGTTCAATGGATGACGTGCCATGGTCGGGATAGAGGCTAATTCCGATACTACAACCAACACTAATTTCGATACCGTCTATGACAATGGGAGAGCAAAGTAAAGAGACCACCTGCTGGGCAACACTCTCAATACTGTTCATATCAGAAATATCTTCTATGATCATAACAAACTCATCACCACCAATACGTGCTACGGTATCGTGCTCTCGTGTACGTGACTCCAATCTTTCAGCAACGATTCGCAGTAATTTGTCACCCATTTCATGTCCATATTCATCGTTTATTGGTTTAAACCGATCAAGATCAATAAATAATAACGCAACTTTTTTGTTTTGCCGGTCGGCCCTAGAAATTGCTTGATTCAGTTGATTTTCGAATAGAGTGCGATTAGCTAAGCCCGTTAAAGCATCATGATGGGCCATCTGCTGAAGTCGATTTTCTAGGGCTTTGCGATCACTGATATCTGTAATTATTACTACAATTGTTGATTCCAGTTCTCCAACATGGCTAATACTCAGCCGAACGGGAATGATTTTTTGACTATAGGTCTTTATTTCAGTATCCCCTTGCCAATTTAGTTGGTGAGTCAGGGCATTGCGAATCGCGCTTTTGGTTTCCGTAGCGACAGAGTCGTGGTAAAACGAGAACGTGCTACCAATGATTCTTTTGGCACTCATATGAGTGAGTTCACACAGTGCGTGATTGGTGCTAATTACATGCAAATCCTTATCTAAAATTAAAATACCATCATGGCTGCTATCAAGCACACTAGCCGCTAATTTCAATTGACGTTCTGCCTGATGCTTCTGGGTTTGATCAAGAGCAAAAAATAATCCGGCGCTAGCGCTGCTGTCGTAGGGAATACCACCTAGATAGACCGAGAGCCTTTCTCCTGTCCTATGAAAAAGTTCAATGGAGTGCAGCTTGTTTCCTCGGCCATATTTAATGTTGTCTGCGATTTCCTTTAGAACTTTTCTTTGGTCTTGGGGAATCAGACTTTGCCATTGTAGAGTTCTGTTGCTTATGTCGACTGAATCAAATCCAAAAAGATGTAAGAAATTTGCGTTGGCATCGGTGATTAATCCGTTCTCATTCCATTCTATGATGCTTAATAGGCCTGAGTCATACAGGCTGTTGAAGCGTTTCTCACTGAGCCTGAGTTCGGATTCGGTTTGACTAATGTGCGCTAGAATACTTCTTAGATAAAAAACGAGGAATAGAATACTGAAAGCAATGGCGATAATAGATACTTGATCCGTCGTATCTTTTACCCATCGAGCACCCTCACCGAGTGTGTTAGAAAACGCGTTTTCGTAGGAGGTGAGTTCTGCATTGAGGCGGTCTAGCTCCAGTAATTGTTTTCGGTCAATACTTGTGGGATTAACCTTTCGCTGTGCTTTGATTCTCTTACCTAAACGCTGTAGTTCTTCGATGCTTGTATCCGCCTTCTCCCAAAAAGCTGTTGCCTTTTTTACGTGATAGAAATTTTTGAAATGTAGAAAAAAACCGATCATGGTCTCAATATCCTCAGGATCATTGAGGCCGATTAGAAAGCCTTTGCTGGCCGTTGCTCTGTCGGGTGGCGTTTGCAGCAAAGCCAGGCGTGCTTGTTTATCGCCAAACGTTACCTCTAGCGCAGATAAAAACATCTGATAGTCGTGATCAGAACCAAAGCTCGCGAATCTTTGAAGATAAAAAATGGCGTCCTTTTGAGCTTTTGCCCATGTACCTTCACCTTTGGTGAACACCCGCACTCCATTGAGCGCATAGCTTTGCACATAACTAAGACTAATGAGCAACAGACTCACCGCTAACAGAGTGCTAATCGCGACTACGACCTGCTTACGGATGACGGAGGTATGCTGGCTGGTCGTTGCTGTAGGTGCTCTATTATCGTCGATGCTCATTGGAACCTGATTAGAGTAGGGCTTATTTGACCTATACCGTATTTAAGCTTAGCTAAAGATAGGGATAAATCATTTTAAGGGAGAGCCCGGTGAAGCCAAAGATTTCCCAAGACCCAATGTACCAATTGCTTCGGGAAGAAAAAGTACCAGAATTCAATAAGTTACGGACTCAAGGTAAGGCTTGTGACTTAACCGGTTGTGATTTCAGAGGCCTGGATCTTCGTGACTTGGATGTGCGAGGGTTAGATTTAAGTAACGCTTATTTTCGTGGAGCGGATTTGCGATCGGTGGATTTCCGAGGAGCGAAGCTTAGTGGTGCCAGTTTAGCGGATGCCAAGATCAGTGGCTGTTTTTTCCCTGACAATATCAGTGCTCAAGAGATTCTTATGTCTGTGCAACATGGAACACGCTTGCGTCACCCATCTCCAGATAGCCGACTTCCTGCTTAGACGGCTTTTGCCAATTGAGACATTGGTCAGATTGTGTACAGAGCGTTTCGTGATACTATGCGGCCACTGAGAAACGTGGGATTAGTCAGAATTTATGTTTTTTCTAGGTAAAGTTCCTGCACAGGTTGAACCCCTGATTGAGCGACAGCAATTGCTGACGCAGCACCTAATGCAGCAGTTTGAGGGCCCTTCAGAGGTCCAATCCTTTAGCTATCTTAATCAGTTGCTTGATAGCTTTGGTAAAGAATACATGGGAATCCTGCGTTCTGGCTTGATTACTGCAGTTAGCAAAGGCGTGGAAGTAGCCTGTTATGAGGCTGGCGACTTTGTTGGTATTAGTCGAGTCTTTGGTTTGCCCTATGCCCAGCTTAAAGTGGAAGATGAAGTAGAGGTGGAGCTAATTCACCGAGATACTTTTGTCACTTACATCAATGAAGATCCTGTTCGCCAACACCGCTGGAGTAATTACTTGTTGACCAATGTGGCCTTGTATCAAGAGGTATTGGCTCACTTTCATGTACAGGTTCAAGTACAAACGCCTAAAGGCTTTCAGCAATTACAGCCTGGTGATGTGATCATTAGGGAGGGTGATATCGCAGATACGGTTTATCAATTGATGTCTGGTAGTGCCGATGTAACCGTTAATGGTGTTACCGTGGGTGAGATTTTAGACGGAGAGATCTTTGGTGCCATGGCAGTATTCACTGGAGAGATGCGCAATGCCACTGTGACAGCGCGCGAAAATTGTCAGTTGATGGTGATTCCTAAAAACGAGTTTGTTGACTTGATTCGAGCTCAGCCAGAAACGGCTATCACTCTGTTAGATAATATGTCACGTCGTATTAAATCACTGAATGAACAAGTACTAAGACAGCAAAATCAAATTGCCTGAAGAGAATAATGTCATGCTGGCGGTATTTTTCTAAATATAAATGAGAATTATTATTGACAAGGTAAATGAGAATGTATATTATTTACTTGCAGTCACGGAAAACGCAGCAAGTTGAAAGTGAATGCACTCTCTCATCAAGCTAATCACATTGCTAATTTAGCAAGCCACTGGATTTCCAGTGGCTTTTTTTATACCTCTATTTTGACCATATCTGCAAATTTAGTCTGAATACGCTCTAGATTGTCTTGCACATATTGCACGAAAGCGGCACTAGCAGGGCTAGGGTGTCTTGCTGATGGATGAACCAAACACCAAGATCTCACTAATGGGAATCCCTCGACATGCGCCTGTTTAAGGATGCCGAGTTTGAGTTCTGGCAGAATTCCCAATTTTGGTAATAGTGCTACCCCTAGATTAGCTAAAACACCATGTTTAACAGCTTCGTTTGAGCCTAACTGCATATTTGGGATCAAACGCAATCGTTGCTGTAAGCAAAACTGCTCTAACGCCAAGCGAGTTCCGGAGCCTGGCTCCCGCATAATGACAGGCTCATCGAGGAAGCGCTGAGCAGGGATGTTAGTTTCATTGGCTAGCGCATGATCTTTATGTACAACGGGAATCAGTTCGTTTTCTAGGAAGGGCAGTGAAGTAAGTGGTCGCTCGCTCGGAACTAGACCCATGATCACCAAGTCATCTCGGTTGTCGCTCAAGCGCTCAATAGCTTTGCGACGGTTGACTACTTTAACCTTAATATTCACTGCAGGGTGTAGCTGTAGAAACTCGGTCAGCATGTAAGGTAAAACCAGTTGTGCGGTATTCACAATTGTCAGACGGATATCACCGGATAGCTGCCCTTTAAGAGCATCCACATCGGTTTGCAGGGTTTTTAATTCGCCAAAAATGCTTTCGATACTTTCAGCAACTCGTTCCCCAGCTTGCGTGCAGTAGAGTTTTCTTCCCACATATTCAAATAAGGGCTGACCAAGAGCTTGTTCCAATTGTTTGATTTGGGCACTCACTGCAGGTTGTGTTAAACCCAAAACATCGGCAGCGCGACGATATCCTTGCTGATTATAAACCGCTTGAAACACCTGCAATTGTCTCAATGAGAGGCGACTGATAAGGCGCTGAATGGTTAAAGGCATGAATGTTTCATCCGCATTAAATATTTTATCTATAAATTATAAGTTATCGCTGAGCTAAGAAAAATCAATTATTACTAATCAGTATGGTTTGGCTATGCTTATTTGACCAATGAGGGAGGGACACACAATGTCCAAACTTAAGAAGGTCCTGATTGCCAACCGCGGTGAGATAGCCGTACGCATTATCCGAGCGTGCGCCGAACTGGGAATTCGCTCTGTCGCTATTTATACCGAGGCCGATCGCTATGGCTTGCATGTTAAGCGCGCCGATGAATCTTATTGCTTAGGGGATGATCCTTTAGCGGGTTATTTAGATCCTGCGCGCATTGTTAACTTGGCGAAAGAAACTGGTTGCGATGCGATCCATCCGGGATATGGTTTTTTATCGGAAAATGCCGAGTTTGCTCGCATTTGTGAGCAAAAGGGCGTGCGCTTCATTGGTCCGAAATCCGATGTTATTCAAGGTATGGGCGATAAAACCCAAGCCCGTGCCAGTATGCGCAAAGCTGGAGTGCCGGTCACACCCGGTTCTGAAGGTAACCTTGCGACAGTGGAAGAGGCCATTGAGTTAGCCAATGAAATTGGTTACCCGGTTATGGTTAAAGCGACATCGGGTGGTGGCGGTCGCGGTATTCGACGCTGTGATAGTGAGCAAGAATTAAAGCAGCAGTTTCCCCGAGTGATCTCCGAGGCCACTAAAGCCTTTGGCAGTGCTGATGTCTTTATAGAGAAGTGCATTGTCGATCCGAAACATATCGAAGTTCAGATTTTAGCTGATAGCCACGGCAATGTGATTCACCTTTATGAGCGAGATTGCTCTATTCAGCGACGCAATCAAAAGCTCATCGAAATCGCTCCCAGCCCACAACTGACTGATGAGCAAAGAGAGCACATTGGTGAGCTTGCGGTAAAAGCCGCCAAAGCCGTGGGATATGAAAATGCGGGCACGGTAGAGTTTCTATTCACGGGCGATGATGTGTATTTCATGGAAATGAATACGCGAGTGCAGGTAGAACATACCATCAGTGAACAAATCACGGGTGTGGATATTGTTAGTGAGCAACTAAAAATCGCAGCCGGAGAAAAGCTCGCTTATAGCCAAGAAGATATTCAGTACCGAGGCTTTGCTTTGCAATTTCGCATTAATGCCGAAGACCCACAAAACGATTTTTTACCGAGCTTTGGTCGCATTAGCCACTATTACGCACCGGGTGGTCCCGGAGTACGTGTCGATACGGCCATTTATACCGGATACGAGATTCCTCCTTACTACGACTCCATGTGTTTGAAGCTCATTGTTTGGGCACTTAATTGGCAAGATGTCATTAAACGTGGTCAGCGCGCACTTGATGATATGCGCTTGCAAGGGGTTAAAACCACCGCCGAATATTATCAACAGATTTTGCAGCATCCTGATTTTGCACAAGGGGAATTTAATACCAGTTTTGTGCCGAATCATCCTGACTTATTAAAGTATTCCAATAAGCGTCACCCAAGTGAAATTGCATTAGCCATTGCTGGGGCCATTGCCGCCCATGCTGGTTGGTAGCGGTAAGGAGAGCAAAGATGACACAGCCTAAAAAAATACAAGTGACAGATTTGATCTTGCGTGATGCTCATCAGTCGTTGATAGCAACGCGTTTGCGTACCGAAGACATGTTGCCCATTTGCGATAAACTCGACCAAGTAGGTTATTGGTCATTAGAGGCATGGGGCGGCGCCACCTTCGATGCCTGTGTGCGCTTTTTGAAAGAAGATCCTTGGGAACGCTTGCGTAAGTTACGTGAAGCCTTGCCTAATACGCGCCTACAAATGCTATTGCGCGGCCAAAACTTATTAGGTTATCGCCATTATGCTGATGATGTCGTGCAAGCTTTTGTGCAGAAGGCCGCGGATAATGGCATGGATGTATTTCGTATTTTCGACGCGCTAAATGATTTGCGTAATTTAGAAACCGCCATGGCTGCCGTGAAAAAAGCGGGCAAGCATGCAGAAGGCACGATTTGCTATACCACCAGCCCGGTGCACACTCCTGAACTATTTGTACAGCAAGCAAAAGATTTACAAAGCATGGGAGCGGATTCCATCGCCATCAAAGACATGGCGGGTTTGCTTACTCCTTACGCTGCTTATGATATTACCAAAGCCATTAAAGCCGAAGTGGATTTGCCACTCGTGATTCACAGTCATGCGACTGCTGGGTTGGGAGCCTTGTGTCAGTTAAAAGCCATCGAAGCCGGTGCCGATAGAATGGATACAGCGATTTCCTCTTTTGCTGGAGGCACCAGTCATGCCGCTACCGAATCGCAAGTGGCCGCTTTAAAAGGTACACCTTACGATACAGGGCTTGATTTGAACTTGCTGACCGAAATTGCGGACTATTTTCGTGAGGTGCGCAAAAAATACCATCAGTTTGAAAGTGAATTTACCCGCGAAGATATCTCCGTACAAATTAATCAAGTTCCTGGCGGTATGATGTCGAATTTAGCCAATCAGCTAAAAGAACAAAACGCTTTGGATCGCATTCGTGATGTCTTTAATGAAATTCCAAGAGTGCGCGAAGACTTAGGCTACCCTCCGTTAGTAACACCGACTTCACAAATTGTAGGAACCCAAGCGGTTTATAACGTGCTGGCGGGTGAGCGTTATAAAACCATCACCAATGAAGTAAAGCGCTATTTGCAAGGTGGATATGGCAAGCCGCCGGCAGAGGTTAATCAATCGCTTCAGCAAAAAGCTATCGGCAATGAAAGTGTTAATGAAGCGCGACCTGCCGATTTACTTAAGCCAGAGTTAGAAAAACTCAAAAAGGACATTAGCGACTTAGCCAAGACAGAAGAAGATGTTTTGACCTATGCCATGTTTCCTGAGCTGGGTAAGGAATTTTTACAACAACGCAATGACGGCGCATTGCAGCCAGAGCCTTTATTACCTAAAGAATCTGCAGAACGTGCTATGGACTCTGTTGCGACGGAATTCAAAATCGACGTACATGGTGAGTCCTATGATGTGGCGGTTACAGGTGTTGGTCAAAGCGGTAGCGGTAAGCGCAAACTTTACATCACTTTGGATGGCATGCCCGAAGAAGTTGAGTTCGAAGCGCTAAACGAATACATCAATGAGCAGGGTGGCAGCGCACGTAAACGTGCATCCGAACCGGGTCATGTGACTGCAGCAATGCCGGGTAATATCATCGACGTATTAGTTAAAGAGGGAGATAGCGTTTCTTCTGGTCAAGCACTACTCGTGGCAGAAGCCATGAAAATGGAAACAGAAATCAGCGCCAACATTGATGGCACGGTAACACATATTCACGTGCAGAAAGGCGATCGCGTAACGCCGGGAGAAGTACTCATTGAAATTGAATAGTGCACTGGACATGCACTGCAACCTGTTTAACTCTAGCTAGCTTATCGTATATGGGGCCAACCGCGATTGCTAGCTAGAGTTCTTCTATTAAGTCTTCTAGTTGTTTAATCTTTTCTTCGCTTAAGTTTTCACGATTTTTCTCTAGGTACTGACTTAACATCAAGGCTTCTTCAGAGGTCCTAGATTGCTTGTTAGTATCATACGTATCTACACCGAGATTACTCAGCTCGGATTCACTGATGAATCCACCCTTATATAGTTCTTCCACGAGCGCAGGAATATCTTTGGATGATATGGCGCCACTAGAAAAAAACTGCGCGCTAATTTTTTGTAGTTTTTTCGCCGGGGAAGATAGATTTACGGAGTCTTGCGCTGAAGCCTTGTTTGGTTCATCCGTGCTGTCGGATTGATTAACTGGACTATTGATAGCTGTTAAATAGGGATTACCAGTTTGGTTGTTGCTTACTTGCATGATTCGGCCTCCTCAACGAGCATGTATGACGTGCAATACAGCAAAACTTATTCCATCTGTGTTGGTCTATGACTAGAATGAACTTTAAAGCACTGTTTGGATGATTCACGGCAGCAAGTGACCGCCATCGCATTGAAAAGTGGCTGCACAGCGGCAAAGTTTGTAGATAAATGAAGGGTGTGACAATGAAGCAGCTAATATTCGGATGTTTATTATTTATAGGGCTGAGCGCTTATGGCTCTGATTACAAGCTAACGTTTACTGAGCAGCAAGTTCAGCAACAAGTGAATACTCAACTTCCGATAAACAGAGATTTGGGCTTAGCGCAGCTAACAGTTCGTAAAGCATGGGTGAAGTTCTTAGAAAGTGAGCGGCCATTGCAGTTAAGTTGTGATGTTTTAATCAATAGCTTCCAGTACCAAGGTAACGCTTTGGTTGTGCTTACAGGTGATCTTAGGTACCAAGCTAATAATGCGAGCTTTTACATTGATCATGTGCATGTGAAAGACATGCAAGTGGAGGGCATGCCCGACTCACTACAACCCACACTAAAAAGCATTACCCAACAAGTTTTGTCACAAACGTTGGCGCAGAATCCAATTTATACGTTGTCGAATGGCGTGATTGAAGAGCAACTTCTAAAAGCGAATTTGAAAACTGTTTCGGTAGAGCAAGGTCAATTGGCGATTTACTTAGACATGTATTAACGCGGATTATTTCTCATCACGATTGTATGGTCAGTAAACGTTGTTGCCATTGATCGCTTTTCTTAACGTGACGAATCATCACAAGTACACTGATACCAATGGCAACATTGCCTAAGGCGCAACCAATGAACAATCCTTCAAGTCCATAAAATGCCTGACCCACCCAAGCAAAGGGCAGGTAAAAAACAAAGAGACGCAAGATATGAATCTTCATTGAAATTTTGGGTTTATGCAATGCATTGATAGTGGCGGTGGTAAGTAAGGTGAAACCGACCCCAATATAACTGAGCGGTACAATAAACAAGAACGTTTGAATGATTTCCTGAACGGCTTTCTCTTCACTGAATTGTCGACTTAGAGGTTCTGCCAATAAGATCAACAACAAGTACACAGCGGTTTGCCAAAACAGAATAAAGGTTAAGCTTTTCCTTAGCGCCAATCCAATGCGATCTACCTCACCGGCTCCATGATTTTGTCCCACAAAAGGCGGCAAGCTAGAGGTAAACGCCATGACCACAATCATGGCGAGTGGTTCGATACGCATACCTACACCAAACGCAGCGACAGCAGCGGTACCAAAGCCTGCGACCCACGCGATAAGGACGCTGTTAGCAATGGGTCCTAACATATTGGTGATCGCTGCAGGCACAGCTAAGGTGAATAGCTTTTGCCAAAGCCTCATTAAGCCTTCGGGCAAACGATATTCAACTAACCGGTTTTGTTGTAAATAGCGGAACATGAAAACAAAAGCAGCCAGCCAGCTTAATACAGAGGCGATAGCGGCTCCTTGAACACCAAGCGCGGGAATCGGTCCTAAGCCAAAAATCAGTATTGGATCAAGAATGACATTAATACCTGCGCTGGCCATCATCGCTAGGCTGGGAAGCTTGGTATTGCCGGATGCTCGGATGCTGGCGTTTACGACAATCATCACCATCAATAACGTACTGCCACTAAACCACCACACCATGTATTCACTGATTATGGGGATGAGCTCATCGGTCGCGCCCATCAATTTAAAAATAAACGGGTGAAATAAGATACCTAAAATGGCAATACCGATACCAATGCATATGGTTAAGTACAAACTTGATGTTACCCAAGACTGAGCTTGTAGATGGTTTTTTTGGCCTAGTGCGCGAGCGACCACTGCACCAGTGGCAATGCTTAAACCAATAGCCACGTTCATGACCAACATATTGATCGGGAAGGTGAAACTGACCGCTGCTAGTGGCTGTGTGCCCAGCAAACTGATGAAATAAGTATCGACAAGATTAAAAAGAAAAATGGACAAGATTCCCACGACCATGGGTGCCGTCAAGCGATAGAGCCAGCGACCAATAGAGCCTTGGGTTAAATCTCTTGCCATAACGACCTTGGGAAATATGTTTAGGAAGTGAACATTGTGGGTGAAGCTAAGGCAGTAAGCAAATGAATGCAGAGTTCCATTTGCTTACTAAATATAAAAGACCAAAAAGAGAGCAGGGTCTATATGGTGTTTTTATTTGGCTAAGTTTGCCATTACTTTATCTGCAGCTGCTAAGGTGAATTCAATGTCTTCATCACTAACGGCAGAGCACATAAAGCCGGTTTCAAAGGCGCTTGGTGCCAAGTAAACCCCTTCGTCCAACATGCCGTGGAAAAATGCTTTAAATTGATCCATGTTGCAGCGGCTGACTTGATCAAAGCGACTAATGCTTTTCTCTTCGCTAAAGAAGAAACCGAACATGCTACCCACTTGGTTAGTGGTTAGTGCAATACCATGTTTTTCTGCGAGTGCTTCTAAACCTTGGCAAAGCTTTTTCGCTTTCTCGCTAAGCATGTCATAAAAACCAGGCTTTTCGATGGCGTTAAGCATGGCTAAACCGGCACTCATGGCAACAGGATTACCGGACAAAGTCCCTGCTTGGTATACTGGACCTAGCGGTGCCAAGTACTCCATGATTTCTTTCTTGCCACCAAACGCGCCCACTGGCATACCGCCACCAATCACTTTACCTAGGGTCGTTAGATCAGGTTTAACACCATATTTTTCTTGAGCACCACCTTTAGCAACACGGAAACCGCACATAACTTCATCAAAAATTAGAACGATACCGTGCACGTCGCAAAGTTCGCGCAAGCCTTCTAAGAAACCGGGCTCAGGGGGAATGCAGTTCATGTTGCCTGCGACGGGTTCGACAATGACACAGGCTATCTCATTGCCAATTCTAGAAAAGCATTCGCGTACCCCGTCAAGATCATTATGGGTAAGCGTCACAGTAAGGTCAGCCAATACAGAGGGCACGCCTGGAGAGCTAGGTACACCTAAGGTTAATGCACCAGAGCCTGCTTTTACTAGAAGCGAGTCGGCGTGCCCGTGATAGCAGCCTTCAAATTTCACCAGCTTGTCACGACCGGTAAAACCGCGAGCCAATCGAATAGCACTCATGGTGGCTTCAGTGCCGCTAGACACCATGCGCACCATATTCATGCTTGGATAAATCTCGCAGACTTTATTAGCCATTTCGATTTCGATCTCTGTAGGGGCGCCAAAGCCTAAACCGTTTTCAAGCTGTGCTTTCACCGCTTCCATAACTTCTGGAGCATTGTGGCCGAGAATCAGAGGACCCCAAGAGTTCACATAATCAATATAGCGATTTCCGTCCTCGTCATACATGTAAGCGCCTTGGCCCTTCTTGAAAAAAACGGGAGTACCGCCAACGCCTTTAAAAGCACGAACCGGTGAATTGACGCCGCCAGGGATATGAGTTTGGGCATCGTTAAATAAGGATTCAGAGCGAGAATAATTCATGAGTTACCTTTGAAGATAGATAATGTTTAAAAAGGACGAACCACAGCTAAGATGACAATGGCAACAAGGGCGAATACAGGCACTTCGTTTAATACTCTAAAAAACTTGTCGCTTTTTGTATTCATGTCATCGCGAAACTGCTTCATCAAATGACCGCAGTAAAAATGAAAACCAATCAACAAAACCACTAAACTTAGCTTGGCATGAAGCCAACCTTGGCTCATATAGTAATCAACGTTGTAGCTAATCAACCAAAGACCTAAGATCACAGTGGCAATCATGCTAGGCGTCATAATGCCGCGATATAGCTTACGTTCCATAATTTTAAAACGCTCAATGCTTGCAGTATCCTCACTCATAGCGTGATATACAAACAGACGTGGCAGATAAAAAATAGCAGCAAACCAGCAAACCACAGCAATAATGTGAAACGCTTTTACCCAAAGCATGAGGCAATTCCTATTGATGATTATAGCGATAGAAGCTGTGTATTCTATCATGCTGAACAATGCCCATAACAGAGACTGCAGTGGTTTGTTGTCCAAAGTGAATGGTCAAGCAATCGACTTGTTGCTCGGCCATAGTATCCAGTGCTTCTTGCAAATTGGCTTGCATGAAAATACTGGCGCATTGCGCTCGATTACCAGGCAAGGCCATCATATTAATATGAGGTGTTTCTAGATCTTTCTCTAACCAATTGGATAGTTCCTCATCATCAAGTAATAGATTCGCGACGTCGGCTGCTGGTATACAGGCGATAATGGACTTGTCCTCTTGAATTAATAAATAAATGGGGTTGCCACTCAGCGCGAGCTGAATACTTTCAAGGCTGGCAATCTTGTCGACTACTTTGATGTTTTTCTCAGCCACACTCAATACACTGTTTTGTCGCAGCATTTGCTCTACAGGACTGGTATCGACGGTGAGTCCTCTTAGTTGCAGTAATCTTGGGAACAAAGCCTTTTGCTTAAAGATTTCACTGGCGGTTAAATTGGCAATGACCACCACTAACATGGCGGGTAATAAAATATTGGGGTTGTTGGTTAATTCTAACAGTGTCATTAGAGCAGTAAGCGGAGCTTGAAGGCATGCACTCATCATAGCGGCCATACCGAGCATTGCGTAATAACCTGTTGATCCTGCGATATCAGGTGCAAACTGATTACCTATTTCACCTATCACTCCACCAGCACAAGCACCAATAAACAACATAGGACCAATGGCACCGCCGGGTTGACCTAATCCTAAATTCAAACTGGTGATTAGCAGTTTAGCCATGGCGAAAATAAACAATGCAATCCAGGGTAGATTTCCTAGTAGCGCAGCGTTCACAGTGTCGTAACCAATGCCCATAACCGCTGGGATCAAAAGCGCGAGCACGCCATTTAGTACGCCGATAAGCAATAAACGAATAGTAAAAGACTGAGGTGCTTTTTTCGCCGTGTTTACACAGACCCATATAAACATGGCTGCTAATGCACCCATAAGTAAACCTTCAACAATCAGGAACGGCGCTTCTAGCAGAGAATTCATTTGTAGAGCCGGCACATTAAAGGCTGGTTCCGAACCATATACTGCACGGGTTACTAGAGCGCCGGTGACGGATGCCAGAATCACCGGAATTAAACTGAGAAAACTGTAACCCATGACGATGACTTCCATAGCAAAGATGACACCGGCAATGGGGGTATTAAACGATGCACTAATAGCAGCGGCGACACCGCAAGCCAACAAAAGTTGAGTGTGGCTGCTGGTCATTTGTAGCTTGCGACTCATGATACTGCCAGCAGCTGCGCCAAGGTGAACTGCGGGTCCTTCGCGCCCCGTACTTTGGCCACTTATTGCGCAGATGATACCGCCGAAAAACTGCACGAATAAGTTACTCATTGGCATATGTCCTTGGTGATTTTTCAATCGCTCAAGAACATGGGAAATACCCACCTGTCGAGCTTTGGCGCTAACCTTGTAAAATAAGGCAATGAGAAGTAAAGCTCCCATCATTGGCAATGTCATCCGCACGAGAGGATTAAGGGCTTCAAATGCTTCGTGATGAGGCATACCCAAAAAGCCACTGAGCGAATGCTCAATGGCAAGGCGGAACAGTAAAATGATGCCACTGGTTAATAAGCCAGCAACAATGCCGAGCATTGCAAGAGCGGGCAATGCTTCGCCGTGAGCAAGTTTGATTCTAAGCTGGCTTAATAGTGATGCCATGGTTTACTCTATTACTTTTCACTAAAGGCGCTATCATAGGAGCCTGTTACATTCATACCAAGCAAGAAGGTGATATTGTGATCAATGTTGGTCTGGTTGGCGGTACCGGTTATACCGGCGTCGAACTGTTGCGTATTTTGGTTCAACACCCCGAAGTCAACTTAAAAGTGGTGACTTCACGCGGTGAAGAAGGTAAACCAGTTGCTGATATGTATCCCAACCTGCGACCATACACGGATATCTGCTTCAGTGTACCCCAGCTTGAAACACTAAGTGAGTGTGATCTCGTGTTTTTTGCAACACCTCATGGTGTAGCTATGGAAATGACGCCGGACTTAGTCGCTAATGGTGTGCGTATTATTGACCTTGGGGCTGATTTCCGCATTTATGATACGGATGAATATAGTAAGTGGTATGGAATAGAGCATACCTGCAAAGATATTATGGCGGAAACCATTTATGGTTTGCCTGAAGTAAATCGTGAGCAAATTAAAGATGCGCGTGTCGTGGGTAACCCGGGTTGTTATCCGACAGCGGTTCAACTTGGTTATTTGCCTTTAATTAAATCCGGCGTGGTTGATACCCAAAATTTAATTGCCGATTGTAAATCTGGCGTTAGCGGTGCGGGTCGCCAAGCAAAAGTTGGTACTTTACTTTGTGAGGCAAGTGAGAGCTTTAGTGCATATGGAGCATCTGGACACCGCCACTTGCCGGAAATTAAGCAAGGTTTGGCGTTTGCTAACCAGAACAAAGACGTGGGCTTAACATTTGTGCCACACTTGACGCCAATGATACGCGGTATACACGCTACACTTTACGCTAAGCTTACGGATACGAACGTCGATTTGCAGAAGTTATACGAAGAATTCTACCAAGATGAACACTTTGTCGATGTCATGCCATTCGGCAGTCACCCGGCAACGCGCAATGTAAAAGGCAGTAACTTCAATCAGATTTCACTGCACAGACCCCAAGATGGCGATACCATCGTGGTTCTCTCTGTGATTGATAATTTGGTGAAAGGAGCAGCAGGGCAAGCTGTGCAAAACATGAATATCATGTTTGGTTTCCCTGAACATACAGGCATGACACAGCCTGCTATGTTGCCTTAATAATAAGACAGTAAGGAAAGCATCATGGCCGTGGTTAAAGGCAGTAAACAAAATAAGTTAACGGTAGTTAGCTATGACCCTTGGTCGCGTTTTTGGCGCCGATTACTGGTATTAATCCTCATTACAGGATTGGCCATAGCGGGTTATTTCTATGGTCGATACGAAACATTACAACTTCAAGCTCAGGCGATCGCAGAGCGAGATCAGTTGCTCATTGATCTTGAAGAAGCAGAAGAAAAAATCGCATCATACAGTCAGCGCGTGATCATGCTCGAGAAAGGTGGTGAAGTGGATCGTCGGTCTACAGAGGGGTTGCGTCAAAATATGGTGGATTTGCGCGAGCAAATCGCCACTTTGCAGGAAGAAGTAGCGTTCTATAAAGGTATCATGGCGCCGTCTAGTCGCAAGCAAGATTTACGCGTGCAAAAAGTGGAAATCGATAAGACCCTCGCCGAACGTACATTCCGTTACAAAATTGTCGTTACTCAAGTTGGCACCAATCAGACATTCGTATCAGGCTTGGCTGGAGTGAATGTGGTGGGTGCATTAAATGGCCAACAAAAAACTTATGGTTTGCGCGATGTCTCAGATGATGTGCAAGACTATGGCATAAAATATCGCTTCCGTTATTTCCAAGAAATCGAGGGTGAAATGGTATTGCCGGAAGGTTTCGAACCGGAATATGTTGAAGTGATATTACAATCAAGTGGCTCAAGGTCTAAGCGTTTAGAAAAGTCGTTCCCTTGGCCAGGTAAGGAGCAAGCTAATGCTGAGCAGTAAAAACAAAAACCCAGGACATTTCGATACGTTGATCTCAAACAATGCGGAGATCAAAGGTGATCTTCATTTTAGCGGTGGCCTGCATATTGACGGAAAAGTAAGTGGAAATATCTTTGCCGATGCAGATAGCAATGCTGTTGTACGTATTAGTGAGACGGGTATTGTAGAGGGCGAAATAAAAGCACCGAACATCATTATCAATGGTCGCATCGTGGGTAATGTTTACTCGGCGTCTCACCTAGAGTTGGCGAAAAAAGCCATGGTCTCTGGTGATGTTCACTACGTCATGATGGAAATGGTGATGGGTGCACAAGTGAACGGCAGCTTGATTCATCAGGCGGACCCAAAAAAAGGGAAGGGTCGCAAAGGTAAAGAACCAGCATTAGAAGAAGTAACGGCTGAAAAAGAGTAATTCAAGCAATTAGTTGACTAGAATACTCGGGTTTATTCATAATACCCATCAGTGTGTATCCATAGATAGGTAGTGCAGTATGAGTGAAATGTCCCTGACCCCAGCGGCTGTGGGTAAAATTCAGGCGCTAATCGAGGATGAAGGGGATGATAGCCTTTGCTTGCGTGTATTTGTTACGGGCGGAGGCTGCTCTGGTTTTCAATATGGTTTTACTTTTGATACTGAAGTAGCCGAAGATGATGCGCAAATGCAGCAAGACGGCGTAAAGGTGCTTGTGGATTCATTAAGCTACCCTTATTTGGAGGGGGCGAGTGTGGATTACCAAGAAAACTTGGAAGGTTCGCGCTTTGTAGTAAGCAACCCACAAGCCTCTACAACATGTGGTTGCGGTTCTTCATTCACGATCTAGTTAGTTAACTTAAACCCGGCTTTCCTAGGCCGGGTAAATTGCACCTAATATGCGCTTTCCTGCAGCGCCCGTTACGTCACAGACATTACCAGGTTTTCGATCAATACAACGCTTTGCTAGCCAAGCGAACGCCATGGCTTCAATGTCTTGTGAGTTGACCCCCCTTTGCTCACTGGTCTTAATATCAAAACCCTCTAGGTATTGTGCGAGCTGGCGTATTAGCCAACGGTTTTTGGCGCCACCGCCACACACGATTACTTCAGCTTGCTGCCAGTGACGTTTGATTTCATCGGCAACAGTTCTTGCAGTAAGCGCTGATAGAGTGGCTTGTATATCTTGCTTGGCATAGTGTTCCTTCAGTAGGGGCTTGAGCCACGCCAAATTGAAGTGCTCTCGCCCTGTGCTTTTAGGTGCCGGCAATGCAAAATACGGGTCGTCTAACAGGATGTTCAAAAGATCTGGGATGACTTCACCACTGGCCGCCCATTGCCCTAGCTCATCGAAAGGCTGTTGCTTATGCAGTTTGCACCAAGCATCCATCAGCACGTTACCTGGCCCTGTATCGTATCCCAGTATTTTATGATCGCTATGCAGTAAGCTGATATTGGCCATACCTCCGATATTGACTACCGCAACGTTTTCATCTGCTTTTGAGAATAGGGCATGGTGGAATGCAGGTACTAATGGAGCACCTTGCCCACCAGCTGCAATGTCACGACTACGAAAATCACAGACAACATCAATTTCCGTAAGCTCAGCTAATAGAGCACCATTAATCAGCTGGATACTGTAATGAGGGGGAATGTGCCGAACGGTTTGTCCATGACAGCCAATGGCATCAATATCCTTGCTGGAGTACGCAGAAGCATCTATTAATGCACTCACTGATTCTGCGTAAAGATTTGATAGCTGATTACTTACTGTGGCAGCTCGATGGATTTCATCGTCGCCACTTTCGCATAAACTCAGCAATCGTTGCTTTAGCTTGTCGTCAAAGGGTAGATGGTGACGAGCCAGTACCTCGCACTGGTGATCGTCGATATCGACCAAGACGCTGTCCACGCCGTCTAAGCTGGTGCCTGACATTTGGCCGATGATTTTCATGTTGATCCTCTATCTCGAAGCAAAGTAATCGCCATATAAATGGCTCTCTAATCGCATGACCATTACTTGCGCGTAATGCATAAAGTCTTTCTTGCGTGACTCATCGATCGGACGGGCGTGAGGTAGCTTCACTGTTAATGGGTTGCGATGTACACCGTTTACACGGAATTCATAATGCAAGTGGGGTCCTGAAGCTAAACCCGAACTACCCACGTATGCGACGATCTGACCTTGCTTAACTTTTTTCCCCCTACGAATTGTCCGATGAAACGCATTTAAATGGGCGTATAGCGTGGTGTAAGAACTACCATGCTGCAAAATGAGCACTTTTCCATAACCGCCTTTACGCCCAGCAAAGATGACTTTGCCATCACCAGCTGCTTTTATTGGCGTGCCGGTACGCGCTGCATAATCTACACCTCGGTGTGCACGGATTTTATGCAAAATAGGATGGCGACGGTTGAGGTTGAAGCGAGAGCTGATGCGCGTGAAATCCACAGGCGTGCGCAAAAACGCTTTACGCATACTTAAACCACTTGGCGTGTAATATTGACTATAGCCAGAGTCATCAGCGTAGCGTACGGCAGTATAGCTGCGACCTTGGTTTTCAAAGCGAGCCACGAGAATGTCACCATCGCCCACTTTTTTGCCATCCAGATATTTCTCTTCGTAGATCAGGCTAAAATTATCGCCCTCGCGGATATCTAAAGCGAAATCCACATCCCAACCAAAAATACTGGCCAATTGCATTATCACACTATTACTGAGTCCAGCGTCCATACCCGTTTCAAATAAAGAGGTGTTAATAGTGCCTTGCGCAAAAGACTCGATGGTGTCCGGTTCTAAAACGATCTTTTTACTATTAAATTTGCTGTCTACTAAGTGGAATTCAAAACTTTCATAGAGAGATTTTTCTAAGCGAAAAGCGATGAGTTCATCGTTTTCTATCTGAAAGCCGATGGCATCACCTGGATGTAAACGGTCTAAAGCCGAGCCGTGTTCAGTTTGCGTTAATAAGTACAGAGATTTTGGCGAGAGGTCTCGGTTTTTGAAAAGCTGCGCTAAATTTTCGCCGGGACGAATTTCATGCATGTCCCAGATGATCTCGGGTTGATCAGGTTTACTTTGCGTTTTTTCTGGCAACGGCACTTGATACGCAAAAGTACGACGCTGAAGTTCTTGCTGAACCGGTATAAAAATAAGTAACGCTGCTAAAAACAAACAGGTTAGCCCCAACGCAATCCAATGGCGCTTGGGCAAGATCTCTAATGCCGAATCCTTATACATCTCACTACTGCCTATAATTTTTATGCAATAAGCATATCATTCCCTATAACCTATTGTAGACACTAATTCGGCACAATCAGCACTGGTTGGCAGGTAAACGGCCATGTGACTTGCAAAATCTGCCAAATCCGTTAATTTCTCATCCCCTTTTTTTAATTCATATGTAACTGGAAAGATTAATGACAGCGGCACTGATCGACGACCTGAAAGCACGAGGCCTGTTTAACGACTGTACAGCAGAAGCGGAGCTGATTGAAAAGCTCGAAAGCGGTTGTCAGACCCTCTATTGTGGCTTCGATCCCACTGCCGATAGCTTGCATATTGGATCCTTGGTGCCTTTATTGGTGTTAAAGCGCTTCCAAGAAGCTGGCCACCGTCCATTGGCTTTAGTGGGTGGGGCTACGGGTTTAATCGGTGATCCTAGCTTTAAAGCAGCCGAGCGCCAGCTTAACGGACCAGACGTCGTTGCCGGTTGGGTTGAAAAGCTAAAAGCTCAAGTGAGTGCGTTTATTGATTTTGATGCGGGTGATAAAAGCGCCAAGGTCGTGAATAATCTAGACTGGGTTGGCGAAATGAACGTCATCGAATTCTTGCGAGACGTGGGTAAGTATTTTTCTGTCAATCAAATGATTCAAAAAGAATCAGTAAAGCAACGTATTGAACGAGAAGGTTCCGGTATTAGCTTCACTGAATTCACTTATATGTTGTTGCAATCATATGATTTCGCCAAGTTGAACGAGACAGAGTCTTGTGTATTGCAGATTGGTGGTTCAGATCAATGGGGTAATATCACAGGTGGTACAGAGCTAACCCGTCGCATGCATGGCAATCAAGTGTTTGGTTTGACCTTACCTTTGGTGACCAAAGCTGATGGTACTAAGTTTGGGAAAACGGAATCAGGAACAATCTGGCTCGATCCAAAGCGCACCTCGCCTTACGCCTTCTTCCAATTCTGGATGAATACAGCTGACGCAGATGTTTATAAATTCCTGCGTTATTTCACCTTCCTCTCTATAGAGGAAATAGAAGCCATAGAAAAAGCGGATGCGGAAGTGCAGGGTAGAAAGTCGGCGCAAGGTATATTGGCGAAAGAAGTTACCCGTCTATTGCATGGTGAAGAAGGTTTGGCAGCGGCCGAGCGTATTACCGAAGCGTTATTCTCTGGTGATGCTACCCAGCTAAGCGAGCACGATTTAGAGCAAATTAAGCAAGATGGTCTGCCATCCAGTGATTTGGACACATCCGAATTGGCGGATAAACCGCTAACTTCTATATTGTCAGAAGCGGGTTTGGGACAAGGTAAGCAGATTAAAGACGCCTTGGGTCGCAATGCGGTGATCGTTAATGGTCAAGCCTATGGGATGGATGACTTAATGAATGCGACTGTCATCTTTAGTAAAGAGAAAGCGATGTATGGTCGTTTTTTCATCATCAAACTGGGTAAAAAGAAGCATCATCTATTTGAGATTTAAATAATTTTAAATAAGTGTTGACGGGAAAAAGAGAGTCCCTATAATGCGCGCCTCTTCTTCGGGAACTGTCTATGACAACCAAGAAGAAGGCGCGTTTTTATTTACAGAGTTGGTTGAAGATGACCGCTCATTTTTTACTCAGTAAAATGATAAAAAATTAAATAAAAACAAAGTGTTGACAGAGAATCGAAACACTGTAGAATGCGCCCCCGCTTCGACGCAAACGCGACAAGCAAGTCAACAAATTAAGCGGAAACGCTTAATAAAAACTTTAAAAAAGTTGTTGACAAAAAGATGCGAATCATTAAAATGCGCATCCCGCTTCGAGAGAAGCAACGACAAGCCCGAGCGGCAAGTCGAGATCTTTAAAAACGAATTCAGACAATTCGTGTGGGTGCTTACCGAAAGTCTTGGTGCAAACAAAAGACTTTTCGAGTAAGTCAAACACTGTCAAATTTATTTTAACAGTAGTTTTAATACTTGAGCACATCTTAGGATGTAAAATTTTTAAACTGAAGAGTTTGATCATGGCTCAGATTGAACGCTGGCGGCAGGCTTAACACATGCAAGTCGAGCGGAAACGATGATAGCTTGCTATCAGGCGTCGAGCGGCGGACGGGTGAGTAACGCGTAGGAACCTACCCAGTAGTTCGGGATAGCCCAGAGAAATTTGGATTAATACCGGATACGCCCTACGGGGGAAAGGGGGCTTCGGCTCTCGCTATTGGATGGGCCTGCGTGAGATTAGCTTGTTGGTGAGGTAAGAGCTCACCAAGGCAACGATCTCTAGCTGGTCTGAGAGGATGATCAGCCACACTGGGACTGAGACACGGCCCAGACTCCTACGGGAGGCAGCAGTGGGGAATATTGCACAATGGGCGCAAGCCTGATGCAGCCATGCCGCGTGTGTGAAGAAGGCTCTAGGGTTGTAAAGCACTTTCAGCAGCGAGGAAAGCTTGTTGGTTAATACCCATCAAGTGTGACGTTAACTGCAGAAGAAGCACCGGCTAACTCCGTGCCAGCAGCCGCGGTAATACGGAG
>NZ_CP051183.1:462500-622500 GCF_012295615.1 Bermanella marisrubri
CCACCAACCGCCTTAATTTTACTGCCGGCCGTGAATACATCCTTGTAGGCCTCACCTCGGCATCCATGCCTCGATACGCAGCAAAATCAAATGCTCTTGGTGTAGGGCAACGTTACCCAAACGTATTAAATTACGATCCTGCTAAACCGTCATACCCGACTTGATCGGGTATCCATTATTCGGGTTAACATCTATTGGATGGATTCCCGCCTTCGCGGGTATGGCAATGTTGAGAACTCACCTCATCCATTATCTTTTTTCTGTTTTACCCCGACCGTTCGACCAGCAGCATTTGTTTTCAGCCATCCTCTAACGCGTCTGGTTATTAAATTATGTCGATCAAAAGTATTGTCGTCGCGGACAGTTAACGGGATCTGTATGTATTTGTCATTTTGATTTCTAACAATGGCACTTTTCCGATTCCTCGCCGCGCGCTTTGCCTCAGGAGTTTGATAGGTATAAATATCCAGAATCGGTATTTTCAGCTCAGCTAGGCTTTGATTGAGGTCGTAGTCTGGGTAAGCGCTCGACTGGGCGTTAATTAAGACTAATGCGTAACCCTTATTGCTTGCTTGTGCGAAACGCGTCTTCAAGGCTTCGGCTGCCCAGTTTGCGCTTTTTCCATTAGCGATGACGACTAGGTTAAATTGACCCAATGTATTCAGTTGTCTTAGTCCACCTTCGACCGTTTCGCGCATGCGTTCGATAAAGACTTCTTCTCTGGGCTGTTCTGGTTCTGCTTCTTCTATCTCTTCACGGGTAGATACCGTATTGGGTATCTCATCTAAGCGATCGGCAATTTCTGCTAGCTCGTCTTGATCGCTTAACCCGATGCCTTCGCTATCGTCTGGGTTTTCAACAAAATTTTGATCTTCGCCTGTTTCGCTATCTTCAGTCACAGTATTCTCAGTGGCTGATTCATTTGTCTCGTTCTCGCTACTGTTTTGCGTTGTTTCAGCTCCAGTGGTTTCGGACATCTCTTCGCTTTGATCATTTGTGCTTGGTTCTGTTCTTGGGATTTCAGGTAATCTCTCTTTAATGTAATCATCAAAGAATAAGCTCAGCGTATTCCAGCCGTAGTCAGGTAAATACTCTCTCAAAGGCGCGACAACAAACGGCCAATTCGCATGCTGCTCGATGTCATGTAATATTAATACGCCACCTTGAGGTTCACCTGTATTCTCGGGTAAATACAAACCACTGATACTGTCTTCCCCTTCATCAAAGCGAACCACTTCATTTGTGCGCTGATAAAGGTCTAAATGTCGAATGACCTCACGGATTTTTTGTTCAGACGTGTCCGGTAGGTAACGTTCAATAACTTCGCTATTTTTTTCTGAAGATGTCTGCGTAGATGCGTTGTCTATTTCAGAATCAGGTTCTTGCGATTCGCTCGGTGTGCTTTGCTCAGTATCAGGAACAGAGTCATCTTCCTGAGATTGGACGAGAACTGACGCCAAGAGTGTCAGTATCATGAGTAAGGTTTTTAGTGTCATAGTTGCAACTTGTTTGGCGCTTTGTTTTTGCGATACAAGCTCTATGCCATATCTAAGGCATTATGTCTTTAACCTTGACCACACTGCCTTTGTGAGCAACTTGAGCGAGAAGCAACTCGGCTGTCGCTATGGCATCCGTTAAAGCGTTATGCCCCTGATGGGCGCTTAAACCATAACGCTGTCGGCAATGAGCGAGACGGAAAAATCCATTTTTACGGGCTTGGTCGTTGTGCATATGGCGTGACTTTTCTATGTTGAGTGTGTCAACCAGCGGCATCAATAGCGGTGCGTTATAGAGTTGACGGCAGTATTTGTTGAGGAAGGCCATATCCATGGGGGCATGGTGAAATACGAGTACACTATCTTTCATGGCAGTTAGTACTTCTGCCATGGCTTGATTAATGGTGACGCCATCTTGCAGTTCGCAATCACGAATTTGATGGATGGTGGCGCTTTGTCCGACACCTTCTTTGACTTTTATGTAGCGATGGCGAGCGCTATTCAGTTTTACTTTACCTGATTCTATAGCCACCCAGCCGATACTAAGCAATGTATTGTCTTTTGGCGAGAGACCTGTGGTTTCGGTATCAATAACAAGATAGCGTATATTCTTCCAGTCCTGTCTTTTACTGAATTTACTTCGCCACAAATTCAATAATAGGGTATCAATCGGCTGTTTATTGATAGAGGCTTTCCATTGATAGAATTGACGTCGCCAGAAAAACATATTAATCCTTATGACATGCCTTGGCGGAAATTAATCTTGGCAGCCTGTTGCGCATCCTGAACAACGCTAAAGGCATCTTTCAGTTGCTTACGCAATAATTTACCGATTTCGTCTGGATCTAAATAATTATTGGGTTTTTTACCCAGGCGCACTTGCTCTGCTTGGTTTTGTAATCGGGCTTGCATTATGACTTGCAGGGCATCTTGTAGATTGCGGCTATCTTTTTTATTCATGGCTTTACATTTCTCTAAAGCCTGAAGGCGATCAATGGTATTTACGGCGGTTACTTTGTGCGCCAACGACTGTAAGCGAACCACATCGATAATAGGAAGAATACCGCGTTTTTTTAAGTCCAGTTCGTCTTTGTGTTCACCATTATGTTCAACCACAAAACGGCGGAATATTCCAAGCGGCGGTAAGTTACCTAAAGCATTTTGTGCAAGTGCTGCCAAGAAAATACTGTTACTACTTGTCTTTTGTAACATATAAGCCTGCAAGTGTTTACAGAGTTCAGCATCACCGTGAATAGCTCTTAGATCGAAAAAGATGCTTACACGCATGACAGCATCATCGGTTGGGCTACGCGTCCACTTATCGATGGTTTGCTTCCAGTTTTTAAGTGGTTGACGCCATTCATCCGTGGTGGCCATGACTTTGCCTTTGCAATAGTCGTAGCCACACTCGTTTAAGCCATCACATACTCGATGAGCAAGCTTATAGAACCATTCTTCATGCTCTGGTTGCATTTCGTCACTGATTAACAGTCCATTGTCTTGATCTGCACCCAGTAATTGTTCAGCACGCCCTTGTGATCCAAAGCCCAGCCAGCAGTACGGTACTGGTGCTGGCCCCAATTCTTGTTCGGCCAATTCAATTAAACGTACCGCAACTGCATCGGAGACAGCAGTATAAATATGACTAACTTGGTGAGCACGTATCCCTGCATGTACCCATTGCACTAATAAATTCGGCAAGTTATCTGTAACGGCTTTCAGACCAGCCACATCTTGTTGGCGACTAATGTGTTGTACCAAGTAAACGGGATCGTCTTGCTTGGCAATCATTAAATCTGAAGCGGATATAACACCCACGATTTTGCCATCTTCTTGCACAGGTAAATGATGTATGCCCGATTGGGTCATATATAACGTGGCATCAAATAAGCTTTTACTAGCTTCAATGTATTTTGGTTGCTCTGTCATAATGACAGAGACTTCAGCTTCGTAACTTAGAGACTGCGCTACCGCGCGAGAACGAATATCGCGGTCTGTGACAATACCTAATAAGCGATCATTTTCCATAATGAGCATGGATGAAATGCGCTCTTCACTCATTTGCGCTGCACAGCTTTGAATACTCGTGTTGGGAGTGATACTAAATACTTCGCCCGACATCAGGTCAGCAATTGGTCGCATCATTTCATTGGGGTTGGGTTCGTGACGGGCAGCTCGTCTGACACGACGGCTACGTTGGCTATTAAAGAAACGATCAAAATAGCGGTAGTTTTGCCGTAACTCTTGATAGCGGGATTCAGGTAAAAAGTAGAGTAAGGAATCTTCAATTAGTGTGGCTTTAATACCGGATTCTTCTCTATTCAAACCAGCAATATTAAAACTAATTCCTTCGCCGAAGCGATCGACCAACTTATTATTTTTATCTCGTAATTCTACCGCACCATTATGGACAATGCGTAAACCAGTATCGTGATCTTCTTGGGTAAATTCTGTGCCTTGTCGGTGATAACTTATTTCAATGAACTGCGTAATGCGATTCACTTCTTCTATAGGCAGCTCGTCAAACGGGATACACTCTAAAAGAAAGTCACGTATCGAATGTAATTCCGGCGCGAGTTCTTGGCTATCGAACGTCATTACTCTTCTCTGAAGTCGTTGTTAAAAGCCGTTTCGTAGTTAATAAATACCAATCCAGCATCGCCATAATAAACCGCTTTATTGGCACTGGCGGCGAGACGTAAACGGTCTTGATTGATGTTCGGATTAATAATGGTCAGTGACCATTGCTTGCCGTTTTCTCCCAGAGGACGAAGATTAATTGGCTGTCCTTGGTTTTCGGGATGAATGACATGAGATGCAATCACGCCATCTAAGGAATGCTGTGATTCTACTACTAAACGTAAATTCACCTCGTCTTGCCATTGACCAGTAATGCGTAATTCAAACTCACCATTTTTCAATTCACACTCACCACTGGTATAGCGGCAGTTGGGTTTTTCGACGAGTTTTACTTGTTCACCCGGCTTGGCTTTGTGTGGTGTTTCAGCGACGAATGAATCTACAGCGAAGTAGCTAATAATGGCCAACAATGGCGCAATAATCATGGCTGCAATAACGTGTTTATTTTTCCACATACAGTGTCGCCTTATTCTTTTTTATCAGTGAGCATAGCAGAGAAACAAGCCCTTCCGAAACTCCGCATCCTTGGAGTAAGGGAAGGGCTTAATTTAATGTATTGGAAACACCTTCTGCATTTGCAGATGATGTCTAGTGGTCTTGTGCTTCCGCCACACCACTTGGAACACGAATATGTTCCACCAACTCTTGTACTTCTTGAGGAGGTTCTTGCGTCATACGTGAAACCACATTCGCTACAGTGAAATTCACAAGGGCACCGATGGCACCAAAGGCATTAGGTTCGATACCAAAGAACCAGTTTGCCGGCATATCACCCAAGAACTCAGTGCCAGGCACGAACATGAAGCCTTTGTGCTGGAACACATAAAGCAGTGTCACACTGATACCCGCGACCATACCGGCAATAGCCCCTTCTTTGTTCACACGGCGGCTGAAGATACCCATCATGAGAACCGGGAAGATCGACGATGCAGCAAGACCAAAGGCGAGAGCAACCGTGCCGGCGGCAAAGTCAGGCGGATTGAAGCCCAAATACCCAGCTGCGGCGATGGCCCCTGCCATGGCTAAGCGACTGGCTAATAGTTCCTGTTTCTCACTTATTTGCGGCATGAACACGCCTTTGAGTAAGTCATGACTGATGGCTGAGGATATGGCCAAGAGTAAGCCAGCTGCTGTGGATAAAGCTGCCGCTAAACCACCTGCCGCCACCAGTGCAATCACCCAGTTTGGAAGCTTGGCGATTTCTGGGTTGGCAAGCACCATGATGTCACGGTCTACTTTCACCATTTCATTCTTTTCTTTGTCAGCAACGTATTGAATACGACCGTCGCCATTCTTATCTTCAAATTCAAGTAGACCGGTTTTTTCCCAGTTCTTGAACCACTGTGGTCGCTCATCGTATTTCAAATTCTCGCCAGCAGCAGGTTCTATGGTATTCATCAAATTCAAACGAGCCATACCAGCAACCGCAGGCGCAGTGGTGTATAGAATCGCAATGAAAACCAATGCCCAGCCAGCAGAAGAACGAGCGTCTTTTACTTTGGGTACGGTGAAGAAGCGAATGATAACGTGAGGTAAACCAGCAGTACCGATCATTAATGAAAGCGTATAGACGAACATATTCGTCGTGCTTAATCGCTCAGCCGTTGTGTATTGAGCAAAGCCCAATTCGGTAACGGTTTGATCAAGACGATCTAGAAGATACACATCGGTGCCACTAATGGTGCTACCCAAACCAAGCTGTGGCAGTGGGTTACCCGTTAGGTTCAATGAAATGAAAATGGCTGGAATGGTATACGCCAAAATCAATACGCAGTATTGAGCGATTTGAGTATAGGTAATGCCTTTCATACCACCCAGAACCGCGTAGAAGAAAACAATGAACATACCGACCAATAAGCCTGTGTCATAGCTGACTTCTAAGAAGCGTGAGAATGCTACGCCAATGCCTTTCATTTGACCGATTACATAGGTAATAGAGCAAATGATTAAGCAGACAACCGCCACAATACGAGCGGTGCGAGAATAGAAGCGATCACCAATAAACTCAGGTACGGTAAACTTGCCGTATTTACGAAGGTAAGGGGCAAGCAATAAGGCTAGTAGTACGAAACCACCGGTCCAACCCATTAAGAACACCGAACCGCCATAGCCCATAAAGGCGATGAGGCCCGCCATACCAATGAACGAAGCGGCTGACATCCAGTCCGCTGCCGTTGCCATACCGTTAGCCACTGGGTTGACGCCACCGCCGGCTACGTAGAACTCTTTTGTGGATCCAGCGCGAGCCCAGATGGCGATACCTATGTACAGAGCAAAGGTAAAGCCAACAACAATATAAGTTAAAGTTTGTAATTCCATGCTGCACCTCTACTCGTCATGAACGCCGTATTTGCGATCGAGATCGCCCATTTTTTTGGTGTAATAAAAGATCAAGACGACAAAGGTGTAGATTGACCCTTGCTGGGCGAACCAGAAGCCAAGTTTGTATCCACCGAGTTGGATGTTATTTAAAACGTCCACAAGCAAAATGCCGCAACCGTAAGAAACCAGAAACCAGATGGCGATCAATTTCACCACTAGGCTGATGTTTTCTTTCCAGTAAGCTTTAGCGTCGCTTTCAGATTTGAATGACATAATATTTCTCCACTTTCAAACTACCTGCACACTTTCTTTTTAAACCTGAGCAATAGGTTTCGATATTGGACCTTCGTCTACTCAGGCTTAAAACGCCCACTTACTGGTGAATTGCAAGCGAGACAAATCACCGTTTGCGCCGCTTTCGGTTTCACGTTCGGCCATGATGTATTCCGCACCCAAAGTGAGTTTCGGGGCAGGGCTGTACATCAGGTTAACGTTAATGTTGTTAATGGATTTGGTAACATCAGAAGTGATGCTGTCGCTGTTATCGGCTTCTGCGAAGGCGTACATAAACGTACTGCGAACTTTGCTACTCCACATATGTTTATAAGCAAGATAACCACCGGTGACACTATTAAGGTCAATGGCACCATCGGCTTCCACACCGCCATCGCGGAATGCATTCAAGGCAATGTAGCGACCCAAAGCGCCGCTGCTCAGCATGAACTTGATGTCATTGCCGTTGGCCATGGCGTATTTACCGCTAAAAGTAACGGCGAAACCATTTTCCGCTTCGTCATTGGCTCCATCGTTATAACGTATTTGGCGCATCATGGCGGCAGCACTGAAACTAATATCGCCGGCTTTTCCATCAAAGCGAGCGATTAGGTCAGGCAAAGTGCTGTCATCAATAGCATTATCATTGGCGGTTGGTGTACCGCGATCGTCATAAAGACTGACACTGGGATTTTCCGCACCAATCATGAAAGAGCCAGAAGCCATTGGCATGGTGTAGCGAACTTGTTGTTGGCGAATAAAAATCGAACCAGATGTTGGTCCAATGAAGTCCACGGCTTCAGGTAAGGCACCTACGTTGAAGAAGGTACTCCAGGTTTGACCTGTTAACAGTGAGCTGCCACTTTCATGAGTCCATTTAAAAAAGGCATGGCGTAAGCCGTTACTGGCTTGGTTGGTAAGGCGTTCGTCCTGACCTGCATTAAAATCCATTTCGATATAGCCCATCACTTGGCCGGCATCGGTATCGGTTACGGTTTTAAAGTTGAGGCGACTAAATTTCGCATTGCTGTCGTAAACCATATCACCTTCAGCACTACCATCACCCACTGCAATAGTGGAAGGTACTAAGAAGTCATCACCGACATTGCCTGCACGCTGTTGATCACTGTATTGGCTAAATATGGCATCAAACTTAATGTAGCCGCCGTAGGAAAATTCCGTGGCCGCTAAAGCTTGGGTGGATAGTACACTCGAGCAAAGTAATACTGCTGAGGCCAGAGCGTTCTTTTTAGAATAATTATTGGGTGTACTCATGTGTATCCCCTCCGCTTGTGGGTTTGGTTGGTACACCAACAGTAATACGCCACCTTACTATGACGCTGTATTCGCCCTTAGTAGAGACTCGACCAAAGTCTAACTTGCGGCATTATTTAATTTTTAGTTGGCCTGGTTTTCATTCGAATAGACAAAGGTCTAATAGCGCATTTTGAGCGCAAGCCTAAAACTGATTGCAACTCACGAGAACTTAAAACCCGTTAAAAAGAGTTGTGACCAAAGGGGGCCACCATGACCGAACAAGTAATTTATCCGGTGCAGCCGGGTCAAAAAACCAAACTCAACAATGCGCAATACCAAGCGATGTACGCAGAATCTTTGCGTGATCCTGAAGGATTTTGGCAGCAGCAAGCACAGCGTATTGAATGGAAAAAACCATTTAGTAAAGTAAAAGACGTTTCATTTGCAAAAGAAGATTTGCACATTCGTTGGTTTGAAGACGGCGAACTGAATGTCACTGAGTCGTGCTTGGATCGTCATTTAGACAAGCACGGTGATGATGTTGCTATCATCTGGGAGCCAGATGATGAATCGCAAGTTGCTCGCCGCATTACATATCGAGAGCTTTCAAAAGAAGTCAATCAGCTCGCTAATGGTCTAAGAGACTTAGGTGTGAAAAAAGGTGATGTGGTGACCATCTATATGCCAATGGTGCCAGAAGCATCCATGGCCATGTTAGCATGCGCTCGTATTGGTGCGATCCATAGCGTTGTGTTCGGTGGTTTCTCACCAGAAGCCTTGGCGGGTCGCATTGAAGATGGTAATTGTCACTATGTGATTACGGCCAATGAAGGTGTGCGTGCAGGTAAAATTGTTCCTTTAAAAGAGAATGTGGATGCGGCGATTAATCTTTGTAAAAGCGATCAAGTAAAAAAAGTTGTGGTGCTCAATCACACAGGAAACGCATGCACTATGGAAGTTGGTCGTGATGAGGACTATCGACAGCTAGTAGATAAACAAGATTCAGAATGCCAAGCGGAAGTTATGAATGCCGAGGATCCGTTATTTATTCTGTATACATCCGGTAGTACTGGCAAACCCAAAGGCGTGCTACATACCTGTGGTGGTTATCTTGTCTATGCAAGTATGACCCATGAATATATTTTCGATTATGAGCGCGGCGATGTGTATTGGTGTGCGGCCGACGTGGGTTGGATTACCGGACACAGTTATATTGTCTATGGACCATTTGCCAATGGCGCAACTGTGGTGATGTACGAAGGTGTTCCGACCCATCCTGATTGTGGTCGCGTTGCTCGCATTGTGGATAAACATCAGATTAATATTTTATACATCGCTCCTACCGCAATTCGCGCACTAATGAGTGATGGCGATGAACCAGTGGAAGGGGCAAGCTTAGAAAGTTTGCGTTTACTTGGCACGGTAGGCGAACCCATTAACCCAGAAGCTTGGCGCTGGTATTACCGCACCTTTGGTCGCAGCCAATGCCCGATAGTAGATACATGGTGGCAGACGGAAACCGGTGCGGCATTGATCACACCATTGCCCGGTGCCACGGATTTAAAACCGGGTTCTGCCACGCGTCCTTTCTTTGGTATTGAACCTGCGCTGGTGGATGAGAAAGGTAATGAATTATCCGGTGCAACCAGTGGTAACTTGATCATCAAAGACAGTTGGCCAGGACAAATGCGCACAGTGTTTGGTGATCATCAGCGCTTTATTGATACTTACTTCTCCACATTCGAAGGTACGTATTTTACTGGCGATGGTGCCAAGCGTGACGAAGACGGTTATTTCTGGATAACCGGTCGTGTCGATGATGTGTTGAATGTATCTGGCCACCGTATGGGTACGGCTGAAATTGAAAGCGCTCTTGTCGCTCACGAAGCCGTAAGCGAAGCTGCGGTTGTAGGTTTTCCTCATGATGTGAAAGGCCAAGGCATTTATGTGTATGTAACCTTGAATCATGATGTGCAAGCCAGTCCTGCCATCCGTAACGATTTGATTAACTGGGTGCGAAAAGAAATTGGCCCCATCGCTTCTCCTGATATTATTCAGTGGGCACCGGGATTACCTAAAACACGCAGTGGTAAAATTATGCGACGTATATTGCGCAAGATTGCCACTGATGAATACGATCAATTAGGTGATATTTCTACGTTGGCCGATCCCAGTGTTGTTGAGAGTCTGATTCAAGAGCATCAAGCGTTAACAGAGTCTGTTGCATAAAACGTTTACGAAATACTTAAGCATTCAAGTACTTAAAAGTACCTTAAATAAGCCTCCACTGGTTGTGAATGACTAGCTGGAGGCTTTTTATTGGTGTACATTTATTGCGAGACGCATACATAATCATAATAAAATGGTACGGCTATGAACGTTCCCATCAGCATCATTATTGCAGACGATCACCCTTTATTTCGCAGTGCGTTAAAGGGCACATTAGAAAGTCAATTTGATCAACCGACTTTATTTGAAGCTCAAGACATGGCCAGCCTACAGCAAGCAGTGGAATCTCATCAAAGTGCCAGTCTCGTACTACTAGACCTTCACATGCCAGGAGCAGAAGGGTTTTCGGCACTGGTCTTCTTAGTGGCGCATTATCCGCACATCCCGGTAGTGATTGTTTCGGCTCATGAAGAAGCGGAAATCATTCAAAGAGCGATGCAGCATGGCGCTAGCGGTTTTTTACCCAAGAGCAGTTCCGTAGAGGATATGACGCAAGCCATTAACACGGTATTGCAGGGTGGAATCTGGGCGCCACAAAAACTCGAACAAAACCGTCAGCACAATCCAGATGAAATGCAGATTGCAAAAGCCTTGGCGTCATTAACGCCGCAACAATTTCGCGTTGCCAGTATGGTGAGCCAGGGAATGCTGAATAAGCAGATTGCCTACGAGCTCGATGTGACTGAGGCCACCATAAAAGCACATATGACAGAAATTTTTCGTAAACTTGGTCTGCACAGCCGCACCCAAGTGGTGAAAGCCATGGGAACACTGTCGGTGGGCTCAGCCAATAACAACAGTGGTTTTCGATAGCGTGTTAATAAAGTGTTTGCTTTCTAATGAGATTTCTTAACGCCGCAGGTGCCACAGGCTTACTGAGGTATGACGCATCAATGCTCGCCACATGATCTCGAACTTGATCACTATTATCGGCACTAATCACAATAGCCGGAATGCTTTGTTGAAAGTGTAAACGCAAGGCACCAATGGCATCCACACCAGTTGCTTCATCCAAATGATAATCCGCTAAAATCATATCAGGCGCTTGCTCTAATTGTGTTAGTGCATCACCAAGTGATGTAGCCGTTTTTACCTTGCATCCCCATTGCTCTAACAGAGAACGCATGCCAGCTTGAATGGCTATTTCATTATCAATGCAAACGATATGCAAACCGGCCAAGTTTGGATCCACTTGATGGGAACTGATTTCTACTTTTTTGGCTTGGCCGATAGGAACCAGTATCGAGAATCCAGAGCCTTTATTAGGCTCAGAGCGTACATCAATAGGATGCCCTAATAACTTACTAATTCGCTGTGCAATGGATAAACCTAAGCCTAAGCCTTGCTCGCCAGAGGTACCGGGCAAGCGTTCAAATTCTTCGAAGATTTTTTGCCGCGCTTCTGGTGCGATCCCCGGGCCGGTATCCCATACCTGTATAGAGAAATAGTCTCCTTGCCGACGAGCCCCCATTAGCACTTTCCCATTTTGAGTGTAGCGCAGAGCATTCGAGACAAAGTTCTGAAGTACACGGCGCAGCATTTTGGCATCACTATAAACCCACGCAGACGAGTTAACCCACTTAAATTCGATGCCTTTACGATCAGCAATGGCTTTGGCTTCATTGGCAAGCGGCCGCAATAAACTATCCAGAGAAAAGTGCTCTCTATGGGCGGTTTCTTTACCATTGCTTAAGCGGGAAATTTCTCTAAGGGAGTTAATCAACTGCTCAGCTTGGGTCAAAGCATCATCTAATTGCTGACTGGTGATTTTTAGAGTTGGATTGTCTTGCTCTAACTTATCGACTTGGCTTTGCAAGGACGCAACAAATAATCGTGCCGCATTAATCGGTTGTAAAAGGTCGTGACTGGCGGCTGCCAAAAAACGGCTCTTACTTGCATGTACTTCGCTTAATTGTTTTTCACTTAACGCACGCAATTCATTTTCTTTAGAGAGCGTTGCATTCACATTCTGTAATTCTTGAGTGCGCTGTTCAACTCGTTGTTCCAAGGTATCTTTGGCATGAGCCAGTTCACTTACCACCTTATGGTAATCAGTGATATCCATAAACGTGGTTACATAGCCACCACCTTCCAATGGTGTACCTTGAATTTCTAACACGGTGCCATTGGGAAGCTGACGTTCTAACTTATAGCTTTGTCCACTGTTTAATTGTTCTAAGCGTTTTTCAACTAGGGCGTTGATACTGTCTTGATCATTACCCAAATAGCCTCGTTCGGCATTAAATTCGTAAACTTTACGAATATGGCAACCTACATAAAGTAAGCGTTTTGGATAATCGAACATTTTCTGATATTGCTGATTCCATGCCGCCAGTTTTAAATCTTTATCCACAACACTGATGCCTTGCGGAATGGTTTCTAGCGTGGTCTGTAAAAGGCTTTGGCTAAATTGAATTTGCTTTGAGCTTCCGCTAACCAAAGTCACAAAGTCTTGCAACTGCAAGGGCTTTTGTTGTGCTAGTAATGACATAGCTTTGTGGGCAGAAGCTGCACCGATGATAGCGCCGAGTTCATGTTCTATGGCTGAAATAACAAAGTTGGGAGCATAGTCATGGGGCAATAAGCGATGACCGATTTGACGTTCAAAGCGCCGCCATAAGCGGTCACTACGATCTTCTCCAAATAACGGATCAACCAACCCATGTAGTTGTAAGACTTCAATAGTGCTTGGATTGGTATCCAGTTGCATGCCATGTAAAGGCATGGCTTGATCAAAGACAAAGCGCTCTGCTTGACGTTCGTCAATAGGTGAATGGAACATGCGTTTGGACACCCAAACGAAAACCAAAGCATTCAAAGCCAGGCTAATGAATACACCATGACTAAGCGGATCTAGAAAACCCAAGCCAAATAAATTTTGTGGTGATAGCCAAGCAATGCCTAATAGACCATCGGTAAGGAGTGGGTGAGCATCGGGTAGCAAGGTTGGTAACAATAAGGAATAAAACCAAATACCCATACCAATGTTTAGGCCTGCTAACACCCCCCACGCATGTCCGCCTCGCCAATAGAGTGCGGCTAGTACAGCTGGCAAAAGTTGAGCACACGCCGCAAACGAAATTAAGCCAATACTGGCTAAGCCTTCGTTATTGCTCATGATACGTTCTAAAAACCAACTGAAGGCTAAAATCAAAATAATGGCGGCGCGGCGAATATAACGTAAGCCCCGGGCAAGATTAGTCGCTTGAACACTGCTTTGATTTTTTGGGCGCAACCAAATAGGCACGATTAGTTCGTTTGAAACCATAATGGAAAGTGCGATCGTCGCAACAACGACCATACCCGTTGCAGCACTAATGGCACCGATGAACGTTAGTGCTAATATCCAAGCGTCACCGGTGAAGCGTGGCAAAGTTAATACGTAACTGTCTGCAGCGACATTCAAGTCACCAAATAACTGACCACCGGCTTGCGCCAGTGGAATAACAAAAATGGCAAAGGCGCCTAAATAAAGTGGCATGAGCCAACGCAAATAGCGCGTATCCGCTTCTCCTTGATACTCCACAACCATGACATGAAACTGTCGCGGTAAGCAGATGATTGCGGTAGCGGCTAAAAGCATCTCAGTGACAAACAAAGTAGACGTGATTTGTTCGGTATGAAAGTACTGCGGCAGTGTTTGTGAGCCGTCATAGCTCAATACGCAGTAGGCCAATAGACCGACGACAACAAAAGCAATGACTTTGATAATGGATTCCGCAGCGACGGCGGTAATCATACCTCGCAAACGATCAGGACCATCAATAATGCGTGTACCGAATAAAATCGCAAACCACGCCATGACCATAGCGGCAATCAAACTGGAACCAAATCCTAATGAACCAGAGCTATCTTGTTCCCAATTTAAACCAGTCCATGCGATACCCACTCCGCGCAACTGCAAAGCGATATACGGTAGCGTGCCTACTACTAATACTAATGTCACCACAGCGGCTAGTAGTTGATTTTTGCCATAACGTGAGCCAATAAAGTCAGCTATAGACGTCACCTTATTGTATTGGCTTACACGCAATAAGCGTTTTAAGAATGGCCAGCCAAAGATGAATAAAAGTATGGGGCCTAAATAGATAGGTAAGAAGTGCCAGCCATTTTCTACAGCTTGGCCGACAGCACCAAGAAAGGTCCAAGAGCTACAGTAAACGCCAATAGAAAGACTATATATAAGCGGACGCCACCAAGGAGCATGAATACCTTTATGACGTTCTGCCCACCAAGCTATGGCGAACAAAATGACACTATAGCAAGCCACTAATATGACAAGACGTTGACCGTCCATACTTTGCTGTCCGTTATATTTTTATTGTTAACTTACCATATAACAAAGTAATGGAACTTGCCTAGGGTGTCTCTAGGTGAAAGCGTTTTTTAAGGCTTGTTGAGCTTAGACTTTAGTCGTCGTCTTCCAAGCTTTTCAGGTAGGCTTGTTTTTCTTCTTCTGCCTCAAGAGCGGCACGAATTTCCAACATAATTGCGTCTACATCGGCTTCGCTTTCATCTGCTTCATACAGACCGGTTAATTCGGTATCAGGGGTAAGATCACCGGCCTCATACAATGCCCACATTTCTCGCGCATATTGGGTATGGAGTAAAGCGGGAGCATATTGACCGTAATAACTGCGCATTTTGTTGATATCACGAGTGAGCATGGCTTGCGCATGGTGGTTGGCCGCAGCGTCTACAGCTTGCGGAAGATCGATAATGACCGGACCATAATCATCTACAAGCACATTGAATTCGGATAAGTCACCATGAACTAAACCAGAGCAAAGCATGCGTTTCACATACTCCATCATCATGGCGTGATCTTCCAAAGCCTGCTCTTCATCGAAAGCGACTTCACCTAAACGCGGTGCTACTTGGCCTTCATCGTCACAGACTAGCTCCATTAACAATACACCATCGAAACAGCCATAGGGTTTGGGAACACGCACGCCCGCGGCATCCAAACGATACAAAGCATCGACTTCGGCATTGTGCCAAGCCTCTTCCATTTGCTTGCGACCGTATTTGCTTCCTTTCTCCATGGCTCGCTGACGACGGCTATTTTTATGCTTACGACCTTCTTGGTATTGCGCGGCTTGTTTAAAGCTGCGCTTCTCGGCTTCTTTATACACTTTGGCGCAACGTATTTCATCGCCACAGCGAACTACGTAAACCGTGGCTTCTTTGCCGCTCATGAGTTGGCTTAGCACGGCATCAACAATGCCGTCTTCGTATAAAGGAATGATGCGCTTAGGTATTTTCATGCTGCTAGTATACCCTTTAGAGGCAAGATAAAGCCACGCGGAACTTTCTTGTGTTGTAGAGATATTAAAAGCACTGGATCTAAGCCATTCAGGTTATTTTAATCTTGTTTGCGGATGATTTCCTTGAATACAGTCTTATCTTTATGGATGCTCATCCTGCCGTACTTCTGAATTTCGCTAAACGGTAACTTATAAACACATGACTTGGGTGGGTTTATTCGTCTGTTTTTAAGTCTAGTGGATTGAGACCAGATCAAAGTAAAGACTATCGATGCGCTTTAACTAATGTTGTTAACAGAGAGACTTTCATGAAATTGACTCCCAAAGGAAATCGGGTGCTCATCACAGGTGCCGCCAAAGGGTTTGGCCGAGCGTTAGCATTGTCCTTTGCCCATAGGGGCTGGCGCATTCTCTTGTCTGATATTGATACCGAAGGATTAGCCGAAACAGCTGAGCTCGTTGATTTAGCTGGTGGTATGGCGCACTGGGTACAATGTGACATAACTCAGCCTGAACAAGTAACTCGTATGTATGATACCGCCATGGAATTGTGGCAAGGTGTGGATGTACTCATTAATAACGCCGGTATTTATGCTGGTGGGCGTTTTGCTGATATTCCTGAATCTAATTGGTCAAAGGTACTCGATACTAATTTGATTGGGACAATTAGATGCTGTCAAAAATTTGTACCAATGTTTCAAAAACAGCGCAGCGGTCGCATAGTAAATATAGCTTCATTGTCGGGTATTTTACCGATGCCAGGTTCAGCATTTTATTCCATTTCCAAAGCAGGCATTGTGAATCTTTCTCAAAATTTACGCATAGAACTTCGTAGTTATAAAGTAGGTGTCACCGTCGCGTGCCCTAATTTATTTCCAACGGGAATTTTTGACAATGCAGAGGTATTAGACCCAGCTATGAAAGGCGTTTTTGATAACTTGATGTATTATTCAAAGAATACGGCAGCCCAAGTTGCGGAAACCATTTATCTCGCGGTAATGCATGATCGTTTTCTGGTTACCACGCAGGAGGTGAAAGACGTAGAGTTTATAGCTCAGTTTGAAAGCGGTATGGAAAAGTCTGCTTTAGATATGGCGCTACTGGCTAAAAGTCTGAAAAACAAAACCACTCTAAAAAGGCGTTGATTCAAGTATGAATCCATTACCCAGTACCATGAAGGCGCTTCAAATCGATTCGTATAAAGACGCACTGTCGTTTAACTATATTGATAAGACCACCCCCAAGCCAAGCAAAAACCAAGTATTGATTCGCATCCGTAAAGCTGCCGTCAATCCATCTGATCTTGCGTTTGTCACAGGCAATTATGGCTTTAGTAAACCTTTGCCCGTCGTACCTGGAATGGAAGGCTGTGGCGAAGTAGTAGCAACAGGAGACCACTCATCCGCCGCATCTTTGCTAGGCAAGCGTGTTGCCTGCATTGCGGGCGACGGTGATGGTACTTGGGCAGAATATATGTTGGCTGAGTCGCATCAATGCATCCCGCTTGAAGACGATGTGCCTGACCAGTATGCAGCTATGCTTATGGTCAACCCAATGACAGCACTGGCATTAATGGATCATGCAGAACAGAAGGGTCATAAGACGCTGATACTTAATGCTGCCAGCAGTGCCCTATCTCGAATGATCCGGCTTCTCGCTCAAGAGACGGGTATTCGAGTAATTAATATTGTACGTCAAAGACGCCAAGCAAAAGACATGAGCAAGAGTGGGATTGAATTCGTTTTGAATTCATCCTCACAAGACTTTACCACTTTACTCTCTGAAATGTGTCAGCAATTGAATGCAAGCCTGCTACTGGATGCAGTTGCTGGAGAAAGCACTGGCCAAATTCTTTCCTGCATGCCAGAGGCGTCCGAAGCCGTTATATATGGTGGTTTATCCGGTAAAGGCCCCTCGCTAAACATTGGTCATTTAATCTTTCAGGATCACATAATCCGAGGTTTTTGGCTGGCTCACTATTTGAAAAAAACAGCACCGGAGAAGCTAATCAAATTAAGTCAGCGTGCTCAATGGTTGATGCAGCAAGATTTGGATATTCGTATTCAATCTGAACCTCCACTCAAATATGCAGCACATCGCATCGCATCCTATGCGGCCAACATGTCTAAAGGGAAAGTACTTATTACGCCCGCCGAACATGAAGCAATCTGAGTTTTTATTGTTTTTTGACAGTGACTAGTCGCGCTAGATGAATAGATGAGCTAATCATGCCGGTTGACTATTTCCACAATGGTCAGAATAATCGCGAAGCGCTAGCATGCAGTGTATGATATAGGCTGAATCACCAAGCATCATGAAGTCTAGCGATGGAAAACAGTAACATGACAAATAGCCGTGTTTCTAACATCTTGAATAAAGCACAAGAGAAGTGTCAGTTGAACGGTGCTCGCCTGACGCCTAAGCGCCAGGCGATTTTGCAAGTGCTGTTAATGTCTCCTACGCCGTTATCCGCCTACCAAGTAGCAGAGCACTACAAGCAAGAAACAGATGAAAGTATGCCGCCTATGTCGGCTTATCGCATTCTTGACTTCTTGGCATCGGAAGAGCTGGTGCATAAGCTTAATTCAGAAAACAAATACATTGCTTGCAGCCATATTGCCTGTGACCATCAGCATGAGATTCCGCAATTTCTAATTTGTCGAAACTGTCGAACAGTAAAAGAAATTGGCGTGCCCGACAGTATCATTAAGAACTTGGGTAAGCATGTAGATCAAGCAGGTTTTCGCTTAATGAATTCCCAGCTTGAACTGGATTGTATTTGTGCGAAGTGCGATAACGCGAGTAAGACAAACTCATAATTGTTTACCTCTTTCAGCACTTACCCACCTTGGCAAAGTCGATAGTTTTTAAAGTGAGCAGCTGCTATTGCTATCGCACCTATGACCGTCACTACTACTTCCCATTCATGACCGAAAAGTGGTTCAACGGCAGCCACGGCCAAAACCATAAGTGTTAAACCGATTATACCGATAGCGGTCACATTGAAACGTTTATGTTTTTTACACCCGCTATACAGCGCAATGGCACTGAAAGGAATCACTGCTATGAGCATCCACATATGAACAGATTCGTTGCCTAGAATCACGGCAAGGCTAGCCGGAACAAAAACAACGAATATAGGCATGGCAATGCAGTGAATAAGACAGAGAAGGGAAAGACTAATGGCAATTTTATCGCCGAGATATTTAGCTGACATCATTAACATTTCCTTATTCAACCGTAATCACTGAACCATATCCAGAGTGAGCAAAAGACGTTGTGTATGTTGTGGTACTTTAGGAGATCGATGTACTAGACCAGAGCCTTCGTTACCTATCCAGCGCTCACCTTTTAAGAGAGCAGCATCTCCGCCGTTTAATTTCTGTATGTGATTAAGATCGGTAAGTAAGCCGGATTCCTCGTCAGGTAATCCTCCATTACCGGCCCCCAGTTTTTCTCTGTTCACGTTTTTATGTTCGACCCATTCGCTTCCGGGGCCAAAATACGTGGTAACTAATCGACAGGGCACCTTATCTACATGAAAGCGAGGACACATAGCACGATCTATCTTGGTTAAGCGAATCCCCGCTTGCTCTGTCCCAAGTAAGCAGCAAAACATATCCACAAGATCTGCAACGTCTTGAAATAAAGCGAGAGCCGTATCGCTAATACCAAACTCATCACTGAGTACATCGATGGCATTGTCAGGCGTTGCTATGAGCGCATTACTGGAAGATGCCTTGGATGACAAGAGGTTGGTTGCAGCGGTTGCTATCTCAGCGGAAAGATCTCGTTGCAGGATGGCAATATTTGTATGCTCTTGGTAAATCTCGGTAAATACATCTGGCTCAGTCCCAATGGCTGCGCCAGGCGGAGCCGCGATCACGGGTTCTGACGTCGAAGAGGGTGCAGGTATCATAACTTTGCCTCCTGTCGGATTGACTAAAAGATATGATATATTATATCTTTTGTCGGCAAAGAGAAGTTCCCAGCGTTCGCTATTCTGAAATCATGTTAATTAGTTGCTTTGCGATGGCGGCTCTGTGTAAGGCTCTATGTTATGGACTTCCATGGTGTAGGCCGATTTAGCTACCGAATTTTCAATGAGTTCAGTGACAAGCTTGCCTTCAATCCAAAATGGATCGTAGAGTACTTTGAGCTGAATACCTTTATCGAATTTCGAATAAATAATCTGATTGGGCGGCGGTGGAGGTACATGAATACAAGCGCCGAAGAAGGGCACAAAGAAAAAGCGAGTCACCACTTGTTCATCGTCAAATTCAAGTGGAACGATGAAGCCAGAAACGCGGACTAATTGGTTATTGTATTCAGCTTTAATATCGGTGGACGCTAAGGCTCTTTGATAGGGGTCGTCTTTATCAGCGAACTGATCACTGCTCAATTGACCGGACAGTTGATCGGCCTCGCTACCGTCTTCGATTTCATCAAGATAGGCGGGTGGATTCTTAAGAGCCTCTAAATCGTGCTCGGGAATCAGGTCGGTCCAATCAATGGTGGTATATTGGCTGTTCGCATCATTAGACAGGCTGGCTTGAGACAGCAATAATGTGGTCATGCCCATAGTGATCAATAACAAAAATCGCAACATAAGATCGCTCAGCTCAATACAACGTAGAAGCCTGTATTAAACGCGGCAAAAGCAAAACTGTCAAAGAGGTTGACTCATTGCAAACAGCAGACGTTAGCAACAGCATTGAAATACAAAATCTATGCTTTCAATACGAAGCAGCCACACCTTTACTCAAGGTTGCTCATTGGCAATTGGCCGCCGGTGAACAGGTTTTATTAAAGGGCCCATCAGGTATTGGTAAGTCTAGTTTTCTAAATTTAATCGCAGGTCTGTTTGATCCCCAGCAAGGCGAAGTTCAAGTATTAGGTTGTTGCCTGAATGACATGAGTGCCAGCCAAAAAGATCGCTTCCGTGCACAGCATGTCGGCATGGTACAGCAGACGTTTAATCTTATTCCGTATTTAACTGTTAAGCACAATATCGCCCTGGCTCAGCGTTTCGCTGGACTCAAGTTGGATGAGCAAGAGCTTAGCCAATACTTAAACTCAACGAACTTGCCTTTAACTGTGGCGGATAAAAAAGTCAGTGAGCTAAGTGTAGGTCAGCAGCAACGTATCGCTATTATCCGAGCGTTGATAAACAAGCCACAAATATTGCTGGTGGATGAACCAACTTCTGCACTTGATGACAATAATACCCATGACTTTATGAACTTACTCATGAAACTAAGTAAACAAACACAAGCCAGTTTATTAATGGTGAGTCACGATCAGCGAGTCGAACGCTATTTTGACAATGTGGTACAGCTAGAGGAGATTAACTCATGATGCGTTTGTTTTTCTCTACTGTATGGCAAAGTTTGCTGCATCGTCCTGTGGCCATTGGTATGACTATCGTGTCCATCTTTATGAGTGTGTATTTGCTGATTGCCATTGAACACTTGCGAGGACAAAGCCAAGAGAACTTCAAGAATACGGTTTCCGGCGTTGATCTTTTGGTTGGGCCTAGAGGTAGCGGAACTAACCTGCTTTTATATTCGATTTTTCAGATTGGTTATCCCAGTGTGAACATTTCTTGGGATACTTATGAAGCACTATCAAAGCATCCACAAATGGATTGGACCATTCCCATTTCATTAGGGGATAGTCACCGCGGTTTTCGTGTGATTGGTACGACGGAAGATTATTTCAAACATTACCGTTATGGACGCAAACAAAATCTGGCCTTCCAGCAGCAAGGTCAGAATAGCCATGAACACCACGATCACGACCATGAACATGATCACGTGGAAGATCATCAAGCCGAAAACCAAGCAAACCACTTAGATTTCCATGGTGCTGTCATCGGCGCCTATGTGGCACAAAAATTAGATTATCAAGTAGGACATGAAATCACCTTAAGCCATGGGCTATCAGAAGCGAGTTTTCATCACCATGATGATCATCCCATAAAGATACAAGCTATTTTGGAACCGACAGGTACACCCGTAGATAAACTGGTATTGGTTCCTCTTGCGGTAATTGAGGATATTCATGAGCCGGCAAGCAACAAGAAAAGCGCCGCTAGCGGCGAAAGCAGCATTCAGTCAAAGGCAAGTTTTAGTGCAGGTTATTTAACTAGCAAACAAACCAAGCAACAGATTAAAACACCCAAAAAAGAAGAGCATGATCATCACGGGCACGATCATGAATCTCATGACGACCATGATCATGGATCACATAAAACTCCTGAGAATATTACGGCGTTTATGCTGGGCCTCAACAACAAAATGATGACATTCCAGCTACAACATTACATCAATAATTATAAAGGCGAAGCGTTGACCGCTACCTTGCCAGGTGTCGCGCTGACCCAGCTTTGGCAAAGCATGAACATTATGGAAAACACTTTACGCAGCATTGCGGTATTGGTTTTGATCGCATCACTTATTGGTATGAGTGCAACCTTGCTGGCGAGTATGGATGCGCGTAAACAAGAGCTTAAGATTTTCCGCACTATGGGCGCCCACCCACGCTTTGTCTTTGCCTTTATTCTCACAGAAGGTTTTATCATCACGTTTGTTGGTATCGTATTAGCTTTGGCCGCCATACTGATCAGTATTCCAATTGCCAATCAATATTTGATTCAGTATTTGGGAATGACGTTAAGCTTTAACTTCTTAAGTCTCAGCACAGGCATCGTTCTGATTGTCATACTGCTTGCCAGTTTGTTGATGTCTTGTATTCCAGCGTGGAATGCATATCGGAAGGTGTTGGTTTAGCTTGCAATTATGCTTATCTGCGAAGTGTTGCTAAAACGCTATATGTCTATCTGAAAGTCAGCATTTTTTATCAAACAATTGTATCTGCGGCATCCTCATCTAGTGAATCGTAGAAGTTTTTATTCGTGCACATTATCTTTATAAAAGTAATGCTTGTTGAATACTGAACAGGGCTCCTCTCAAATCGAGAGAAATTTGCCCCCCTCCCTAGATATAATCACCTTCGAATAATTTCTGTATAAATCAGTACTCAAGTGCACGAACCCGCATATAAAGACGATTTATTCATACGAGATTTCCAGAAAACTGTGAAACTAAGCTATTAGTCTGATATTCAATAACAGCAAGCTGCGGATAGTCTACTCATTCTCTCATGCTGGTTCGGTAGGAAATGGAGGAATCCATTGTACCGAAAAAAACTCCCCATAACGCTAAACCCACATAAGGAACTGATTATGAAATTAAGCAGAATTATTGCTAGTGCAATTATAGCGACTGGCTTTTCGCTGCCTGCTAGCGCCTTGAATATTATTTTAACCAACGATGATAGTTGGGCGACTGACAATATACAGATCTTGTTTACTGAGCTTAAAGCCGCGGGACACGATGTACTTATGGCCACGCCCTGTTTAGGTCAAAGTGGCAAAGGTGGCGCAATGAACGTAATAAAAGAGGTGAATGTTGATCGTAGTATAGTTGATCAAGGTCAGGTTTGTGTTGGCGATACCGATGAGTCGGTCCCTTATGATGATTTTGTAGCTGGTACGCCTGTAATGGCTGTACTCTACGGCATTGATGTACTTGCTGAGGAAACTTGGGGGCAAGCACCTGATTTGGTTATCTCTGGTCCTAACGAGGGCAATAACCTAGGCTACATTACCAATAATTCAGGTACGTTAGGTGCAGCTAATATCGCTATTGCTCGAGGCATACCAGCTATTGCTATTAGCGCCGACGATGGTGATGCCGAAAAGGCCGTATTAGTCGCCTCTGCAGTAAATCAATTAATTGCAGAGTTAGAAGCCAACCGTGGTGAAAGTGAGCCGCTATTACCAAAGTTTACCGGTTTAAACGTTAATACTCCTGAGGATATGGCAAATAACCTGGGCTTTAAGTTTGCCAATGTTGGATGGAATGCAAGTGACATTGGTTTGAAATTTTTTACTGATCTATCGAAAAGTCGTATCGCTATCCACTTTGTTGCTCTTAGCTTGTTAAAAGACGGCCATGCCAATAACTATGAAGAGGCCACAGGCATTGCCAAATACCTATACAAAGACAAGCCCGGTGTGAGTTTCGTGCGCGATGCAGAATTAATTGATGATAATAATGAAAACAGTGAAGGTGTGTTGGTAGATCAAGGCTATATCACCATTAGTACTATTGAGGCGAACGTTCAGGCCAGCCGCGCGAAAACGGCACTGACCGCCATTAAACTCCATGGATTAACTCAATAGGGTCAACACTATGCGCAGAATACTATTTATCGTCATCAGCGTGGCCATACTGGCAGGCTGTAACGACTACTTACTTGAGCACCAAGGAACCTACCAGACCGCTTATATGGTCAATAACCAAGCTATGCTGGCACGTTTAAGCATCAACAAATTCGGTGCAGTGTTGGTTGTCACTGATGCGCTTGAGCAATCAAGCAGTGTGAATGCCACAATCACCCATGACATGGAGCAGCTTGATTTCGCGGGTGTGTCAGAATGCATTGATGTTGCCGATCGTTTTGAGTGTACGTTAGAGGGCCAAACCATAACTCTAAATAAAACGGTCCCGATGGCAGGTACCAGCCTTGAAGAATTGGCCGGAGAGTATCAACTTTTGAACGACTATGGCGTAGCAACAATAGTCGTTGCTGATAGTGGAAAGTTTTCCACAAATATTAATGGTTGTGAATTGAAAGGGCGGCTAAGCATCGACGCAGACGCTTTGGTAATTAAAAAACTAAAAGACAGCTGTGATAAAAAGGTTGAGTTTGGAGTGGCTTTTAATAGCACAGAAAACTCAGCACCTGAGTCATTAGAAGTATTCGTAAGTGATCACGTTTTAACGGGTGACTGGGTAAAACGCTAATGTTCAGAGCCTCCTTACCGTTCTTGAAACTGTAGTAGTAAACGACTTAAGTCAAGCACTAGAACCAAGATGCTCATCTTGGTTCGTCTTTAGGTTATTGCAAATAAAGGAGCGCTTATTGCACTCTTCTGTTTTTAGCAAAGCCTGCTTTGCGCGGTGTAATGATTAAAATCTTTGATTTTAAGCTGGAGAATAGTCCAATGAGGTTCATCATGAGCGAAGCGAGATGGTGGGCCCAGCAGGGAACAAATAAGACGTTTTTCGAAGCGAAGCTTCGGGTCTTATTTTTCGATAAACATTTGTAATGTTTGGCCGGAGAATAGTCCAATGAGGTTCATCATGAGCGAAGCGAGATGGTGGGCCCAGCAGGACTTGAACCTGCGACCGATCGATTATGAGTCGAGCGCTCTAACCAACTGAGCTATGGGCCCTTTAACTTGATCTTTATTGCTATTACTTCGTTGAATCCTCGTCGTGTACAGTACGTACACTTCCTGCGGTTCGCCTTGTTCTAGCAATAAATCTCTGCGTTAAACCTTGCATCCTAAGTATGGATGCTTCCAGAATCGCTAAAATCCGGCGTTAGCCGAATTCAGAAATCTGCGTTAAGTCTGCAGAGTGAACTGTTCAAGAGATAAACAATTCGGTTTTTCTTATGCGCTTTTTGCCTTTTTCGGGCGGGCATAAAAAAAGAGCCTCGGATTATAAAGTCCTTGGCTCTTTTTTCATAGTCTTAAGTATATGATTTTTAGATGATTTTACTCATCTAGGAACGAACGTAGGTGGTCGCTGCGGCTTGGGTGGCGTAGTTTACGCAGTGCCTTGGCTTCAATCTGACGGATACGCTCACGGGTTACGTCAAATTGCTTACCTACTTCTTCCAGCGTGTGGTCGGTGTTCATGTCGATACCAAAGCGCATACGCAGTACTTTGCTTTCACGGGCGGTTAGGCCGCTTAGTACAGAGCGTGTGGCGTCGGTTAGACCGGTTTCTGTGGCCGTATCAATCGGGCTGTGACCGTTCACGTCTTCAATGAAGTCACCTAAGTGGCTATCTTCATCATCACCGATTGGGGTTTCCATAGAGATAGGCTCTTTGGCGATCTTCAATACCTTGCGGATCTTGTCTTCAGGCATATCCATGCGCTCAGCCAGTTCTTCTGGAGTGGCTTCACGGCCCATTTCCTGAAGCATCTGACGGCTTACACGGTTCAGTTTATTGATGGTCTCAATCATGTGAACCGGAATACGGATAGTACGCGCTTGGTCTGCGATGGAACGCGTAATAGCCTGACGAATCCACCATGTGGCATAAGTGGAGAACTTGTAACCACGACGGTATTCGAACTTGTCTACGGCTTTCATCAAACCGATGTTACCTTCTTGGATTAGATCCAAGAACTGTAGGCCACGGTTGGTGTATTTTTTGGCAATGGAGATAACCAGACGTAGGTTGGCTTCTACCATTTCTTTTTTCGCACGGCGGGCACGGGCTTCACCAATGCTCACGCGGCGGTTAATTTCTTTGATGTCAGAGATTTCTAGACCTACGCGGTCTTTTACTTGACGAATTTTCTTCTGGGCACGCTTTAGGTCGTAGCCGTGGTTTTCGATGATTTGGCTGTAGTCTTTACCAGCGTTAATTAGATCATCAATCCAGCTGTCGTTGCCTTCGTTACCTTGGAAAGACTTGATGAACTCCTGACGCTTCATCTTGGCTTTGCGAGTACAGATCACCATGATCTGACGCTCTTGCACGCGAATGAAGTCTAGGTTGTCACGGGCAGTGCCCACTAGGTCATCAAAGTATTTTGGCGATAGTTTGATTGGCGCAAATAGCTCGGCCAATTTTTCACCTTCTTTATCAGCTTGCTTGCTACCACGGCCGTGTTTTTCGATGGCTTTTTCGGTTTTATCAAGCTGCTTTTCGATTTCCGCCATACGACGTTTTACTTCTTCTGGGTCAGGACCAGAAGGGGCGTCGCTGGAATCGTCGTCATCGTCGTCGCTATCTTTATCTGCTGCGGCTTCCGCAGAAACGGGCGTAGCCGGTTCTGGATCATCGTCGCTTGCGTCGATGAAACCGTTGAAGACATCACCTAGACGGTTGATCTCTTCATCCGCCATGGATTCTTCTACCGCGTCTAATACGGTACGAACAGCGCCAGGGAAGTAAGAAAGGGCGGCCATTACTTCACGAATACCTTCTTCGATTCGCTTAGCGATGACAATTTCACCTTCACGGGTCAGTAGCTCTACTGTACCCATTTCACGCATGTACATACGCACTGGGTCGGTTGTGCGACCTACGTCGGTTTCTACTGCGGCGAGGGCGGCAGCAGCTTCTTCAATAGCGGCTTCGTCTGTGGTGACTTCGCCCATGTTCAATTCATCTGCATCCGGTGCCACTTCAGACACGGTGATGCCGATATCATTGATCATGCGAATGATGTCTTCTACTTGCTCGGGAGTAGCAATATCATCAGGAAGGTGGTCGTTTACCTGGGCATACGTTAGATAACCTTGCTCTTTACCTTTGGCAATGAGTTCCTTCAGTCGGGACTGTTGTGTAACGGCCATAAATACCCTGTATTATCCTGTACTTAGCGCGAATCGAACCCGCAATTATAGTCATTTGCTCAGTTCTTATCCAGCGCAGATTGGTTAGTTTGCCTTAAATGGGGGCTTTAATTTGCGATTCAAGTGATATTCACGGTGGATTTTCACTTATTGGCTATGATTGTCCGGTCAGTTGCCGGTACTTTTCCTGCTCTTGCGGAGTCAGTGTCTCAAATTTACCACCTGCTTTAGTGAGCTTAGCTTGCAATAAGTCTAATTCCACTATGGCAGCGGCCCATTGATAAAGTTGCATGTCTTGCTCGGGGAGTTGCCGCATCCCGCCAAATTGAGCTGCTTTTTTGATCATGCGTGCCTTTATGTTTTTCGCGGCTTTTAATCGTAGTTGGACTAAACAGTCCATGGCCACTTGCTGCTGACTCAAGTGACCCTCTTGTTTGTTGTGGTATTCCGCCAGTTCTTTGAATTGTCGGTAGGCCTCGGCGTCTACTTCTTTATTGAGCAAGCTCAATACACCCAATAGATCTTGTCTTGGGCTTTGTCGCAAGGCCGTGATCATTTGCTGCAATAGCTGTGTATTGGGGCCTTGGAACTCTTGCAAAAAGCCAGTATCGCCAAACGTTTCTAATGCTTGCGGAGCGTGCAATAGAATCGCGATGGCTTGACGAATTAAGCGCGGTTCTTGGCTGCCTGATGTGGTGCTTTGTATCGGTTGCTCGCGGCTCTCGCCCATTTCTTCGTCATAGCTTGAGTACGAGGATTCGTAGTGCTCGTGATGATGGCTTGCGGCCGATGACTGCACCATGGGGTTGGGGGCAGGCGCTAATTCTGGTTTGGCTTCGCTTTCTGCCAACTGCTTGAGTTCGTCCACATCTATGTGGGTATGTTCTTTCAAATCTTGCCAAAACAGGCTGCGCAAGGCGATGCCGGGAATGTTTTTAATCAGTGGTGCTGCCAATTTTGCTAAGCGTGCGCGGCCTTCAAGACTGGCAGGATCATCAATGTCATCTTTTAGAGTTTGCAGTAAAAATTCGCTCAAGCCATCGGCGTCTTGCATGCGCAATTCAAAGCCGTCTTTGCCTTCTTTACGCACTAATGAATCTGGGTCTTCCCCTTCGGGTAAGAACATAAAGCGAATTTGTTGGCCGTCTTCGATGATGGGCAAAACCAGCTCTAAACCGCGTTTGGCGGCACGACGACCAGCTTCGTCCCCATCAAAACAAAATACAATTTCTGGGGCGATCTTAAATAGTTTTTGCAGGTGTGTATCACTGGTGGCCGTGCCTAGTGTGGCCACCGCATAGTGAATACCAAACTCGTGCAAGGCCACCACATCCATATAGCCTTCAACAATCAAAAAGCGTTTTAGTGGTTGGCGAATTTGGCGACATTCATAAAGTCCGTATAGCTCTTGGCCTTTGTTGAAGATAGGCGTTTCTGGGCTGTTTAAATATTTAGGTTTATCGTCCCCAAGGGTACGCGCGCCAAAGCCAATGGTGCGGCCACGCACGTCGCGAATAGGAAAAATAATACGGTTGCGAAAGCGATCATAATGGCGACCTTGATCATTCTTAATCGTCAAACCAGCGGTCACCATGGCGGCTAAGCTTTCGTCATCGTTGGCTAATGAGTCTTGCAGATTCTGCCAGCCTGGCGGGGCAAAGCCAATATTAAAGAATTTAGCGGCCTTACCGGATAATCCGCGGTTTTTGAGATAATCAACGGCTGCTTGTTTGGCATCGTGATAGCGCAATTGGCGTTGGTAAAATTCGTTAGCGCTGCCCATGAGTTCGTATAAATTGGTGCGCTCTTCTTGTTTCTTTGCTTGCTGTGGTGATACTTCTTCTCGCGGTACTTCCATGCCCACGCTGTCGGCGAGCATTTCTACCGCTTGCGGGAAATCCACATTATCGTATTCCATAACAAAGCCCACGGCATTGCCTTTGGCGCCGCAGCCGAAACAATAATAAAACTGTTTATCTGAGCTGACGGTAAAACTAGGGGTTTTTTCGTTATGGAAGGGGCAGCAAGCGCTGTGATTTTTGCCTGCTTTCTTAAGTTTTATGCGGCTATCTACGACATCCACGATATTCACGCGATGCAATAGATCATCAATGAAGCTTTGAGGTATCAAGCCTGCCACAAATAAAGAACCTAAAAGAAATTTTAAGGGCTATAGATTGCCAGTTTTGCACTGACTTGGGAATCTAGGATCTGGCGGTCTGGATAAAAGAACGAATTAAGCCAGTTTTTCTTTCACAAGTTTGCTAACAATGCCCATATCGGCACGACCTTGCACTTGTGGTTTAACCAATGCCATGACCTTGCCCATATCCTGCATACCGGCAGCATCGCTATCGGCCACTGCTTTATCCACAATGGCCGCTAGCTCTTGCTCAGTTAGGGCTTCTGGCAAGAAGTCCTGGATGACACTGATTTCATACTGCTCTACTTCAGCAAGCTCGTCGCGGCCTGCTTCTTCATACTGCTTGATAGAGTCACGACGTTGCTTTGTCATTTTATCGAGAATGACAAGTACGCGCGCATCATCCAGTTCGATGCGTTCGTCAACTTCAACACGCTTGAGCTCAGCTTGGATGGTACGCAGGGTCTGCAGGCGAGGTTTATCTTTCGCACGCATTGCATCTTTAACCGCTGCTTTTAATTCTTCAACCAATCCGTTGCTCATGGGATGTCTCTATAAACGTTTTATTAGTAAAGGCGAGTCATCTTGCGCTGTTCACGCATTACTTTCTTCTGGTGACGCTTAACTGCAGCTGCTTTTTTACGCTTACGCTCAGCAGTTGGCTTTTCAAACTGTTCGCGACGACGTACTTCAGACAATACGCCTGCTTTTTCGCAAGAACGCTTGAAACGACGTAGTGCTACGTCAAATGGCTCGTTTTCTTTAACTTTAACTTGTGGCATTCAATCTACCTACTTATATGTCTCGGTTGACTAAACAGAAGACAAATTCGTCTGCTGTTAAGAATTTGTTTCTCGTCTGACTGGTTTTTATCCAGCCAGTCCCTACAGAGGCGCAGCATTCTACTCGCTTTGAGCATCAAATGCAAAGCCCAATCCAGTATAGAACATACGGCTCAAGCCTGCTTTTAAGCCCCATGTTTACTGGGCTCTGGCTAATTGGGCCCGCTCTCAGTAGAATGTGCCAGCAATTTTTATTGAGGTGGTCATGCGGGTTTTAGCCATAGAAAGCAGTTGTGATGAAACAGGCATCGCGATTTACGACAGTGAGCAGGGATTATTGTCCCACGCGTTGTACAGTCAGATTGAAATGCACGCTATTTATGGCGGTGTCGTGCCAGAATTGGCCAGTCGTGATCATATTCGTAAGGCTATTCCTTTAATCAAACAAGTTATGGCGGAAGCCAATACCACTTCTGACGATTTAGACGGTATTGCTTATACGTCAGGCCCTGGCTTGGCTGGAGCGCTGTTAGTGGGCGCTTGCTTGGCTCGCTCGTTGGCCTGGAGCTGGGATATTCCGGCACTTGCGGTACACCATATGGAAGGTCATTTATTAGCACCGTTATTAGAAGACCCGGCCCCCGAGTTTCCATTTGTGGCGTTGCTGGTCAGTGGCGGGCACACACAATTGGTGGATGTACAGGGTATTGGTCAATACGAAGTATTAGGTGAAAGCATCGATGATGCCGCTGGTGAAGCCTTTGATAAAACCGCCAAAATGATGGACTTGCCGTATCCTGGTGGCCCGCATATTTCGAAATTAGCAGAAAAAGGCACGGAAGGGCGCTTTAAATTCCCGCGTCCAATGACGGATCGGCCCGGTTTGGACTTTTCATTCAGTGGTTTGAAAACCTTTGCGCGTAATACTATTACTCAATGCCGCGAAGAAAGTGGTTTAACCGAGCAAGATAAAGCGGATATTGCGCTGGCGTTTGAGCAAGCCGCAGTGGATACCCTAGTGATTAAATGCCGCCGTGCATTAAAAGAAACCGGTCGTAAGCGTCTAGTCATCGCCGGTGGTGTGAGTGCCAATCGCTATTTACGTGAGCGTTTACAGCAAGAATTAAAGAAACTGGATGGGGAAGTGTTTTATCCGCGTCCAGAGTTTTGTACCGATAATGGAGCGATGATTGCCTATGCCGGTTGTCAGCGCTTAATGGCAGGGCAGAGAGATGGGGAGGAGATAGTTGTGCATCCCCGCTGGCCCATGGATGAGCTTTCGGCTGTTTAACCCTAGCTGCATTGCTGTAGCTGCGTTATAAATTTTATCAGAATCCTCATGTACTACTTGTACACTGCGGTTCTTCAAAAATTTATGCCTTGCTACAGCTGCTTCGCTAACGGGTTAATTCAGCGAAAGTACTGATATTGATTGAAGTTAGTTATGTTGCCAATACTGTGTTGCTGAAAAAATTTTACTCGTTACATAGGCAAGCTATGCGCCTCGCAAAATTTTTTCATCGCCTTGTCTTGGCTGCCTCAGTTACGCTTCTGCCAAAGATTTTGCATAGAGTTGTAGGATACCGACCGGGTGAGGCGATAACCTACCAAGCATCAAAATAATTTATGTGAATGTGCACTTCACACTATGCACCTAGCGGTGTAATAAATATTTAATGGATAAAAATGGATAAAGTCTTTATCAATCAGCTGACCATCGAGACTATCATTGGTATCTACGATTGGGAGCGTGAAATTAAGCAGCGTGTTGTGTTGGACTTGGAAATGGCTTGGGATAATAAGCCAGCCGCGCAGTCCGAGAATATTGAGCTAGCGCTGAATTACAAAGCGGTGTGTGACCGCTTGCAAGATTTCATTGGCAATAATGGCTTCCTTTTAGTGGAAACCATGGCGGAGGCAGTGGCACAATTGCTCATGCATGAATTCAATGTGGGATGGTTGCGCCTAAAGGTGACCAAGCCCGATGCTATTCCGCAGGCCCATGGCGTGGGTGTGGAAATCGAGCGAAATGAAAAGGATAAATTAGCGGCGGACGCTTATTTAAATACATACACGGCGAAGCCAGAGGTTTTGGCCGCTAAAAAGTAAACAAGGGTTAGGGGTTTTTGTGGCAGTAGTTTATGTCAGCATTGGTAGTAATATCGATCGCGAAAAAAATATCAAAGGGTGTTTACAGTCTCTGGCGCAAACCTTTGGCGGTCTAACCTTGTCTCCGATTTATGAAAGTGAAGCGGTCGGTTTTGATGGGGATAACTTTTACAATTTGGTAGCCAAGTTTGATACAGATCTGTCTGTAGGTGAATTGAATCAAGCGTTAAAAGAAATCGAAGATGAGTACGGTCGTGATCGCTCAGGCCCGCGCTTTAGTGGTCGTACTCTGGATATAGATATTCTAACTTACGATGATTTAGTAGGCACGTTTGATGGTGTAGAGCTGCCTCGCGATGAGATTACTAAAAACGCGTTTGTGCTTTTGCCTATGGTGGACTTAGCGCCTGATGAAAAACACCCTGAGCTCGATGTCACGTATGCGCGCTTGTGGTTTTTCTATGACAAAGAAAAACAAAATCTGTGGCAAGTTGAGCTCTAGTTGTGAATTGTGAGTTTGCCGTCATCCTCAACTTGATTGAGGATCCATCCACATAGTGTTGAATTGTGAATGTTGAATTATGAGTGATGGATTCTCCGGTCTGTCGCTTCGCGACGCCGGAGAATGACGGTCAGGTTAGCCATACCTGACTTGATCGGGTATCCATTGCACGGTTTGAAATCAATTGGATGGATTCTCAGTCAAGCTGAGAATGACGACAGCGGTTGTCATCCTCAACTCGATTGAGGATCCATTATTCGGTTTAACATCAATTGGATGGATTCTCAGTCAAGCTGAGAATGACGATAGTGTTCAACACTCAACACTCAACACTCAACACTCAACACTCAACATTCACAATTAAGAATGTACCGTTCGCCCACCATCCACATTGATAATTTGTCCATTAATGTAATCGTTCTCACATAAGAACAAGATGGTTTGAGCAATATTGCGAACGTCACCCAAACGCTGCATGGGCACCTTATTTAGAATCTCTTCTTTTACCGCATCACTCACGTCATCTTTTTCGGGCCACAGAATAGCTCCTGGACTTACGCCGTTAGCCCGCACTTTATTGCCCATGTCTTTTGCTAAAGACAGGGTCAAACTTTTTAAAGCCGCTTTAGTGGCGCTGTAAATCGGATGCTCCTCTAAGCTGCGCTCAGCATGAATATCAATTAAGTTAATGATATTACCTTTCGCGCGCTTTAGGTTTGGTAGTAGAGCTTGCGTTAAAAAGAACGGAACCTGCAGATTAACGGTCATGAGCTGTTGCCATTGTTCTGGAGAAGCCGATTCCCATGGCGTCGGATAAAATGCAGACGCATTGTTAACTAACACCGCGAGCTCATCGGTGATGCTATTAACCCAAGTAATTAACTCAGGCAAGCTTCCCATGTTCAGCTGTGCGCTATAAACATGACAAGAATTGGACCGTTCTTCGTTTAAACGTGCTTGTAATGTTTTTGCGGCCTCTTCGCTTTTGCCATAGTGCAAAAGAATATCATAGCCGGCTTGATGCAATGTTTGCGCTGTGGCGGCACCAATGCGATGGGCACCACCTGTAATCAAAGCAAATTGTTTACTCATTTAAGCACTCATAATCCGATTTGTTTTTTTGCCCTTGCTGAATGGCTTCTACGTAAGCCGCCTCAATGGCTGCCCCTATTTCAGGGCCTTTTAAGCCAGAAGAGGCGATCGTTTTCGTATCGACCTGTTGTACACACCGCAAGAGATAATCAAGGTAATCCATCTGCTTGTACGGCACATTTTCAAAACTGGTTCTGCCACGAGAGTCAGCCTTGCATACGAGTAATAACTGCTCAAATCGCTCTGGTTTTCTCAAAGCATCGGTTTGCTTGAATACCTTAAATACCGTGCTGGGCTTTAATTCAAATGCACGATGCACGTGGGTATGAAACTCGCTGGCTTTTAATGCTAGTTCTTTATGTTTATTGGGTACGCGTAATCGATCGCACAGCGCCTTGATGGGTTTCAATCCTTTTTTCTCGTGACCAATATGACGGGGCCATTCCTCTTTAGGTGTTTTGCCTTTACCCAAGTCGTGAACGAGAGCAGCAAAGCGTACTTCTGTATCTGTAGAAAGTAAGCTGGCTTGTTCTAGGACCATGAGGCTATGTAAGCCGGTATCAATTTCTGGATGGTGTTTTTCGGGTTGAGGTACACCAAATAAATCATCCAACTCTTTAAAGCAGGCCTTAAGTGCGTGGCAATCTTTTAGTACTTGAAAATAAATCCAAGGGCTTTTTTCACTCAATGCTCGTTGTGTTTCAACCCAAACTCGCTCGGCAGTGAGAGTAGCTAGCTCACCGCTATCACTCAGTTCGGTCATGAGCGATAGTGTTTCATCTGCGACGGTAAAACCTAAATGATGAAAACGAGCCGCAAAACGTGCAACTCGTAAGACGCGCAAAGGATCTTCTGAAAACGCTGGGCTTACATGGCGTAAAACTTTATCTTTTATATCTAGCCGACCATTGAATGGGTCAATGATTTCGCCTGATTCGTCTTGTGCCATGGCATTGATAGTGAGGTCACGACGAATGAGATCTTCTTCTAGTGTTACATCGGATGTGAAATCAACAGTAAAACCTTGATAGCCCTTGCCTGACTTTCGCTCTGTGCGGGCTAGGGCGTATTCTTCTTGTGTTTTAGGATGCAAAAATACAGGAAAATCTGCTCCTACTTGTTTGTAGCCTTTGCCTTGCATGTCTTCCGGCGTACTGCCCACCACGACCCAGTCTCGATCTTTTATAGCAATGTTGAGAAGCTGATCGCGAACGGCACCGCCTACGAGATAGGTTTTCATATTGAATGGCATAACGTTGATATCGATACAGTTGAGTCTATCACAGCTAAAGTAGGATGTTGCTAGGATCGGGATGAGTTGCTGCTAAACCAGATAGGGTGAAGAAAAAAGGCCAGCTTGTGCTGGCCTTTTCTAAAGGAGTGTATTGCCTATTGGGATGACTTAGAATTCAACGCCAAACTCAAGTGCGATACCAGCTTCTTTTTCAGGGTCACTTGCGTTGGCCATCAAGCCGATGTCTAAGTGAACAGCAAGAGGTGAAATACCTAGACCAGCTGTTACGACATCTTGATCACTACCCGCTAGGTTCGCTCGGTAACCTGCACGTAGTTGAAGTGTGCGCCAAACGTTTAGCTCAGCACCGATAGAGGCATACTGAGTAGGATCTTCGAAAGCGACTGGATCGTTTTCCATTAGATCTAAATCAAATGCGACTTTGGTCCAGCTAGTTTTGTGGCTGATACCAGCGCGAACCTGAGGGCTAACTTCAACGATGGTGCCAGCTGTGCCATTGCTCTCTACATAACGTGGGCTTTCGAATTCTTTGCCCAGTAGGTTTTTCACTACGAGGCCTGCTTGGAATTGCTTCTCAGCACCAAACTGATATGCCGCACCTAAGTCGACGTTGATTTCCGTGTATTCTTCTGAATTTTCTGTGATGGTATCTCCGTCAAATTCTACTTCATTACCGTTTTCATCTTCACCATCTAAGTCGTATAGGTAATCGAATACAGTTACTTTTTGTAGTTTAGGTGTTACACCGAATGCGATGTCATGGCCTTTGATATTGAAAACGCGAGAGGCGGTTAAACCTAGGTCAGCGATGGCCACACCCACCATTTCAACTTGAGAGTTTAGTGAACCATCATCGGCACCTTCAGCAAGATCACCGTTTTCAAAAATAATGGTGTCGCCTTCGTCGGCGGGTCTATTAGGTCCACCGTAAGCGAAATCACTCACTGCCTCTTCAGCATCTGCTACGTCTTGAGCCGATACACCGCCTACTCCATCGTTAAAGTCTTTCAATGTACTCTGTAGATTTGCAACTGCTGTTAAGTATTTTGATGTTGCGTCGGGGTAACGACGTAAGATATCGCTGTCATCAGAACTGACCAGTACTCGTCCAGAAAAGGTGCCTTGGCCTCCTGCGCTTAGTGCTAGTGAAAACTTTTTGCTAGGAATAGCGAGGGCCATATTGGCGCCAAAATTCATTCGTAGAGCTTTATTGTTTAAATCATCAAGATCGTTTGCGACAGCTTCAGAGTAAACAACAAGCTCGGGGTCAATATTAGGATTTTTACTAAATAAACGCGTATCTAGATAATTTACAGATTCTTCAAGTTTGGTTTCTGCGGCTTCATACTGAGCAGGTAGCACAGCAGTTTCAAGATCTGTTAATGCTTGATTTAGTTTCTCTAGGCCAAGTGGCCCTGTAGACTCATCAAGAACGTTTGACAGTAAGTCCACATTAGACAAGCCACTATTATCTAACTCACTCTCTTCATCAAAATCTTCAACCTCGTCAATAAAGCCATCATCATCGGCAACGACGATGCTGATTTGAGGAATCTTTAGGCCAAAGTGATCATCATCACGGGTAAGAGATAGCAATGCAGGGTTAAACTGAACCGTACTTGCAACTTCTGCCGAAGATACACCGGTTCCACCCATACCCATGGCGCGGGCATCGGTTGGCATAAATGGTACGGCTTGAGCTTGGAGCGTAGCAAGCGAAATGGCGGCACCGAGGAGTAATTTTTTGTTAGGTAGATGCATAGTGGTTCCCTTAGAAATATTGGCCATTATTACTAGCATAGTGGATAACGTAGGAATCCACTGAATCTTGTCAGTATGTAATGGCATATAAACGCAAGCGTTTTATAGTTTAGTGCAATAGGCTGAAATGCAAAAGAGTGTTTTGTGAAGTTAAGCATAGACAATGTTAAGCTTCTGTGAATATTTGCTGCACGATTTCTGTGCGATTTCCTGATTGTTTAGTTAAGGATGCTCTCCGTTGTTACCTGTCATCGCTGTTTATGCGGCTGTCGTACTTATTTGGTCGACGACTCCGCTTGCTATTCGTTTAAGTGTTGATTCAGTGGATTTTGTTCAAGGGTCCGCATTGCGTATGTGGATTAGTCTGGCTTTATGTTTACTGTTGCTACCTTTATTTCGGTTAAAGCTCAGCTTTAACAAATTGGCCATGCAACGCTATATGGCAAGCGCCTTGGGCATCTGTTTTGCGATGCTATGCGTTTATTGGTCAGCACAAACTTTGCCAAGCGGATTGATTGCAGTGCTTTGGGGGCTTACGCCCATTTTAGTGAGTTTACAATCTCGCTGCTTGATTGCAGGTACAAGGCTCGATGGCTTGCGTTTGCTGTCCATGGCCATAGCCGTTCTGGGTTTGTATGTGATCTTCGCGCAGCAAATTGCATTGTCGCCTACCATGGCAGTGGCCCTTGCTGTGTTGTTGTTGGCTGTGAATTTTCATAGCTTGAGTGCAGTGTTATTGCAAAAGCTGCAACTGAAGCAGCAAAGTAGTGAGGATGAGCGCATGCACCCCTTGGTACAGACAACTGGTGGGTTGCTGGTGTCAGCACCCATTTATGCCATAGTATGGCTGTTAATGAGTGGGCCTCTGCCGGAGGTCATGTCATGGACCAGTATCGGTGCCATCGCTTATTTGAGTATCATTGGCTCTGCGGTCGGCTTCATTGGATATTTCTATCTGTTGACCAAGATGTCCGCAGCCGATGCGTCTTTGATTACATTAATGACGCCTGTCATAGCCCTGTTTTTGGGGACGTCTATTGCAAATGAAACACTCTCTGATCGCACTTTGATGGGTGCAGGCATTATTCTATTTGCTCTCTTTATTTATCACTTGAAAAATATCCGACTTGTGCTTGTTCGCTTGGCGCAAAAGGACTGAGCTATTTTCTAAATCATTTACTTTGTGGGCCGATAACTCTTGTAACAAATCAAAAGGAGTAATCGCATGAAGTTTGGGATTAAGGTGGTCACCATAGCCATCATGCTCAGTCTCACCGCCGGGTGCAGCACTATCAGTAACATGTTCGGCTTTGGAGATGAGGAAGAAGAAAAGGTCTCCGATGTGCAGCACAGCGAAAGTATGCTCAAGCCGGTGCAAACCAATGTGGATCCAGTTGCCCCCTTAATTTTGCGCGTCGTAGGTTACGGTGCTATCAACCCGCGAGCAAAGAATATGAGTGATGTGCAAAAGCGTTTGATGGCTATTCGTGCAAGCCGGCTAGACGCCTACCGATCGATGGCCGAAAGAGTTTATGGTACAAAACTCACCGGTAGCTCTACTGTGCGAGACCTTGTCGTTAAAAACGATAATTTTAGAACATACGTCGATACCTTTATTCATGGTGCTCGCGTGGTGTCTAGCGATGTGATGGAAGATGGCAGCGTAGAAACTGTTTTGGAAATGGTGATTGATGCTGGTTTCCGTAACTGCCTTGTTACTGAAAATAGCATGCGCTTTAACTCGGATTGCCGCAGTAAGGTCATGCAAAACGGTTCTAACTCGATGCGCACTAGCCGTTATCAAAATATCAATCGTATCCAAAGTCAGTCTGCGATTCCTGAAACCAATCATTATTTTGTCGATTAATTTTTTGGGTTAATCGTCAGGGAGAGGGTTATGAAACATTGGATTCTCGCTATCGTGATGATGTTGGCCGCTATGCTTATCACAGTCAGTTCATATGCCGTTGAATTGACTTCTGTTGGCAGTGCTGCGGTCGGTAAGGATCTAATAGAAAGCCGAGACAATGCTATTCGTGATGCCTTGCGTCAGGCTTCCCTGCAAATGGGTGGTTCTATTCACAGTTCGCAAATGCTGGTGGATGGCTTGGTTACGCGTGATCAAGTGAACTTAAAAAGTAACGGGCAATTTCGGCATGTACGAGTTTTAGAAGAAAAAATCGCACACGGTATTATTCAGGTTAAGATTCGAGCAGAATTTCTAGAGGGCGGTCAATGCGAAACAAACCAGGGCAATGGTTATCGCAAGGCCGTAGCCGTAGCAGGCTTTGCTCTACAAAATCCTAAAGACTCTGTGTTAGGTGGTCTGGGTAATATCGAGCAACGCCTAAGTGGCGTATTAGCGAATACCATTAATGGCCGTCATCGCTTGCATGCAATGGATAGTGGCCATGTATTATTGTTCACCAGCGTTGATCGTGCTCCGTCTTCGCAGAATAACTTGCAGCGTTTAACCAACAGTGTCGAGCTGGCAAAGGAGTTAGGAGCGCAATTTGTTGTCAGTGGAGTCATTCGTGATCTTTCTATGGTGAACCCAAATGCAGATTTGCCTAGCATCTGGGATACGCCATTAAGCTATGTTGGCATTGAAAAAGATAAACGCCATCGCAATTTTGTTTTGGATGTCTATGTACATGATGGCATCAGCGGCTCACTTATGTTCCAAAATACTTACGCTACCATGGGTGAATGGAATTATGATGATCACCGCCGCACAGGTTTTGCCACACCTGTTTACTGGAAAAGTGACTTTGGCCAGAAATCAAAAGAGTTGATTAGCAAAGTTGTAAGGGATTTAAATAGTAATCTTGGTTGCCAGCCGTATATGGCAAAAATTATCGATGCACGTGGTGACTTTATTCGCATAGATACAGGCAGTAGTGTAGGTATGCGTCCAGGGGATGAACTAACGGTTTTTAGAACTAGCACATTCTATAACTTGGATCAGCAAGGTTTGACTCAATTACAAGGTACGGAGATCAAAGCTAAGATCACGCAAGTGCAGCCACGTTTTGCTGTTGCCAAACTAGAGAAAACCGCTGCGCGTTTTGCGATTCAGCGTGAAGACGTTGTAGTGGCTTGGTAAAGGATTCAACAGTTTCGGAAGAATATAAATGGATCCCCGATCGAAGCGCGTCGGGGATGACACTTATTGCTCGTATTCATTGTCCCCGCCTATTAAGGGACGCTTAGGTCTAATTGAATATCCACATCATAGGGTTTTTCTTTATCATTGGTGCAAGAGTATGTCTTGGCGACTTTACCTTGATCATCAATGGAATGCAGATACACATCAAAGCCCCATAAGCGACGAAGATGCTTTAATACTTCATTGCTATCATCACCTAAAGGCACATTATCTTGTCGATAATGATGCAGAGTCAGAGATCGATCACCTTCCACGTCTACTTTATACACCTGAATGTTAGGCTCACGATACGACAAGTCATATTGCCGAGCTAAATTCTCGCGTACTTGATGATAACCTTCGTCGTCATGAATGGCATCAATCTGAATATGCATTTTACGTTCGTCATCCATGATGCTGAATAAGCGCATATCGCGCATCACTTTGGGTGATAGATACTGCAATACAAAGCTTTCATCCTTAAAGTTTTGCATAGCAAAGTGAACAGTATCCAGCCAATCACTGCCTGCAATATCTGGGAACCAGCGCCTGTCTTCTTCGGTAGGATTCTCACAAATACGACGAATATCGGTAAACATAGAAAAGCCTAACGCATACGGATTAATACCGCTGTAGTAAGGGCTATCGTAAGGTGGTTGATACACTACATTAGTATGGCTGTTTAAAAACTCCATAATGAAGCCATCAGATACCAATCCTTCGTCATACATGGTGTTCAATAAAGTGTAATGCCAAAACGTCGCCCAGCCCTCGTTCATCACTTGGGTTTGACGTTGCGGATAAAAATACTGAGCCAGTTTACGTACGATACGAATAACTTCCCGCTGCCAGGGTCTTAGCAAAGGCGCATTTTTCTCTAAGAAATAAAGCAAATTTTCTTGCGGTTCTTGTGGATAACGGCGTTCCTTCTCTTCTTTTACTTTTTCTTTACCTGGGATTGTACGCCACAAGTCATTGACTTGCTGTTGTAGTATATCTTCGCGGTTTTTTTGTCTTTCTTTTTCTTCATGAGCACTAATTGGACGAGGACGCTTGTAGCGGTCTACCCCATAGTTCATTAGCGCATGAGCAGCATCGAGTACATCTTCTACCGCATCGACACCATGGCGTTCTTCGCATTCTTTAATGTATTGTCGGGCAAAGACTAAGTAGTCGATGATGGCACTGGCATCGGTCCATGTTCGGAAAAGATAATTCCCTTTAAAGAAACTATTATGGCCATAGCAAGCATGAGCAATGACTAAGGCTTGCATCGTGATGGTATTTTCTTCCATTAAATAGGCAATACAAGGGTCACTATTAATCACAATTTCATAGGCCAAACCCATTTGTCCTCTCTGGTAGTGAGTTTGGGTTTGCAAAAACTGTTTACCATAAGACCAATGATGATAGCTTATGGGCATGCCCACGCTAGCGTAGGCATCCATCATTTGCTCGGCGGTAATGACTTCAATTTGATTGGGATAGGTATCAAGTCGATATCCTTCGGCGATACGTGCGATGTGACTATCGTATTCACGCAACAAATCGAAATTCCAATCTGACCCTTGAGAGATAGGTTCATAGGGTTTTTTCTTGGCGGACTTTTTCGCTGCTGTCATACCGCCTCCTTGATATCTTTTTGCGAGAACAAGTCTCGGAAAACGGGGAAGATTTCTTCGGCCCCAGTGATTTGTTCCATAGCGAAGCGCTCGCCCAGCTGAGGTGCTAATTCTTCATAAGCTCGCCACAAGGCTTGGTGTGCGTGCGGCGTAATTTCGATATAGGCGAAATACTGAAGCAAGGGCATAATACGTTGGCTGAGTATTTCTGCACATTGAGGGCTATCGTCATCCCAGTTATCACCATCGCTGGCTTGTGCTCCATAGATATTCCACTCAGCGGGGTTGTAACGTGCTTCAATAATGTCAGCCATCAGTTCTAGCGCGCTGGATACAATGGTACCGCCGGTTTCTCGGCTATAGAAAAATTCTTCTTCGTTTACTTCTTTTGCACTAGTATGGTGACGAATGAACACCACTTCGGTTCGTTCATAATTTCGTTCTAAAAACAAATAGAGCAAAATATAAAAGCGTTTCGCAATATCTTTGATTTGTTGAGTCATGGAGCCAGAAACATCCATCACACAGAACATTACAGCCTTGGTACTGGGGGTAGGTTCTTTTACTAGATTTCGATAATGAATATCAAAGGTATCAATGAAGGGAATGCGTTGAATCTTCTCTTCGAGTTTTTGGATTCGCTCTTCTAGTTCTTTAATTTTAATAGGGTTGCGTAAGTCTTCGTCTTTTTCTAATTCTTCACCTAACTCTTTTTTCGCGGCCCTTAGCTTGCGTCGTGAACTTGCACTTAAGGCAATGCGGCGCGCTTGAGCACTACGCATGGATTTAACAACGGCTAAGTTGTTGGGTGTGCCTGTAGCTGTGTAACCTGCACGACGGTATTCCATTGCATCGTGTTCAGTTAGCGTCTTTTTGACCATGTTAGGTAGGGCAAGGTCTTCAAAGACATAATCGAGAAATTCTTCTTTCGAGATATAAAAAGAAAAATCGTCGATGCCTTCCCCTTGGTTGCTGGCATTGCCTTCACCAGCACCACCACCTTGTCCTTCCCCTTTGGGACGTAGGATTTTGTCACCAGCATGAAATTCTTTGTTGCCAGGGAGTACACGTTGCCGTGCGCCCCCTTGGCCATGATGGAAAGTCGGTTCATTAGTATCCCGTGTCGGGATAGATATTTTTTCGCCACGCTCCATATCGGTAATGGAACGCTTGTTGACCGCGTCGGTCACCGCTTTCTTAATATGGGACTTGTACCGGCGTAAAAAACGCTGACGGTTCACCATACTTTTGTTTTTACCATTTAAGCGGCGATCAATAATATAGCTCATGGGCACCTCGCCTTCTTAACAGGTTTCTTTACTGCGACTTACGCACGCGTAAGTACCATTCAGATAGTAGGCGAACCTGTTTCTCGGTGTATCCACGCTCAACCATGCGAGCAACAAAGTTATCGTGTTTTTTCTTCTCGTCGGAGGATCCTTTGGCGTTAAAACTGATAACGGGCAGTAGGTCTTCCGTATTGGCGAACATTTTCTTCTCAATAACTGAACGCATCTTTTCGTAACTTTGCCAGCTTGGGTTTTTACCTTGGTTATTTGCTTTGGCGCGCAATACAAAGTTAACCACTTCATTACGGAAGTCTTTAGGATTACTGATACCCGCTGGTTTCTCGATCTTCTCTAGCTCTTCATTGATAGCGGCACGATCAAGAATTTCACCGGTTTCAGGGTCTCGGTATTCTTGATCTTGAATCCAGAAGTCTGCATAAGTGACGTAGCGGTCAAAAATATTTTGGCCGTATTCACTGTAGGACTCGAGGTAGGCGGTTTGAATTTCTTTACCGATAAAGTCGACATATTTAGGCGCTAGGTACTCTTTGATAAAGTTCAGGTAGCGATCTGCGGTTTCTTGTGGGAACTGCTCCTGCTCTATTTGTTTTTCCAGAACATACATAAGATGAACTGGGTTGGCAGCCACTTCGCTGGCATCAAAGTTAAACACACGGCTTAGGATTTTGAAGGCGAAACGGGTAGAAAGACCGCTCATGCCTTCGTTAACACCTGCAGCGTCACGATACTCTTGAATGGATTTTGCTTTGGGATCGGTATCTTTGAGATTTTCACCGTCGTAAATGCGCATCTTGCTGTAAACACTGGAGTTCTCAGGTTCTTTTACGCGGGATAAAATCGAGAATTGCGCGAGCATATGCAAAGTATCTGGAGCACAAGGAGCACGGTTAAGTGAGCTGTTTTTCAATAGCTTCTCATAAATTTGCATTTCTTCTTTGATACGCAAACAGTAAGGCACTTTTACGATGTAAACACGGTCAATGAAAGCTTCATTGGTTTTATTATTTTTGAACGTTTGCCATTCGCTTTCGTTAGAGTGGGCCATGACGATGCCATCAAACGGTATCGCGCCCATGCCCTCCGTACCATTGTAATTCCCTTCTTGTGTGGCGGTGAGTAAGGGGTGTAGTACTTTGATAGGGGCTTTGAACATTTCGACAAATTCCATCATGCCTTGGTTCGCACGACATAGCGCACCTGAGAAACTGTAGGCGTCAGGATCGTCTTGTGAATGGTCCTCAAGTTGTCGAATATCCACCTTACCTACGAGAGAGCTAATATCTTGGTTGTTCTCGTCACCGGGTTCTGTTTTAGCAACGGCAATCTGATCGATAATACTGGGGTAGAGTTTGACAACTTTAAATTGGCTAATATCCCCTTTAAATTCACGCAAGCGCTTAGCGGCCCAAGGGGACATGATGCCACGGACATAGCGTTTGGGAATGCCATAGTCTTCTTCTAGAATGGTTGCGTCTTCATCTGGATCAAAGAGACCAAGTGGAGATTCAAATACCGGCGAACCTTGGATAGCATAAAACGGCACTTTTTGTACGAGGTGTTTAAGGCGCTCTGCCAGTGATGATTTACCACCACCAACTGGACCAAGGAGATATAAAATTTGCTTTCTTTCTTCCAAGCCTTGGGCGGCATGACGGAAGTACGACACGATTTGTTCGACAGCCTCTTCCATGCCATAAAACTCACTAAAGGCAGGATACCGTTTTATGACTTTATTTGAAAAGATGCGACTTAGGCGGGGATCATCACTGGTATTGATAAGTTCTGGCTCGCCGATGGCTTGCAACATTCGCTCCGGAGCGGTCGCATAAGCTGTTGGATCTTCCTTGCACAGTTGCAGATACTCCTGCAACGTCATGACTTCTTCTTGCGTAACTTTGTAGCGATCCTGATAGTGATTGAATATTGTCATGGTCCACACCCCGCCGAATTGTCAAAATCTGTTTAGGCTTATCAGTTACAGCATGCCCTCTCTTTAATTTAGCGCGTAAAGCGCCTCCTGTATGCTTATATGTGATTGCCTATAAAATGGATTAGCAGCAAAGCGTCAATTTTTTACTGCTTCCTGAAATATGTTGCATAGGCTGTGCCTTTATTTCTAAATTTAATAAAAAATCTTTGGAAATAATAAAACGATCGTATGACTTAGATGTGGATAATATAGATAGGTTCGAATGTTAGTGAGGAATTGTGAAGGCCGAGTATTGAGTGTGGCGTATGATTGTTCATCATTCTCAGCTTGACTGAGAATCCATCCAATGATTTTTACATTGAAAAATGGATTCCCGCCTGCGCGGGAATGACGAATCATACACTTAATGTTAGGAGCTAACCCGGTCTGGGTACAGGCTTTGCCACATGGTAAAACCGCCATCAAGACTATACACATCGCTAAAGCCTTGCTCGGCTAAGAACTGGGCTGCACTTTGGCTAGAGTTGCCATGGTAGCAGCAGACAACAACCTTGCTGTCTTTTGGCGTATCTGTAATGAATTGCTGAACATTGTCGTTATCTAAACGCAGTGAGCTGGGAATATGACCTTGCTGAAAACTAATAAGGTCGCGAATATCCACTATTTTCACGGCTTCGCTATCCATTATGTCTCTCAGTTCTGCAATATTCATATGTTTAAACATGGGTCACCTTTTTATCGTCCAGTGCGCATAAATAGCGTTGGCCACTTTCGATATGCATTAATGTCATGGGACCGCCCCAAACGCAACCCGTATCTAAACCAGTGACATTAGGATGGTCGAAAACGCCCCCAAGAGCGGCCCAATGGCCAAACAGTAATTGGTATTTTTTGTTTGCAATTTGATAATGAAACCAGGGCTGCAAATCATTATCTTGTTTGATGACATTGCCTTTCTCATTTAGGTCCAATTCACCGTGAGGGCCGATAAAGCGCATGCGCGTAAAGTAATTGACGATACAGCGGATGCGTTCCATACCCGATAGACTGTCTTCCCAAATGTGCGGCTCGTTGCCATACATGTGTTTATAAAATTTGTCTGCTTTTGGGCTCTGCAGAACCGCTTCTACTTCATCACTCAACGCCTCGGCTTTTTTAACGTCCCACATAGGGGGAATGCCAGCGTGGCACATAGCCAGTTTTCTTTCTTTATCGCGATAGAATAACGGGCGTTTACTTAGCCATTTAAGTAGCTTTTCTGAATTTTCAGATTCAATGATCTTTGTTAAATCTTTGTCTTTTTTCGGACTGTGCCCAGAGGCCATGGCCAGTAAATGGAGGTCATGATTACCTAACACGACTTTTAAACTTTTGCGCATGTCATAGAGGAATGTGAGTGCGCCAAGGCTATCAGGACCTCGATTAACAAGGTCGCCAACGCACCAAAGCTGATCTTTGCTAGGGTCAAACTTGACGTGGTCTAACAGGCGTTTTAACGGATCTAAGCATCCCTGGATATCGCCGACGGCAAAAGTTCGTTTACTCATTAGTGCACGCTGTGGGTTGCGGCTAAAGTGAAAACTGGAATTGGTACATCGAAGTATATCCCTTCGTCATCAATCATGCGGTAACTACCTTGCATGGTGCCTACCGGTGTTTCCATAACGGTACCACTGGTGTAGGTGTAGCTTTCACCGGGTAATATTGTGGGTTGCTTACCGATGACGCCATCGCCGCGAACTTCTTGTGTCTTTAAGGTTTCGCCGTTGGTGATAATCCAATGGCGGCTTAATAGTTGGGCAGTGCGCTCACCCTCGTTGTGAATGGTGACGGTGTAACTAAATACATAACGTTTTTTCTCGTCACTGGATTCTTCAACGAGGTAGCGAGGGATGACATCGACTCGGACGTTTGGATTAGCCATTATCTGCTCGTTCGTATATATAATCAGCGATGCGTGTGTATTCAGGCAAGCCTAAGCGCTCTGGTCGTAGAGCCGGATCAATGCCTAGCTTTTCTAATTCTTCACTGCTGATGGTTTTTTTCAAGTTATTGCGCAACGTTTTGCGGCGCATAGCAAAGCTTTCTCTGACAATGCGTTCAAACGTTTTATGATCTTTCACTGGATAGGGGAGATCTTGGTGAGGCACCATGCGCACGATGGCACTATCCACTTTTGGTGCAGGTTTAAATGCCCCTGGTCCTACATCAAACATATGCTGAACTTGGCAATAGTATTGAGCCATGATGGATAAGCGACCATAGTTGTTATCCCCCGGGCCTGCTGCTAAGCGCTGAACCACCTCTTTTTGCAGCATAAAATGCATGTCTTTCACTAAACCAGAGTAACTTAACAGGTGAAAGATTAAAGGCGTGGAAATGTTGTAGGGTAGGTTGCCCACAATTCTTAGTTGCTCTTCAGGAGCTTGCTTTAGTGTCGCAAAATCGAACTTGAGTGCATCAGATTCATGGATGCGAAAGCCTTTGTGATTGAAGAATTTAACCTTTAAGCCGGGAATCAAGTCGCGGTCAAGTTCAACTACGTCCAATTCACCTTCGGTTGCGTCCAGTAGTTCTTCAGTAATCGCGCCCATGCCTGGACCAATTTCAACAATACGATCACCCACTTTTGGGCGAATGCTTTTCACGATATTTCGAATCACGTTGGGATCGTGAAGGAAGTTTTGTCCAAAGCGTTTGCGGGCCTGATGCCCCATGTGGAACTTGTCGTTGCTCATATTATTGGCAGTATCTCGTGTTAAGCTTGCTTACATGCTGCCATATGGCGTGCATAGTCGATGGCGGTTGTGAAGCTGCCACCATTGGCTTTTCCTGTGCCGGCTAAATCCAATGCGGTACCGTGATCGACACTGGTGCGAATAATGGGAAGCCCTAGTGTAATGTTAGCAGCTGCGCCAAAGCCTTTGTATTTTAAGACAGGTAAACCCTGATCGTGATACATAGCCAAAACCGCGTCGCCGTTTTCTAGCACTTTATCGGTGAAGAGAGTATCGGCAGGCAAGGGTTCACTGACATCTATGCCTTGGTCGCGCAGTTTGTTCAGCGTAGGAATAATGGTATCAATTTCTTCTCGACCCATATGACCACCCTCTCCAGCATGAGGGTTCAAGCCACAGACGAGAATGCGCGGCGTGCTTAAACCAAAGAAGGTCTTTAGGTCGTGGTCTAACACTTTTGTGACATCGCTGAGTTTTTTCTCTGTGATTGCCGCAGGTACGTCTTTTAGTGGTAAGTGGGTTGTCACCAAGGCCACCATTAGCCCTTTTGTTGCTAGCATCATGACCACTTGTGGGCTGTTGGTCATCTCTTCTAAAAACTCGGTATGGCCACTGAATGCAATGCCTGCCTCGTTAATGACCCCTTTATGCACTGGTGCTGTGACCATGGCATCATAAAGCCCGTCCATGCAGCCTTGGCAGGCGTGCTCTAGGGTATTTAACACATACTGGGCATTGGCTGGATTGAGCTCACCAATCACTTCTTGTTCTGCAAGTGGTATATGTTCAACCCACAATTCGCCAGCTTGGCTGCCTTGTGCTGGCATGTTTGGATCAAAGGCTTTGATCGTTAAACCCAAACCCAGCAGTTTGGCGCGGCGTTGCAGCAAGTTCGCATCACCAATAGCAATCACTTGCGCTTCCTGCTGAACTTTTTGGGCGTGGGTTACGACTAAATCCGGGCCAATGCCTGATGGTTCACCAATGGTAATGGCTAAGCGTTGCATAATTACTTAACTTCCACGTAAGCATCAGCGCGAATCTGGCGTAGCCAAATCGGTAGCTCTTCTTCAAAACGACGGCTGTATAATAACTGACGCGCTTGATTACGCTGAATCTCTTCACCTACGTCCTTTTGACGGTAGTCAGTTACTTGCAGTACGTGCCAACCAAAGCGCGACTTAAATGGCTCGCTGATCTGGCCCTTTTTCGTGGCATTCATGGTTTGCTCAAATGCTGGCACCATATCCCCTTGGTTGACCCAGCCCAAGTCGCCGCCACTGAGTTTACTGCCAGGATCGTCACTGTACTCTTTGGCTAACTCATCGAAGTCAGCGCCATTTTTCAGCTTCTTATACAAATCATTGATAAGTTTTTTCGCCTGTTGGCTATTTCGAATCTCATTTTCTTGAATCAAGATGTGGCGTGCCTTGGTTTGACGAACCATCTGAGTATCACCACCACGCTTATCGCTGATTTTAATGATGTGATAGCCGCTGGCGCTGCGAATCGGGTTGCTCACTTGTCCTTTTTTTAGATCCGGTACGATGTCGGCAAATAGTGTGGGTAACTCTGCCTCTTTGCGCCATCCAAGATCGCCGCCTTTTAAGGCATTGCGGCCCTCTGATTGACTGATGGCCATTTGCTGAAAGTCTGCGCCATTACGCAGCTTTTTCACGATATCTTCCGCTTTGTTTTGCGCACGCTTTAGTTGAGCACGACTGGCTTGTGACGGTACTTGTATAAGAATGTGACCTAGACGGTACTCTTCGGCTGTGGCGCTTTTACCGCGTACGCTATTGAGAAAGTTGTCTACATCCTGCTCACTGATATTGATTTTGCTACCCACGCGATAGCGTTGTACTTCGGAAATAATGCGTTCACGACGAATTTGTTCTCGTGCTTGTGCATAACTCACACCGTCCTTTTCCAGAGCCTTTTTAAATTCACGTAAGGTCAGGCCGTTTTGTTTGGCAATGTTAATGATGGTTTGATTTAACTGTTCATCGCTAATACGCATACCTGAACGCTCAGCCATTTGCAGTTGTAGATTTTCTATAATGAGGCGCTCTAATACTTGATCTTGTAATATGTCGTCAGGTGGCAAACGCATTCCCTGACTTTGACGCTTGATCGTATCAATGCGTTGTTCTAACTCGCTTTCCATGATGATACCGTCATCAACCACAGCGGCGATACTGTCAATGGTTTGAATTTGCGCTTGTAGTGGCAAGCTTACGGCGAATATGCCCAATAGGGCTGTTTTCGTGATTTGTTGAATAATACTAGTAGTCATGGATTTGTCTTTGGTCATAGCCATAAATGCGTTCACTTAAAATCTCTTCGCTCTTACTACCCAGTATTCCAAGTCCTTTGAAATGGATCTGGAAGAGGAACTGATAGTCTTTTTGATTATCGCTTTGTGTGTGTTCTTCATAAGTAAACTGAAAGCGCATGCAACAGTTTTGATATTCGATACCGACTAAACTCTCGATATTGAGCAGATTATTCGCTTCTTTCTCATCTTTTGTGACACTATCATAAGGATAAATATCCTGCTTGCGTTGCCCGTAAAACGCAAACGAATCTGTCACTGGAGCAAAAAACGCAAGTCCTACTTGCTTTTGTTTGGTTGCCTCTACATGGCTGAAGTTCATATCAAATAACCAAGAATCTGGTTCTTGGTAATTTAGCTGCCAGCTGGCCTTTTCAAATGGCTCTTCTCCTTTGTCAGCATTGGCCTTGTATTGAACATCTAGTTTAGTACGCCAATAATCGCGGAACGTCCAGGCTACCTCACCGGCAAGAGACGAACTGTTGTTTTGCTCGTCCGAACTAAGTTCTGAACCTGTCGCAAGGGCAATGGTGCGGTCGTCTAAGTAGTGTATTTGACCAATGCTTGCGCGGAATACCTCGCTACCTTGACCATTTAAGAAACGCGTCGTTAATCCAAGAGAAATTTGCTGGGTGTCGCCGATGCGGTCATAGCCTGTGAAGCGGTCAGCTGAGAACAATTGACTGTAGCTGAAGCTAGTGGCTGTGGTATCAAATAAGGGTATGTACTGCTGCTCTTCGTATGGTGTATAGGCCAGCATGATGCGGGGCTCTAAGGTTTGGGTGTACGATGAATCAAACCAGTTCAATTGACGTTCGAAAAATAATCCAGCGTCTACTTGAGCACTGTAAAGTTGTCGTGTTTGCTCTGTGTCAAAGCCTTGGCTGACAAGGCTCTCATCGATATTGCTTAGCTCGTAGTAGGTACTCATCAAGCTAATTTGGGGCTCAACAAAGCTATAGCTGTTACGCCACGGATAGCTAATTTCTAATTGCCCATGAATGCGCTGTCCTTCGATTTTGTTGATGCCACTCAAATCATCATTGTCGCGACTGAAGGAGGTGGCTTCGGCTTCGTAGTGCCAATGTAATCGATTGTCTTGTGCAATGCTTAAGTTGCTTACACGCAACTGCGGTAAACGATAGTAAGGCTTGTTGGCATCACTGATGTTTTCGTCGATGGTCTGATATTGTTCTGCACGAGTCAGGAATTGAATATCGCCATTATTGAATTCTAATTCTGTATTTTGTTTCAAATAGCTATCGCGGTTAATTACACCTGAGCGAGAAAAGTCATTATCAAAATAAACGTCACTTACTTCTTGGTAGTTAACACGGTATTGCCATGATTGACTCAATTGCAACTGGTGCTGCCATGCTCTTGACCAGCGCTCTGAGTTTTCGCGATGGTTGACATCGTTTTCCGCTAAACCATTGGCCTCATCATCGTTTAGGTAGCTAACATCAAGCTGACCAAATCCAAGACCATTGAGGTAGCGGAATTGGTTTTCTAATATGACACCGTGCTCACGCACGTAGCGCGGGGTGAAGGTATCATCGTAGTTCGGTGCGATGTTGAAATAAAAAGGCAGTGCTAATTCATTGATGAATATGTCGGTATCGCTGATATCGCCTTTAGCGCTGCGCGCTCCAATACTGATTTCAGGGTTCAGGAAGCCAGTTAAGCGATCTTCACTAATAGGAAAGCGATAATAGGGAAGATATAGAATAGGGACTTGTTTGATTCTAAGACGTGCATGATACGCCTCTCCGTATCCTTGTGGTTCGTTTAAATACAATTCGCTGGCTTTTAGGTCCCAAAGATCAGATCCTGGTTCGCAATATGTGTAACTCGCATTGTTAAGGGTCAGTGATTGGTCTTCGGCTAGTTCAATACTATCTGCTTGGCCACGGATATGGCTTTGCGGCACAGTATAATAGGACCCTTGTAAAACAGCGGCGCCATTTCCAGCATTATAATTCAAACGCTCAGCCAACATACTGATGTCTGGACTAATAAATTGGATGTCTTGCTGAAATACCACTTCGCCACTTTTCGGATCATAAGTGGCACTTTCGCCTTTTACTAGGTTGCCATCGCGCATCATAGAGACACGACCAGTGAATTGCGCGATTCCGGACTCGGCATACTCGCCGCTATCACTTTCGATTTCCAAAACTCCGGTTTGTCTGTCCACGGGGGGCGGTGCCATGTAGTCGCCGCTGCAGAAACTAGGTAATGCGTCCGCTTGTGCTTGAGGGAGTTGATGTTTTTCTAGCCAGTGTAGCTTCTTCCAGAAACCCACAGTGTCGCTCTCGGCTGCCAGGAGCTGCGGCGATTGGCTTGTAATTAATGCTGTAATTATAAGTAGCCCAGGGCGAGGCATGTGACCAAAATTCCTAATCAAATCGCTAACTTGTGTTATGGTGCAGCAACAAAACCTGAATTGTACGTTTTATCCCATTTAAGGGCCAGCTATGGATGCAAGACTGACCGCATTGCAAGCTTGGGTGACCGAAACCCTGCATGATCTGAACCTAGGTGAACCCCAAGGTTCCCTTGAGACCGTTTCTGGCGATGCTAGCTTTCGTCGTTATTTCCGCCAACTTCTCACTTCACAGAGGCGCACCTATATTGCTGTAGATGCGCCGCCAGAAAAAGAAGACAGCGAGCCTTTTGTTCGAATCGCCAACCACTGGCACAAGCAAGGAGTGAAGGTGCCAAAAGTGATTAAAGCTGACTTACAGCAGGGCTTTATGTTACTGGAGGATTTTGGTGACGCTTTGCTTCAGCCTTTGCTCGAGGAAAGTATAGAACAGGCCAGTGATCTATATTCGTCCTGTATGGATAGTTTGATTGAAATCCAGCAAACGGATTTACCCTTGCCTCAATACGATGCTGAGTTACTTGATCGAGAAATGCGCTTGTTCACCGAGTGGTATTTACCTAAACACCTAGAATACAAATTGAGTTCGCAAGAACAAAGTATGCTAGACGATACCTTTGCAATGTTAAGAGAAACAGCATTGGGGCAAATACAAGCGCCTGTGCATCGTGATTATCATAGTCGCAATCTAATGAAACTCACTTCGGGTGATATTGGCATTATTGATTTTCAAGATGCAGTGCATGGTCCATTAACATATGATTTGGTGAGCTTATTACGCGACGCCTATATTGATTGGCCACAGGAACAGGTCCAGTCGTGGGCGCAAGATTATTTTGCCAAAGCCCGACAAGCTGGTTTAGTGGGGGCCATTAGTGATGGACAACTCATGTTGTGGTTTGATTGGATGGGGCTTCAGCGTCATATTAAGGTGGTTGGTATCTTTGCGCGTCTAGCGTACCGTGATGGTAAAACCCGTTATCTTGACGATATTCCGCGAACTTTGAATTATATTCGACAAGTAAGCGCTGAGTACGATGCCTTGACCGAGTTTCATCAATGGTTAGAAAATCAATTGATGCCTGTTATTGAAAGTAGAGCGTGACACGATATTCATGAAAGCCATGATTTTGGCCGCAGGTCGCGGCACGCGCATGAAACATTTAACGGACAACAGTCCAAAGCCAATGCTACAGGTAGCTGGCAAGCCGCTTATTGCCCATCACGTAGAGCGTTTAGTGAAAGCAGGATTTAATGAGCTTGTCATTAATCATGCGTATCTAGGGGAACAAATTGAAGCATACCTTGGTGATGGCAGTGCTTATGGATGTCAGATTCAATACAGTCACGAAAAAACTGCTTTGGAAACCGGCGGGGGTATTTTTCAGGCGCTGCCATTATTGGTCAATGAACGCGAACCCTGCTTTGCAGTGGTTAATGGGGATGTGTGGAGCGATATGGATTATCAAAGATTAAATAAAGGTATCCATCATCATGCGCATTTGTTCTTGGTAGGTAATCCTTCACACAATCCAGATGGCGATTTTGCTTTGCACAATGGTATGGTCAAAGTATCAGAAGGCGAGGAGGCTTTTACCTTTTCCGGCTTGAGTATCTTACACAAAGATCTATTTGATGGTTGTGAGTCGGGTGCATTTAAATTGGCGCCATTATTAAAAAAGGCAATGCACTCTAAGCAAGTGACTGGGGATGTGTATCGTGGTTACTGGCTAGACGTAGGCACCCCTGAGCGCTTGCAAGAAATTAATCAACGGTTGCTAAATCAATGAAATTAGAACAGTGGACAGGAAAAATCATCGGTGGTTTTCTGGGCTTATTAAGCGGTGGGCCAGTTGGTTTATTAATAGGTTTGTTACTGGGTAATGTTTTCGATCACGTCAATGGGCGCTTTCGTGGCGAACAAACCAGCCATGCTGAAGGGCAAAATATTTTTTTCCGAGTTACGTTTTTGGTGATGGGGCAAATGGCCAAAAGTGATGGCCGCGTAACTGAAAAAGAAATTCAGCAAGCTCGATTTGTTATGGATCAGATGGGCCTAAATGAAACACAACGTCGTGCTGCTATCGAGCTTTTTACTGAGGGTAAAAGCCCACACTTGGATCTAGAGCATGAAATACAGCAGCTCATGCGCAGCGTAGGACGTCGAGGATCATTGATCCAGATGTTCTTAGAAATACAAGTTAGTGTTGCCTATGCTGATGGTGAGCTGAGCCTTCAGGAAAAGCACTTGCTTGATCGTGTTTGTCGCATCATGGGAATTAGTGCCCTACAGTTTGAGTATATTCATGCGCGAGTGCGAGCAAGCCAGGAACAATTCCGCGGACAGTTTAACCAGAGTTTTTCCCGTAGTGCAGATGAGTTGAAGTTGGCTTATCAGATTTTAGGTGTAAAACCTGACTGTAGCGATACAGCCCTTAAGCGGGCCTATCGTAAATTAATGAGTGAACATCATCCTGATAAACTAGTCGCCAAAGGCTTACCAGAAGAGATGATGCAAATGGCAAAAGAAAAGACTCAGGAAATACAAACCGCTTACGACAAAATCAAGAAACACAGAAAAGCGCAATAAAGATTATTTACTGATATCAATGCACGCTTTTTCAATTTTCTTTCGACAGGTGACAGCCAAATCGAGAGCATCTTCTTGCGTCATGCCTTTTGTAGAAATTGGTTCCAAACATTTCACCTTGATTGTCCCCGATTGCCACTGGCGATAGTTCATGGTGAGGTGACGTAAGGAGAAGCAAATAGGCTGTACCGGAACCTGGCCTTCAATGGCTAACTTAAACGCACCCAATTTAAAAGGTAGAGGTGTGCCCCAGTTACGCGTACCTTCAGGGAAAATCAGAACCGATAGTTGTTTTTCCTGCATGCGCTTCGCCGCAATAGACAATGCCTTTTGTGCTTTTGATTTATTCTTTCGTTTTATCAAAATATTACCAGCCAGATAATAAAGTAAGCCAATAAAGGGCACGTAAATCATTTCCCATTTTCCTAAAGTCACCGTGCCGTTACGAATAATGTTGATGGCGAAGAAAATGTCATGAGTATCTTGATGATTACTTACAAAAACAACGGGGGATTCAGGACTTAAGCGTTCACCGTTTTCTATTTCGACGGTTGCTCCCCAGTACCACAACATGACTTTGCCACAAACATTGGATACCAACGCCATGTTATTGCGATGCCTTGGGCGTAGCAGAGTTACAGGGGTCAGCGCGAGAGCAAGAAAGGCTAAGATGACAAAAGCCAGAGAAACACGAATAGCGTACATTAGACCGAATACCAATTATTATCATTATGAGGTTTAGGTGTCTGAAGTTTATCAGCGGCGGTCATATCAATCTACATTTTTGGCTCACAAAAACGACTAGCAATAAAGTTGGGTATGGTCTGGGGTATTGGGACTATTTCGGGTAAAATTCGACCAAACTTAATACTATCGATGAGAGAGCTGTACTGATGAGCAAGCAAAGCCCATTAATTGCCCCTTCTATTTTATCAGCCGACTTTGCTCGTTTAGGCGAAGAAGTAGATAACGTTCTAGCTGCGGGTGCAGACATAGTACATTTTGATGTAATGGATAATCATTACGTACCTAACCTGACGATTGGCCCTATGGTGTGTAAAGCATTGCGCAATCATGGCGTCACCGCCCCTATTGATGTTCACTTAATGGTAAGTCCTGTGGATCGTATTATTGGTGATTTTATTGAGGCTGGTGCATCTTATATTACCTTCCATCCAGAAGCGTCTGATCACATTGATCGCTCACTACAGATCATTAAAGATGCCGGTTGTAAAGCAGGTTTAGTTTTCAACCCAGCGACGCCATTGCACTATATGGATTACGTAATGGATAAATTAGATATGGTTCTGCTGATGTCGGTTAACCCAGGCTTTGGCGGTCAAAGCTTTATTCCTGCGACTTTGGACAAGCTTAAGCAAGCCCGCAAAAAAATTGATGACAGCGGTTTGGATATACGTCTTGAAATTGATGGTGGTGTAAAAGTAGATAATATTGCAGAAATTGCCGCTGCAGGTGCAGATACCTTTGTTGCTGGTAGTGCGATATTTAATGCTGATGATTATCAAACTACCATTGAAAAAATGCGTGCTGAAATAGCAAAAAGCAATTAGTTATTAGGTCTGCTCAAAAATGTCTAAAGCTTTACCCAAGGCCGTTATTTTTGATTTAGATGGAACGCTTGTTGATAGCGTTCCCGATTTAACGACCGCCGTTAACTTAGCATTCGCTGAGATAATTGATGAGTCTGAGTATTTTTCTCAAGATCAGATTCGGCTTTGGGTGGGTAATGGTAGTCGACGCTTAATTGAACGCGCAATATGTGCATTTGGAAAAGTACTGCCGATTGAGCAATTGCATTCAGCTTTTTTAAAGCATTATAAAGCACATCATAATAATGCGTCGCGACTTTATAAAGGCGTTATCACATTATTAACCGCTCTTAAGAAAAATAATATTAATATAGGTTTAGTAACCAATAAGCCCGTCGCTTTTGTACCTAGCTTATTGCAGGCGCTAAAGATTGGCTCGTACTTTGATATTTATCTTGGTGGCGATTCGTTAGAGTATAAAAAACCACACCCCGAACCACTTCAACACTGTTTGTCTTTTTGGAAATTATCTGAAAATGATGTGGTTATGGTGGGGGATAGTGAATCCGATGCGCTTGCTGCACAAGCCGCTAATATCCCCTGCATTATGTTAAAACAGGGCTATAATCAGGGTGTTGATTTGAACTCATTACCAGCTGAAAGCGTGCTTGATGATATTAACGCTCTGCATGATTATTGGTTTCCATTATAGTTATTTTTTATAGTTAATGTTTTACTCTTCTAGCAAATTCAATAGCGCCTTAGAACGGGTGCTTGATAGCTTAAAATAACAATCCAAATACACTCATATAGCGTACACATCTTATAGCGCATGAAAGCATATAAGGTGGTGTTTTATGGTGCCTGAACAAATCAATGAGTTGACATTCCATTACCCTCATACTGATCTAATTGACGCAAAAACGGAGCGAAGTTTAGCGATCAAAATGGATGAGGCCATGATCAAACTGGGTGAAATTATGTTTGCCCATGATCACGTCTTAGACGATGTTATTGAGTTGATTCAAGAGCAGCAACAAGATCCTCATGCTCTTGATCAATTAATTACACAATATGATCTTTGGTTATTAGCAAAGCATACCCGTCATTCTCATTTAAACACTGTTGACCTTCATCAGCTTTCTCGAATTGTTGTGAAATTGGAGTCCGATCGATCACAAGTTTTCGATTTATACCTGCAACATATTCACGAACTGAAAGGACGTCTTTACAAGCAAGCCCAAGTGTTGAAACGTCGATATGAGGATTATCGCAATCAGTTAGTGCAAGCTAATTTACGTTTAGCAATGCATGTTGCCCGTCAATATACTGGTAAAGGCATGGAGTTAGAAGAGCTGATACAAGAAGGTACTTTGGGCCTTATAAAAGGTGCTGAACGCTACAACATTAATAAAGGATATCGCTTTACTACTTATGCATATTGGTGGATTCAGCAGGCAATTAAAGGTGCGCTATCAGAAAAACGAGGCATTGTGCGTATTCCGACTAATGTGACAGATCGCATCGTGAAAGTTGAGCGCTGTAAATACGAGTTTTTCAAAGCAAATGGTCGCTATCCAAATGCAAAAGAGATTAGCTCAATTCTAGGGATGGATGTTGATCATATTCGTTCAACACTCGCAGTCACCAATGTGGGCGACTCTATTGATGAGCCCATTTATGATGAAGGTTTAACGATGCAAGAGTCTATGGCTTCAGAATCCATAGCTACGCCTTCTTCCCAATTAGACGAAGAGGACGGAGAAGCATTTCTAGAGAAACTCATTGGCGAGTTACCAAAGCGCCAGCAGTTTATAGTGCGTCTCTATCATGGTATTGGTATTGGTCAGACGTACCCCTTTAAAGAAATAGCTCCGCAAATCGGTGTAACGCTTGAAAGGACTCGTCAGCTCTATCACGAGTCTATACGGCAACTAAAACTACTGGCTGAGCACCACACTTAGTCTTTATAAAGCAATAAAAAAACGCCCATCAGAAGATGGGCGTTTTTCGTTTGCGAAGAATGTTTTTAAAAAACTTTAAAACTCGCCTTCAGCCATATCCATCAAGGTTGATTTGCCCGCCTCGATGTCTGCTTTATGCATCTCTGCTTGCGACAGCGCAAGACGGAAGAAGTGTTCGGCGGCTTTAATTTTGCCTTGATAAAAGGCATCTTCATACTTGCCAGAACCTAGCCCTTCATTGGCTTTCTTGGCCATTGTTGCCCACATTACGCTCATTGCGCACAAAGAGAATAATTTCAGTAATGGCGTAGCCGCCGCACCTGCTTGCTCAGGATCCTTCATGGCTTCTTGGCCTAACCACATCAATGCACCCTGAAGAGTTTTCAAAAGGGTTTTGCACTTCTCTTGGTGCTCAGCATTGTCAAGATCCGCGATCATTGCATTCATGACTTTGAAGAAGGTCTTAGGTAAACGACCGCCTTTAATCGTTAGTTTACGACCCGTCAGATCCAATGCTTGGATGCCATTAGTGCCTTCATAGATGCGAGCAATTCGACCGTCACGCAATAATTGCTCGACCTCCCAATCTTGAGTGAAACCAGAACCACCCATGGATTGGAGAGCTTGGTCGGTACTAAAGAAACCTTCATCGGTTAAGTACGCTTTGATAATCGGTGTCATGATTTGTACGATATCATCGCTTTCTTCACGGACACTTTCATCATCGTGTTTGTGCGCCAAATCCAGATGGTAACCTGTAAAGTAAGCCATACAGCGAGCGCCTTCTAAAAAGACTTTTTGCTGCATCAGCATGCGACGAACATCTGGGTGGACGATGATCGGATCGGCTTTTTCGTCAGGACTTTTGGGTCCGGTTAATGAGCGGCTTTGTAAACGCTCTTTAGCGAAACCTAAACTGATTTGATATGCCTTTTCGGCTAGGCCCAAGCCTTGAACGCCTACCATAATGCGTGCCGCGTTCATCATGGTGAACATGCACTTGAGACCTTCGTTTTCTTTGCCGATTAACCAGCCCTTGGCACCTTCAAAGTTCATAACGCAGGTCGCGCTACCTTTAATTCCCATTTTGTGTTCTAAGCCACCACAGAAGGCTGGGTTACGTGAACCATCTTCCAAGAACTTAGGTACTAGAAACAAGGAAATACCCTTACTCGAATCAGGAGCACCGGGCAGCTTCGCGAGCACTAGGTGAACGATGTTATCCACCATGTCATGTTCACCACCGGTAATCCAGATTTTGGTTCCTGATATGTTATAACTGCCATCAGCTTGTGGTTCTGCTTTTGTGCGGATTAAGCCTAAATCGGTACCACACTGTGGTTCAGTCAAGCACATGGTGCCCGTCCACTCACCGCTAATGAGCTGAGGTAAATACTTATCTTTCAGTTCCTGTTCGGCGTGTTCAGTTAGTGCGTCAATTGCTCCGTGACTTAGTCCTGGATACATGCCTAGACTCAAGTTGGTAGAGCAAGCCATTTCATCTACGACGATTTTTAGTAGATGGGGAAGACCTTGACCACCATACTCTGTTGTTGCGGATAAACCTGACCATCCGCCCTCAGCGAATGTTTTATAGGCTTCTTTGAATCCTTTTGGCGTGGTTACATTGTGGGTTTCAGGATCGTATTGGCATCCTTCGATATCCCCATCTTGGTTTGTCGGTTGGAATACATTCTCTGCGAACTTAGAAGCTTCCTCTAAAACCGCGCGAATCATCTCTTCGGTTGCATCTTCGAACCCAGGAAGTTGGCTCAAACCGTCGGCTTTCAAAACATCAAACAGGACAAAATTCATGTCGTTCAATGGGGCTTTGTAACTCGCCATAGTGTTTCCTCAATTAAGTGACTGATTAATTTATCAATTAGATCTTTTCCCAAGCGGCTCACCAAATACGTATGCAGAAAAATATCCGTTCACTTTTTTGTGAAAAAAGTCTCACCTATGAAAAGCTCTGACAGGCATGAATAATTGCCATAAATTGTTCTTTATTTGAGACAATGTTTCGTTATTGTTGCTGGCTAAGTTAGGGGTCGTGGGATTAGAGCAAACAGATAAACATTATTTCTATTCAAAAACCCGATCAGCTTGTTCCAAAATATCCCATATAAAATGGATTGATAATGGTGTTTAATCCGCACCTCGAACCGTTATCGTATGTAAGTCAGATCCAAAATCAAGGTCATAGTCATTCTGATGCCTATTTTAATGAAGAAAGTGAGTTATGTTTTCGCCCTTCTGCTGTTTTCTTTATCGCATTCTCTGAGCTACGCAGAATTGCTTGATAATGCAGTGAATACAGAAGAGCGCTGGGTTGATGCTGTGGACCTCAAGTCAGGCGCTCTGATGGGCCTCGTACATGTGTCCGCTGAGAATCATGTTGGTCAACATCGTTTTAAAGCAGGTTTGGGCTATACGCCAAAACTGGATGATCAGAAGGAAATGGGGTTAGCCAGTATCGGTTATGCCTATGAGGGAAGCACTCGTATTGAATTACCTTGGCAAGGTTACACGCTAAAGCCTTGGACAGTTGGAGTGGGGATTTTGCATGGTAATCATGATGATCTGTTTACCCGTTTGCCTGACCAGTATCCCGACGGTTATTACAAACCTACTTCAATTCGGATCTTGTTTAATTATCAAATGACATTGGAAACGAAAACACCTTGGGAAGTGTATGTAGACCTCACAGTGCTTGACGTGGGTTTTATTAACTATATTCGCCAGACCGAGTTCTATGTGGATAACTATGAGTTTCTGGGTCTCAGTGGTATCACAAATTTGGGTTTTGGCGCCCGCTATCGATTTTAAGGAGAGGCAAAAATGATTCGCGATTTGATTCTACTGATTACACTACTGTCTTTCCTTGTTGGCTGCCAGTATGAAGTAACGCCGTGGCAAACAGATGCAAATTGCTCCAGTGGTTTGCGTACTCAAGCAAATATAGAAAAGATTGGACGGCTAGAAAACAAAGTGGGTTTTAAAGAAGAGTTTCAGGTAGCAATTGTGAGTGACCCTCAGCAATATCCTGGTAATTTTGAAGATGTTATTAAGCATGTAGATGGTTTGGATGCGGTGGATTTTGTAATTGTGTCTGGTGATCTTACAGAAACAGGTATCAAAGCAGAATTTGAATGGACTTGTAAGGCAATGGAAAAAACCGATAAACCCATTTTTGCGGTGGTCGGCAATCATGATGCCATTTCTTTCGGAAAAGAGATTTGGTTAGATGTATTTGGGCCCTATGATTTTAGTTTTGACTATCAAGGTGTTCGCTTCATCGCTTATAACGATAACAAATACGAGTTTTCAGATGTGCCAGATCGGGACTGGCTAGCACAACAAGCAGCAGGAGATGCGGGCCGACGCTATACCATTGTTACCAGTCATATTGCTCCATGGGATGGGTCTGATTTAAGCGATTACCTTGATTCTTTGGGGGTGGATTTGGGACTACACGGTCACGAGCATCGTTTCGATTACTGGCAGTTCAGCGATGTATTGCTTGATCACCATATAACTTCGACGGTTAAAGAACATGAGTTTGCATTGTTGACAGTGAATAGTTCAGGGCTGACGTTAGAGAATTGTGACCTAGGTAAATGCGAGGTTGCCCAAGTAAGGTCTCGGTAAGAGAAATTGTTGAATCAAATGTGAAAGTAAAAAGCCAGCGTCATGCTGGCTTTTTCGTGTTTATTGTTTATCCAATTGAAATACTCCAGTGGCATGTTTGTGAATACCTTCAGTATCTAGGGCACCAAAGTTATAGCCGCCTACCGCTTTATCCCCTGGTTTAACAAATATTCCTCCAATGTTGCCAACAATATGGCTTGAGATTTCAGTACCTGCTGAATCTTTCACTGAACCCTGTATTTGATTGGTGTGAAAATCTGCGCCTTTAATTTGTGCGTTCTGAAAAGAGACATCCCATTGAGAAACGATGCTGCCATTGACTGAATCGGAAACATCTAAGTTGATTGATCCTTGGCTAATTCTACTATTATTGAAATCCACTGAAAAATTACCAGAAAGTGATGTGACCACACCATCATCGGCAAACCCCATACACTGAGTTAGATCTGTACAATCAAGATCATTCGCGGTGAAAGACGCTGTTCCAGATAGTTGATTGATATCGGCTCGTTCGGCTGCAATCCAAAACGCTAAGATATTACTTTCCTCTTCTGTAAATGCCGAGCCGTTGTCGATATCCGTTATGGTAATGGGTTCATCGGGTTCTGATATCCATACTCCCCAGCGTATATTATCCCTACCACCTACATCTTTTACTTGAATATCACAGGGTTCTAAGCTGGATTCGGCTCCTCCACAAGAGGGAGATGCACTGGTGTAAGCTAAGTAGCTATCGATAACTTGATTGTCCTCGTTGTCTTTCTTGATAATGGCTATGCGCGTTGTTCCATCTTGCTCCTCTTCGTTTTCTACTAAAATTGGTTGGTTATTTTTTGGATCCCATGAACCATTTCCTATGAAGACCTCAAGTTCCGCTTGCGTATACCAGTCTTGATCACTGTAGCTACCATCCGCAAGTTGTTGACTGCCAATTTGTTGATAAAATTTCTGTTCGGTTTCTTCGTTTACTCCAAAGATATCAAGCTCTAATGAGCTTAAGAAAGCCTGAGTTGGATCAGATGTTGCGGTGGCAATTTGTAATCTAAATTCACCTGTAGTGGCGGCGTTGTAGATGTTTATGTGAATAGGGTCTGATGAAACAATACGTCCATTGTTGGTTTCTTCGTAAAGTATTCCAGAAGTAAATTGAAAGATATTATTTAAATCATCCGAATTCGTAACAGTGGTATTGGAGCTCTCGGCAATAGGAATTTCATATTGAAAGTGCCTTGTAACATAGTCGCCATTTGTTCCGCTCTTTTCCAAAATAGAGTAGCGAATTTCAACCGTGGAGCCTTGGGCATAGGTGACTGTTTCAATACTTGCATCTGTCATAGTATTGAAAGATTCTAATTGAGCTTCCATAAGCGGGATTGTTGGCGTCTCGCCGGAGCCAAAAAAATTGAACATTGAGGGTATGGCTACCAACCCTAGTTTTCCACTTTCGCCAAGAGCATATGCTTCGTCACTAATGATGTTTTCAGCGAAAGGGTTCGATGAATTGGAAATATTTACACCTGCATAGGGATTATTAAAATCAAACTCAGAAGACGTTGACGCCTCGATGGTTTCTGCCAACTTTGTATCCACAGCGTCAACGATGACTTGGTCGATGTCTGCTAAAAATTCGTTATCGTTGTCAGAGAGAAGGGAGTCTGTGAAATCGGCATCTTCCTCTTGACCATCCTGCTCTTGGTTTTCTGCAAGTTCGGTGTCGGACTCGTCTGATGATTGTTCAGTTTCGTTTGAGTTTTCCTCTTCATCTCCTTCCACTGGTTTATTCGTTGCGCTATTTAAACCAAATGCAGTGGGCGGTGCCAAAAGTCCTTTTGGTGCTGTGTTGGGAGTCACGCGCGAGTAGTTATAATCCGCACCTAAGCCAAGATCAATACTGCCAGATTCGTTTTCTACGCGAATACCACCTTCATATACTCCAACCACAAAGCTATCATTGGCTTCTTGTTGCACTTCATATGCGGTACCACGGATTCCAATAGAAGCTGCTGGGGTGGATACCTTGTAGGCATCTTTATCCCCTTTTCCTATCGACCCTGTAATGGTGCGGAAACCACCTTTTACTAGTTTAAGGAGAGCTTTGTCAGAGGCAGTGGTTTCGCTTTTAAGCACATATTCCTCAATATCTAGTTCGCTATTTGCTTTAATCGTCATCAAAGCTTTATCAATAAATCGTAACTGCACCGAACTGTTGGGGCCGGTTCGAATAATTTCCCCTCGATATATTTCACTACGACGTTTCAATGCGCGGCTTTCAGTATCGTTTTGTGCAATTACAGTGCCTTTAGCAATGATGACTCTTGCTGCGATATCCGCACTGAATGACGGTATTGAGAGGAATAGACTGAAAAAAATAAATATGAAAACTTTCATAATAAACCTCTCTACATTCTATAAGTGATGCCAAGTTCGGCTTTGAATCGTTGGTAGGTGTTGGCTTCGAGTGAGCTATCTTGATAGCTTGCGCTATAGTCATTGCGGAAACTTAATTTGGACGTAATGTTATATCGCCAACCCAATGTGGAATGTAGGCTGATGTCTTCACGTAACTTGCTGTAAAGAGCTGTGTTGATGGCATCGTATTCACTGGCGGTAATATTGATCATCCAATAGTAGCTACTGCGTTGCGTGTGAAGGGTGGTTTGCTGAACTGAAAATCCCTGATAGCTTTTTCCATTATATTTATTGATAGATTCTTTAGCGTCATCCAAACCAAAAAATGCGCTGATAGTCCAATTACTTTTTTTCGGCGGCGATTGGTACGTAAACTTATATTGCATTTGTTGAATGTCGCCATTGGGGTTATCGTCGTATTCACTCTGTCCTAAATTAAAACCTATCCCATAACTTGCGCCATTAGGCTGTCGCCAACGACCGTTTCCTAAGAAGGAAAGAGTGCTGAGAAATGACTCGGAATCAAGCAAGACACTTTGATATCGACCAGTGAGACGCCAACGAATGGGACCTGTAAAGAAACCGTATGCGCCCTCTGCAATTAATGTATCCAGGTCATATAGAGATGTCTCACTATTGGCTCGTTTATTATAGATAGCGCGAACATCTAAGCTTTGGGTTTTACTAATTGGCCTAAGATAGGCGAAATGAATAAGGGTAGACCAGTAAGCACTTGCGGTTTCTTTTGCATCCTCACTCAATACGATATCTACTGGAAAAATCAATTCTTCTTGAGGTAGTTCATCTTCACTGGTGGCACTGTTGATATTGCTGTCGTATCCACCGGCTAAATCTAACGCAAGCATGAATTCAGGCTCTACTTGACGATAGAGCTCGGCGATCTTGTCTAAAAATGTTTTTACATTATTGCGTACAGGTGCTGGCGGGTTTTGCTTTAGTACTTGTTTGAATTCTGATTCCGAGCGCTTTAAGTTACGCAAATAAAAATGTACTCGGGCCAGTTCTAATCGATATCTAGGGTTATTGGGTTGGTAAAACAGGAGACGTTCGAAGGCAAACAAGGCTTCATCAAAATGCCCTGTTTCTATTGCGGCTAAACCATAATAAAAATCAAAGCTTGGTCGACCCTCTTCATTGTTTCGTATAGAGGATGCCAAAGAATAGGCTTGATCAAACTGTCTAGCGTTTACCAGCAATTCTAGTTGTTTTAATTGCTTTTCAGTTTCCTGAATATCTGGAGTTGAGTCTTGTGCATTTGATGGGTGGGCAACCATCAACATAAAAAACAACGTTAATACTAACGAGGAATTAAACGACATGATAAGTGATGATTTCAGCATATGGATGACCAGGGTTCCTTCCTTCTCAATTGAGTTTAGCAGTGATCATAAAAAACGCAGGCTGGGCTACACTAAATGAAAGGCTTATTTTAGAAGGCGCTATCACGGGGCTAAGAGCGGGATTAGGAATGAAGAAAATCAATTCATTAACACGCGGTAAGATGTTGATTATTCTCAATAAAGTGCCGTTTTTTAAGGAGTTTAGCTCGTTTGAACGTGAGCGCATTGTAGATAATAATGCAGCGTTTTATGTAGCCAATGAAGATGAATTTATTATTGAACAAGGAACCTTGGATACTGCGTTTTATATCCTTATGAGTGGTACTGCTCGGGTTGTGCTTGATGGGCGCAATGAAATCTTAGCAGAAATGCATCCAGGAGAGTTCTTTGGAGAAATTGCCTTTATTCAGAATGTACCCAGAAGCAGTCACGTTATCGCAAATGAAACATGTATTATGTTGAAAGTGGACCGTAGGTTATTAGGTGCTTTGAATTCGGATATAAGAGAGAAATTTAAAGATCAGATTATATATAAGCTGGCTAATATGATTACAAAGAATAATGAGGCGCCAAAGGAGACCCCGAGTCAGAATCGACCAAACCAAGCTCCTTTTCAGGAAACTTGATTCAAATCAGGTTTTAAAGCAGCTTCTTGTTCTTGACCTGCCCTTATTGATACACGTCAATTTTAATTCTCAGACCACTGCTATGTTTAAGTCATGACTTAACATGATTCAGGCGCACAGCCTAAGTGAGGTGGCAAATGTACATAGATGAATATGTAATCGCGGGACTAATCATCGTGGGTTTAACTATCGCATTTTTCGGTGGTTTCTACCGTGCGATTAAGAATGACATCAAAAAACATGGTGATGGTAGCGAGCAATCTCATACTTAAACATTGAATTCGATAGTTCGCAGATTTGAGAAATGCTACGAATTATGTAACCGAGTTACTCCGGTAACAACCCCTCTGATATAGCAGAGTAGTGCTATTATTTGCCGACCTTAAGTTTAAGGTCGGCTTTTTTGTTTATGCAGTCATTGAATCAGCAATAGCTTTTCCGCAGCAGTGGCCACTTGCCCATGCCCACTGGAAATTAAAGCCGCCTAAGTGCCCGGTCACATCCAGAACTTCTCCGATGAAATACAAGCCTTTTACTGATTTAGCTTCAAAGGTTTTGCTACTCACTTCATCAGTGTCGACTCCGCCCAGGGTGACTTCTGCTTTTTTATAGCCTTCAGTGCCGCTGGGAATAAACTGCCAGTTTTGGAAACGCTCTGCTATGGACGTCAAGTCTTTGTGCTTGTACTGCTGTAAAGGTTTGGACAAATCAAAATCTTGGCAAAAGGCTTCGATCAGCCGTTCAGGAAAGTGCTGCCTAAGAACCGTATTGAGTTGCTTGTTGGGCTGGTTCTGTTGAGCATCTTTAAAAAACTGCGCCAGATCGATATCCGGAAGCATGCACACGGTGACGCTTTGACCAGGTTTCCAGTAGCTACTAATTTGCAGTATGGCTGGGCCAGATAGCCCTTTGTGAGTAAATAAAATGTTTTCACGAAAACTCATATCGCGACAACTCACCATAGCATCAATTGCAACCCCGCTCAGATTTTTGAGTGGAGCTAGGTCCCGTGCATCTAGTGTAAAAGGTACCAAACCTGGTCGTGTTTCTGTGATGTTTAATCCAAACTTTTTTGCCAACTTATGGCCAAAATCGGTGGCACCCATAGTAGGGAAACTCATAGCTCCAGAGGCGACAACGAGGGCGTGACATTCAATAACGCCTTGGTTGGTATTAAGTATAAAACCATTTTCTTGTTGGCTTACGGTTTCCATAGTGCAATTCAATCGGATCGTTACCCCTAGTTCATCGCAACGGTTAAGCAGCATATCCAGAATAGCTTGGCTTTTATTGTCACTAAATAATTGGCCGAGCTTTTTCTCGTGCCAAGGCAAACCGACGCGATCAACTTCTGCAATGAAATCCCATTGCGTGTAGCGCTTTAAAGCGGATTTACAGAAGTGAGGGTTCTGGCTTAAATAGTTGCTAGGTTCGGTATACATATTGGTGAAATTACAACGACCACCACCACTGATCAGGATTTTTTTACCTGCTTTATTAGCGTGATCAATCACCAAAACATCGACGCCGGATTCGGCAGCACTAATTGCGCACATAAGACCTGCGGCGCCGGCACCAATGATTACTGCATGATTGTTAGACATAGTTGTCCTGAATAGATGTTCCATTGCATGGAATTTTAACAGAAAACAGTTTGTTCCTGCTGTGTATTACAAACTATAACAAAATGGCTGGAAAGTTGACCACTTGGACCATTTTATTTTGGTATATTCTGTGCGTCAGAAGTATGCAGATTATTTAAGGTTTGATAAAAATGCGTTGTCCTTTTTGTCGGGAAAATGTTGTTGGCAAAAAAAGTATTGTGATATTGGCAGGTGAGGGGCCAGCACACAAACATTGCTATGAAAGTCACACATATCAAAGTCGTCAATTTGATAATATTGATTTACAGAAATTAGATGATACCAAGCTATTTGAGCTTAAAGACCTTGTACTTATGGAGATAAATAGCCGACAAGAACAGGAGCCCGAAATTGAGTTGTTCGCCTAGCCGCCATTAGTCTGTTTTTAAAAGCTATCAAGAACGTCTCTTATACCCGTGTCTGATTGAAAAACTTGGTTATATCTCACCACAAAGTTCTTATCAATGATCGCAAAGCTGGACATACTAGCAGACAGATTATTTTGTAGCTCGCTATCAATATCAGCTAAGACTTGGCTCGATTGGTAACCACTGGCAATCTGGGTTTCACGACTCATTGCTTGTGATGACGACACATAATCTACGAATACAAAAGTCACATTTGGATAATCTTCGGCCAGATGGTTTTTGATATGCTGCATATGACTGTCGCAAACTGGGCACCACATTGTGAAGTAAAATGCGACGGCATCAGCTTCGCTCAGGGCTTGACTGAGTTGCCACTTATTCAAGTTATTATCTATTAGTGCGATGTCTTCTAACACTGTGCCTTGCAAGCCTTGTCTATTTTGTTCGCCTTGGATTGGGTCATTGCTAGGTGTGAGGTCTTCCATGCAAGCGGTGCTTGCGATCAAGAATAGTAGTAATACGCATCGAAATGTGAACTTAGAAAACATAGCTTGCTCCTATGTTAACGATTTGGGTTTTTGAGTAGTTACTGCCTGCTTGCGCTTCGGAGAAACTGGTTTTCACTAGCCAATCACGACTTGTGCTGTTCCAGACAAGGCTTGCTGATAATCGACTTTCACTAAAACCTGTATCACTTATGCGTTGGTTGTTTATTTGTGTATCCCGTTCTTTCATTTCGGCGTGAGTGATCGTTAAACTGAGCATGCTATAGTCGGGCAAGAACCATGTATAGCCACCGCCTAAACTCCAGCTATTAGTAGCGCCTAGTTGTTTATTGTAGGGATCAACAGGATTGCTGTATTCTTGGTTCACTGGACGTTCAACATGATAGCCATGTGTGTACTGGTAGCTTAGGGTCCAAGGATAAATGGTTTTTTCTATGATTGTGCTTATGTCCCAACGATAGAAGCCGCGACCGGTAATATCAAAATTGGATTCAACATCATCGCTATGTTGGCTATAACCTGTGGGAAGCGTTAATTGGCTGCCAAAATAAATACTGGGTTTGAGACTTTGCCATCCTGTTATTTTATAAACACAGGTAACCCTCTCGAACGCCTCATACCAAATACCAAACTGTACATCCCCAAGGCCTGTCTGCTGCTCTGTGGAATCACCGTACTCACTTTTGTTAACGGTTAATGGGATATAAACATTCGCCTGCCATTGTTCTGCTAAGCGCATGGCATATGATGTATTTAGTGTTTGCTGAGTTAATGTTGTATTAGCCGGATCTTGTTTTTTATTGCCCGTAGCATCCCAAAATCCATCGTAGTGAACATAGCCAGTGCTAATATCTAGCATATGGTTTTCAAATTTTGGCAAAATAATGCTATTACCAGCGCCACCCCCACAGCAAGAGGCGGCTTGAGTAGCTATAGATAAAAAGAGAGCACACCCCGAAAATGCTAGGGCGGCTGCGTGAGAAAAAGTGACTGGCATATTTAAGTAAAAGACCGTTAGTGGTTTGGGTGCATCATGCTGTCGTCAACAGCACCATCAAAGGTGAAAGTAACAGTTGTTTCTGGGTTACTCGAATCGCCATTGTCTTTTTGATCGTTGTTTACACTTAAACGGACGTTAATAATATCGGTTTCATCACCCGCTAAACCTAGGTTCATTCCTTTATAAACACCTTTATTTTCCACGTCCGCCATCGCAGTCTTCCAATTCGTTTCGTTGTCACAGGACTCTATACACATTTCAACCACGACACTGGCTATATCTAATTCATACATGCTATCGGCATTAAGCACATTGCCTTCGGCAACGGCTTGGTAGTCCATCATGGATTCTCTAGCGGCCACATAAACTTCGAAGTTATTCATACCCATGGCTTCATGGATATGACGACCGCGATTATAGACATAATAATTTCGGCTTACGGTGCCACCGTTCATACTCATAATTTGGTCGTTGGCACCACCTCTTAGTTGTTTTACATCACCTGAGTTCATCTCTACCGTGATCGGGAAGGTCTGCATTTGACCGTCATAGGTTACATCAATATACCAATCCCCCATTGGGTCTCCGCTTGGCATATTAGATGGCATTAAGAAATAAGCGGTGGCGGTATAAGAGCCGTTCTCATCTAAGGTGCCAGTAGTTGATTCAAACGGCGTACCATGTTCCACACTGTTGGTCATAATCATGAGTGGTGATACTTGTATTTGCTCGTTTGGCAAAGCTGTACCATCTGTAAGTTCGACCGATACCGTCACCTCGGCCACACCATTCTCGACTGTTCCAAGTTCAAGTTCGAATGAATAGGGATTGCCCTCATCGTCAGAGCCGCATCCTGTTAGCGAAAGAAATGCCGCCACCATTAAACCGATTAATCCTGTTTTTGTATTCATCGCTATATCCCCTGTCAATAATGGGGAAATTTTACTGCGTCAGAGGCTCAGGTCACTGTGACATATTGTCGCACCTAAGATAGATCCGGGTCTTAAACCAAGTTATGGTCATTGCAGGCTTGTAAGCGTTAACTTTTGCTATTTATTATCAGACTGAGTTCGCTAAATCACACTTAGGAAGTATTTCTGACTAATGTTTTCGTATTAAGCTGTGTTGCTACTTAATAATAACAATCCATGAGGTCTTCTAATGCGCATCTTATTGTGTGCGATCATATTTTGCTTATCGTTCTCAGCATACTCCAATGAGTATTTGTTACGTCACATCGTTGCAACAAGCCAGGCTATGTCCTCGCTTTATATGAAGGGGTTGAGTCAAGGTAGTAACCGATACGAAAAAGACTTCGTGCAATATAGGCAGAATGCACAGGCGAATTTACAAATGTTGCAGCAAGAAGACAATAAACTTTTTCAAGATCTCAGTGAGCGCTGGCAGTTATTTTCAGACAAATTAGCGCTGACTTATTCGGAAGAGTATGGCTGGGATATTGACTCTGCTATTCGTCGTGATTTTCGTGGATATTTATCAAATACTTACGAAATTGCTCGGGAAAGAGCACAAACTTTTGATTCTGAAATACTTAAGCGTTTGTACGCTAGCGTACAAGTTGAAGCCATGGTAGCTCGTTTCCTTGACATTGCTAGTACTTATAACGGCACTTTTAGTCTCTCTTTGAGTGATGCCGAGAAACTCGATATTCAGCAAGCGAACGAAATCTTCAAATCCACCTTAGAAGAATTGAAGGGACAGTCTAGTGCAGAAAAAAATATGCAGACGGCAGCGCGCAAGTGGGAATTCGTTGAAAAAAATGTCATAGGCGAAGCCAGTCAAGGAGCATTCTTTCTGGTCTATGCAACCAAAACGCGTATCACTAATATTCTTATTCCTTCGCTCAATACGACCGTCAGTAGCGACTTTTAGCGCCATGTTGGCTGGTTGATTTGGCCATCTAGACTTATTGAGACAGAAAGATAAATAGAAGGGATAATCGGTCTATTTTATTTTCCTAAGGCTGCTTTATGATAAGCGGCCAATACTCTATAAGAAAAATAAAAAGGAGATTAATATGAAGGGAACCATGCGGTACATACTGCTTATCCCCGTCCTCCTGTTCTCGCTCAATGCGTTTTCGCTCTCCCCGCTTAATCAGCATACGCTTGCAGTTGGGCAAGGCATGTCGGCCTTTTATATGTTCAGCTTGAGCGAAGGTGACCAGAGATACCAGCAGCAGTATCAACAACACTTTCAAGCGGCTAGTGAGTATTTAGATGAGCTCACTGAGTTTGATACCATGCTCGCTGGCGAGTTACGTCCATTATGGCAGGATTTAAAAGGAAAACTGAAATACGAGGTTATCCCGGGGGCTGGATATACCATGTCGACGCGGACACGCGTCGAGTTTCGCGATTATTTGACACTGCTCTATACCAAGGTCCATCAACAGGTATCCAGCGAGAGCCAACTGCATAATGAGCTGTATCTGATGGCGATTGATGTGGAAATGATGACGGCTCGTTTTTTTGATATCTCCAGCTCGGAGTATGGTGTGATGGGGTTGTCTGCGAGTCAGCGCGCAATTGATCCTTTGCGTATGGCGAATGCATTTAATCGCCAGTTACGAAAACTAGAAAAGATGGGCATCCCTCGGAATTTGAAGCGCCAATTAGAACGAGTGGAAACCAAATGGCGCTTTATTGAGGATAGCGTCGTCAATTATAAAGATGAAGCTGCTTTTCTGACGGTATTCTTTAACAAGAAGCAGATTGGCAAAATTCTAACGGAGAGCACTGACCTCATTGCAGCTACCTAGCGGATTTTAGAGAGGAACACCTGAGATTCTCTAAGTGATTGAAAAAAGTAGACAATTTAGGCTTGACAGGCTGCTCTCAAATGGCAATAATGCGCGCCGCTTTTGGCTACATAGCTCAGTTGGTTAGAGCACATCACTCATAATGATGGGGTCCCAGGTTCGAATCCCGGTGTAGCCACCAACGAATTTAAGAAACCGCTAATTCCTTCGGAGCTAGCGGTTTTTTGCTTTATGGGACTGTGTCCCAGGTTCACTGTTTGGGTATCTGGCGGTGTAGCCACCAATGAATATTAAAACCCAGACTTCGCAAGAGATCTGGGTTTTTTCGTTATGGGACTGTGTCCCAGGTTCACTGTTTGGGTATCTGGCGGTGTAGCCACCAACGAATATTAAAACCCAGACTTCGCAAGAGATCTGGGTTTTTTCGTTCTGGGACAGGCCTGCCCCTATAGAGTCATAGGGTAGATTTAGTGTCCATCACCCAAACGGATATCTAGGTAAATTTCGTTAATTCACAAGCATTTAGACGTTTTTGATCATGGTTCTCTCTGTCTAACCTGATAGTATTAGATCAGGTCAGTGGTAATGAGAAGAGTTGTAAGGCCGTGCAGAAAGTATCCAGAGAAGATTACAATACCGAGGCGCTAATGCGCCTTGTCCGAAGTGTCACCTTTTTTAAAGACATCTATCAGTTAGAGCCCTCCCAATTCGAGCTTTTACTCAGTGTTTGTGATTTTGTACAAGCCCCCTCTGGGGATGTGGTGCTGCGCAAAGGCGATGAAGCCAACACACTGTATTTTCTGTTAAAAGGGCAGATGTCCGTTTTTAATGAGGAGCAAGGTGAGAGCCTAAACCTGATTAACCCAGGAGAAGTGTTTGGCACTCTGTCTATGGTAACTGGGCGCCCTCGTAGCGCTACGGTCAAAGCTGAATCAAATGTAATATTGCTTGGGATGGATTTTAAGCACTTTAATGCAATAGACGATTTCAGTATGTTTACAATGGACACCAAGTTAGTGGCCTATCGAATGGTCGTGCATAACGTTCGCTGGACTTTGGAAATGAATAAGATGCGCGACCCTAATCATCCGTTTGTTGCTCGTCTACTTAAAGCACCGGTATTTCGTGGGGAAAAGGGTGGTAAAGAGGAGTTATTGAGTCTTCAAGAGCAAGCACAGTATTTGGCCGAGCTATTAGGCGATTGGAACGAATGTCTTGAATCACCCGCTCACTAGGCTGGCTAATCGAGTGAGGTTGATCCAGCCTGGGCGGCTGCAAACATGATTTGGTTGCGGCCGTTGTTTTTTGCTTGATACAGTGCCTGATCGGCTTGATCCAGAAAGGTCACTGGGCTGCCTTGCGGGCTTGGAACCACAGAATTGACACCGATACTCACGGTTAAGTGGATTAAACCTTGATCGCTGCGACAAGGGGTGTTTTCTATGGCATGTCTTATTTGTTCTGCCAAATCTAGGGCATCTTGTTTTTCTGTTGCGGGCAATATAATCGCGAATTCCTCACCACCATACCGAGCGATCATGTCCGTTTTTCTACGAGCGATTTCTGAAAATAAATGGGCTGCATGGCATAGCACTTGATCGCCTGCGAGATGACCAAAGTTATCGTTAATTTTTTTGAAATGATCAAGATCCAGAAACAATATAGACAAGCTGTTCTCAGAACGACTGGCTAAATCCCACTGCATATCCAGCGCGTTATCGAAATACTGGCGGTTATATATACCTGTCAGAGTATCGGTTTCGTTGAGGCGCTCTAATTTGACCTGGTTTTCTTTTAAGCGCATTTCAATATGGAATGCTCTTTGATATTCGTTATAAAAACGACGCCCAAGGAAAATGAAATAAATCCAGGTTGCTGCGAAGAGCGGTGACAGGAAGCGAAACTCTTCCACTAAAAAGCTCACTAGCGTGGCCGGGAATGCCAAGCTTCCGATGTAAAACTGTGTAAATATGGGTTTGGGTGAGAGGCTGGCGGATGCACCACTCAACAAACCGACGACAATCAATGCCACGGCCATGGCAAGATCTCGATATTCAGGGATTATCAGTACCAGAATAAACAGTAAAGCTAGGGTACAACTATGAATGAACGCCAACACATACATAGTCATACGCCATGCGTTTGGGTTGGCAGCGTAAAATGGCTGGGTCAATATGCCATGGGCAAGTCGAAGAATGCTGGTCACAATAAATAATGTCGAAAAGGTATAGCTGAACGTTGGTGCTCGATCATTGAACTCCATCCCCCAAGCTAACATAGGCCACATAAACGCATAGATGAGCACGCCCGGTATTGAGCGCTGGAGGAAGTCCATGTCTGTGCGTTTGAGTAATCTTGCTTCCAAGATGGGACCTTTTTAAAACTTATTTCCTTAAGTGTAGACGAATCCTACGGTGTTCCGTTCTAAAAACAAGCGGGTAAATTAGGCCAAATTGTCACAACGTGTATCTATAGGGCAGGTTTGCTATGTAAAGTCAGCTTTTGAGGGGGGCCCTGTAAGGAAATAGACGAGCTTTGTCTTCCTGTGTTAATGATTTCATGAGCTTTATATTATTTTCTGGGATTTGTTCTGGATCAGGGTATCGTTTCAGTACTTCTTCAAGAGAGTCTTCACGAATTAAATGTAATATGGGATAAGGAGCAACATTGGTTAGGTTACTGGGATCGTCCGCTTGTGTTTCCGAAAATTGATAGTTGGGATGAAAGCTTGCTATTTGAATGATGCCCTCTAGCCCAGCGCGTTCGAGTAACCATTGAGCTTGATCAAGATAGTCTAAGTAGTCTTCAAATACAGCTAAACAATAGGGTGTCGCAATTAACGTGGTTTCTACTGTTTGCGACGGTGTTTGCATCAGATATTCCAATTCTTGTAGAAGAAACTGATCCAATTGACTCAAGTCCCTATCAGTGAATAGCGCCAGTCTGATTTGTTTAGCTTTACGTGGCTTGCGTGCAAATGGGCAGAGATTTAAGTCGATAACGACGTTATCAAGCCATTGCCAAATATCGGTTTCGATAGACATTGTGTAACTCGCGTGTCTGAAAAAATAAATCGAGAATATAAAAAATCGAATTGATCGCAGCTCATCGCTTATAGAATTCGTTGATGTGTCATCAAAGCGATTAGGAATCAAGAAGCCCGCTGACAAAACGCTAACCAGCGCTCAATACCCGCACTTCGATGCTTTTTCTTGTGCAGGATGAAATATAAGGTTCTAATGAAGTCTCTTTGCGGTACTGGCAATTCAACTAAATCACCACGTTTAAACGCATCTTCTAATGCGATGCGTGACAAGCAGCCGACCCCTAAATTTTTGCCCACCGCTCGTTTAATCGCTTCGGTATGCTGCAGCTCCAACATAATATTGAGTTCTGGCAAGATACCATGCATCGCTCGATCAAAAGCTTGTCGTGTTCCTGATCCGCTTTCTCGCAAAATCCAATGACTATTCTTTATGTCTTCGTCACTAAGTAGTGTCTTTTTTGCCAAAGGGTGGTGAGGTGCACAAAAAACGCAAAGGTCGTCTTCGCGCCATGGAATGATATCCAGCTCGCTGTGTTGAATCTCACCTTCAATCATCCCTAAATCGATATCATAGTTAAGTACTTGCTGCACAATGCTTTGGGTATTAGCGACGGATAGTTCTACTTGTGCATCCGCGTGAACTTGTAACAAATCCCCTAAAATGTTGACCGCAAGATAGTTGCCGATGGTCAGCGTAGCCCCAACTTTTACTACACCGGCTTCTTGGTGCTGCATCAATGCGCTTTCAACTTCTTTCGCTTGTTCTAGCAAGGCTTCTGCCCTTGAGCGAATTAAACGCCCTTGCTCGTTTAACTGTAGGCGCTTACCAACACGGTCAAAAAGCAATACGTCAAACTGTTGCTCTAATTCCTTGAGCGCACTGCTAGCCGCGCTTTGGCTCATGGCAAGACTGTCTGCTGCCTTGGAAATATTTTGATAGTGAGCCGTGGCTAAAAACACTTCTAGTTGGCGTAAGCTGAATCTCATGGCGATACCTCTTGCTGAGATTTAGACTCGGGAGCAATGAGTGTGAGACATTCTTCGGCGAAGCCTGCGCCAACTTCTGCATAATGGTTAAATACGTTATCAACACCATAATCAACTAGTGCACGACGCTCGTCTTCATAGCGCGCGATGGCAGCCACTTGACCAGTAAAGTTGCAAAGTTTTAGTTGCTGAGTGATATCTTTCATGTCGGTAATGGATGGCATTGCAAGCATGATGAGTTTGATATGCCATAGTTCTCGTGTTTCCCAAAAGTCGGCGTCTTCTGCATCGCCAATGATGACATGTCGTCCAGCATCTTGATGACGACGTGCTTTGTCTGCATCAGACTCAACGCCCCAAACTTTGTCACCTAGGTAGTGGTGTAAAACGTCATAAGAGCTGCGTCCAACACGTCCCATTCCTATGACTAATACTTCGGCTTGTTTTAATTGTTCATGATAGAGCGGTTTCGGTCTTTGACGTTCAAAGCGTTTCACATAAATGCGCATGAAGGCATAGGCGCGGTGAGCGTATTCGTAGAAAATACTGGTAAATACAAAGCTAATGCTCACGGCCATGGCAACGATGACGAGCCACTCATTGCTGATCCAACTATTTTCAACGCACAAGTACATGACGATCAAACCAAATTCACTGTAGTTGGTTAAGATCATAGAGCCCAAAAACATGCTGCGGCCAGGGGCTTTCAACAGAGCTAGGATATGGAATAGCAACACACCTTTGATGATCAGAATAAAACTAATCACGAGTAATGGCATCAACATATCGACAGTGGGTAATGCGGCAAAGCCAATGTTTAGAAAGAATCCGATTAAGAATATGTCTTTAAAGTTGAGTAGACTTTTAGCGAGCTCGTTCGCTTTGGTGTGCTGGCTAAGCATAAGACCAGCGATCAATGCACCCAAGTCGCCCTTTAGGTTTACCGCATTAAATAATTCGTAGCCGCCAAACGCGAGTAGTAACCCGACCAATGGCAGTAATTCCCCGTGACCTGCTTTTGTTAAGAGTAAGCCAAGAGGTTTCCGTGCGGGCCATAGCAGCAATAATGCAAGGGCATAGACGTCCGGAATTTTGCCCGTCGCCAAAACCAAGAAGCCCACGGCGACGATATCCTGCATTATCAAAATGCCCACCGCTAACTTGCCGTGGTTGGCCTTCATTTCGGTTTTGTCTTCCAGTAGCTTGACCACACATACCGTGCTGGAGAAGCTTAAGGCAAAGGCAATCAGCAATAAGCTTTCGCCACTAAGACCTTCTAACATGGTCACGCCGAACATGGCGAAACCCTTTAGTAAAAGGCTGCCGACGACGACCCAAGAAGACATGTGAATAACGCTGCCTGCCCAAACCGTTGGTTTTAAAAGGCTACGAATATTGATTTTGAGACCAATGGTGAACAGCATCAGGGTGATGCCAAGATTCGCTAACGTTTCTAGGTTGTCATGAGGTTCGACACCATAAGCATGCAATCCGAATCCAGCTAGTAAGTAACCAACAAGCGGTGGCATGTTTACTTGTTTGGCGATGAAGCCGCAGGCAAATGCGATGACAATCCAGATGAATTCCATAAGCGTAACTCTGAACGGGTAATCTTTACATAATAGCGGATAATGTTTATTTGTAAAATCGATTATTTATAGAAAAATTATCTGTTTTTCTAATATAGGGGTAAGGAGCTAAGCTGGAAGCATATTCAATATTGGAGGTGACCATGAAAGGTTTTAACACAGAGACCGTGACAAGTGTACATCATTGGAACCAAGATTTATTCAGTTTTAAAGTCACTCGGGATGCTGGTTTACGTTTCAAAAACGGTCATTTTATTATGATTGGCTTGCAAGTAGAAGATAAGCCCTTGATGCGCGCCTACAGCATTGCAAGTGCCAACTATGAAGATGAGCTAGAGTTCTTCTCTATCAAAGTTCCCAATGGCCCGCTGACTAGTCGCTTGCAGAAGATTCAGCCAGGTGATGAAATTCTGATTAGTAAAAAGCCCACGGGAACCTTGCTGGTAGATGATCTGCTGCCGGGGAAACACCTTTACTTACTGAGTACGGGTACTGGCTTGGCGCCGTTTATGAGCGTTATTCGAGATCCGTATACGTATGAGAAGTATGACAAAGTGATTCTGACCCATGGGGTTCGTTATCAGTCGGATCTTGCATACAAAGACTATATTGAAAACCATTTACCTAATCATGAATATCTCGGTGAATTGGTTCAAGAGAAGTTGCTTTATTATCCAACAGTGACGCGTGAAGAGGCTGATTTCACTGGACGATTAACAGATGCGATGGAAAGTGGAAAGCTTTACGATGACTTAGGTCTACCACTGCCAAATAAGCAAGATGATCGCTTCATGTTGTGTGGGAGTCCGAGCATGCTCAAAGATTTAACATCAATCCTCGACAAACAAGGTTTTGCTGAAACGAGGCATGGCAATCTTGCCGAATACGTGATCGAGCGTGCGTTTGTTGAGTAGTACTGGCTACTCTTTAAAAAACGGTTTTGTCATATGACAAGGCCGTTAACAAAATATTTCTGTCATACAAGTGTCACTCCACTGTCATCTTATTTGTCTTAAATAAAAAGGCACACATTAATAAATAAGGTGATCACAATGAAATATATAATAACAATTCTTTTGACTGTCTTTTCTTTGTCCAGTGTTGCAATGACGGCAGTGGAAGGGAAGGTCGTATTTGATAAAGGACGTTATTTGGTTGCAGACACGCCGATCGTAGGAATGAGCCTTCAAGACATGCGTAAGTATGAAGAGCGTCAAGTAAAGATACAAGGTGTGGAGCGAGAGTCTGGTGAAATTGAAGTTTATAAAATCTCGGTCAAAACTGATACTGGTTATCAGACGACATACGACTGGGATATCGTTGATCAAACTTACTATGGTCCAGGTCTGTAACAAGTAAATCAGCTGAGGAGTTTTTCAAATTCTTCAGCTGAAACAGGTTTTGAAAATAAATAACCTTGACCAAAATCGCAGCCTGAATTAATGAGTAATTGCTTTTGTTGTTCTGTCTCGATGCCCTCTGCGATAACCTTCATACCGAGTTTATGTGCCATGCTATAATGGTTTCGCATAAAATGAGATCGTATTTGTCGTTGACAATATTACGTACAAAACTCATATCGATCTTAATATAGTCAATATTGAATTTCTTCAAATAACTGAGTGCACTATAACCTGTTCCGAAGTCGTCGAGACTGACTTGGATTCCTGATTGACTAAAGTCGGATAACTTCTCTTTTACAATGGGGATACTATCTAACAGCAATCCTTCTGTGATTTCGACGGATATACCATCGCCTGGTAGATTGATGATTTGAAGGAATTGACTCCAGCTTTGATGAATGTCTTCTTGATTGCCATAGAACTGTACTGGACTTTTGTTGATACTGATTTGAAAATCCGGGTATAGGGTTTTACGCCACAACTTGGTTTGCATTGCCGCCTGCTTAAATATCCAGTTACCTATTTCAATAATCAGACCGCTTTCTTCAGCTATCGGGATAAAATCTGCAGGACTAATAATGCCGTCTCTGGGATGATGCCAACGAATGAGTGCTTCAGCTTTATGGACCTGATGACTCTTCAAGTCGACAATCGGTTGATAGTATACTTGAAACTCATTGCGCTCTAATGCCTGTCTTAAGTCCAAACTGATGCGTTGGCGCTCGCTGGCTTTCTGTTGTAACTCATGGGTGAAGAAACTGAACCGATTCCGCCCAAGATGTTTTGCTTCATACATTGCTTGGTCCGCATACTTGTACAAGTCCTCTAGGTTGTCGCTGTCCCAAGGGAATTGAGCAATACCTATGCTGGCGCTTACATAGGCTTTTTCCTTATCTAGAGTAAAGGGCTCGCTTAAACGTTTCGTAATGTCACTGCATATGCGCTTTGTGCTGAGGACATTTTTAATGCCTAGTAGCAGTACCGTAAATTCATCACCACCAAATCGCGCAACAATATCGGATTCCCGAACACACTGCTTAATGCGTTTTGCTGCCTCAATTAAAAGTGCATCACCGACATTGTGACCTTGTGTGTCATTGACTTGTTTAAAGTTATCTAAGTCAATAAACAATAAAGCAAATGGAAGTGCTTTCTGAATTAGATTCTGAGTGTACTGTGTGAAACTATGGCGATTTAATAATTGAGTTAAATTATCATAATGTGCTTGTTGCCATATAAGTTCTTGGGTTTGTTTTTTATCTGTGATATCACTAAAAAGCACTATATAATTTTCAATTTCATTGTTGCTATTTTTTTGCGTATTTATCATCATCTCTATAGCGATTGCATGGCCTTCTTTATGCTTGTACCAAGTTTCACCTCGCCAGTACCCATTGCGCTGAATCGATTTAAATATGTCACGTTGTTTTTCATCTAATGGATTTTCTTTTAACAGGAAATCCGATTCTAACCCGATGACTTCATGTTGTTCGTAGCCGCTAATGTAGCAATAGGCAGAATTCACTGCCTTAATGACTCGATGTGCATCCGCTATTAATATTCCTTCGCCGCTATTATCAAAAACAAGGCGACCAAATTGTGCCTGTTCATTGAGCGCTTTCTGAGTACTTAAGTTCTTACTGCTGCCGATAAAGCGTTGCACGAGGTTGTCTTGATTGCGAATGGCTTGTCCAATATTTTCATATAGAAAATAGTGGCCGTCTTTATGTCTGAGACGATAATTTAAGTGATAAGGAGTATTGTATTTAAAATGCTGGCGGATCGCCTTTTCTATTGCTTTGAGGTCATCTGGGTGAACAATGTTATAAAAGTCATCCACATTGTATTCGAGACGTTGCCCGTCGTAACCTAGCTCTTCTACCAAGTCGGGTGAGAAGTAGAATTTTTGTTGCTTAACATCCCAGTCCCAAATCCTAGTACCACTACTTTTCATTGCCAGTCGATGACGCTCTTCGCTTTTCTTTACGGCATCTTCTGCTTTGCGAGCGCGAGTGACATCTATGAAATTGATACCGTATTGACAATGCTGTCCATCATTCAATTTAAATGGATAGAGTTCAACACGCTTCTTTTCGCCGTTTTTGCACTGAATGGTGACTTCTAAGTGGACTGGGTGACTATTGGTTTGCTCTAACTGTCTAAGTTGCTGTTCCCAATCTTGCAAAACGGATCGCCGATAAGACTCGTCAGGGTAGGCGCAGCGATACCAAGTATTGATATTCCGCACTTCATCAAGGGTGTAACCAAAAACGAGAGTAAACGCAGGATTAATATAAACGATGTCGTCCCCTTCGCCTCTGACTGCGCAGGGCTGAGGGGACTGTTCCATGAGGTCATACTGCCAAGGTCTCAAGGATGTCATAGATACACTTCTTACGGGCCTCAATAAAGACTAGCAGAAGATCTATCACATGCGTGGGCAGCGATTGATTACCTATTACGGCGTGAGAACGACTTTACCCAAGACTTTGCCACTTAGTACTGCGTTTAAAGCGTCTTTCACTTGTTCAAGCGGATAACTAGCGTGAATATGAGGCGATACCTTACCCTCTTTGTACCACTGGAAAAGCTCTTGCTGGTTGGTCATGTAATCTTGAGGTTGCTTCTGTACAAAAGTACCCCAGAACACGCCCATCAAACTAAATCCTTTCACCAAAGCCAGATTGACGGATAATTCTGGAATGCGACCTGATGCAAAGCCGATAACCAGATAGCGCCCATTCCATGCCATGCGGCGAATGCAGGTATCAAAGGCGTCCCCGCCGATCGGATCAAAAATCACATCAATACCCTTGTTTTTCACTAAGGCTTTTAAATTGTCCGCCAGGTGGTCATCGTTTTTAACCAATTCATCGGCACCGTGTTGCTTGGCTAGCTCTAGTTTGTCATCGCTACTTGCGACGGCGATGACATGGGCACCCATGGCTTTACCAATCTCTACGGCGGCGATGCCTGTGCTGCCTCCGGCTCCCAAAACTAGAAGGGTTTCACCAGCTTGTAAGTTAGCGCGTTGTTTTAAAGCATGGTGGCTGGTGCCATAGGCACACATAAGTGCGGTAGCATGAGCTGGGCTGACGCCGTTTGGTAATGGTTGCACCATTGCCTTGTGTACAACCACTTCTTCGCTATAGCCACCAATTGGCATGAGCACAGCTACCGAATCACCTATGTTGAGTTCATCAACGCCTTCGCCAACCGCATCAATGGTGCCCGCTACCTCAATACCAGGAACAAAAGGCGTGGGAGGCTTCATCTGATACAACCCTTGCACGAGCAAACCGTCTGGGAAATTCACACCCATGGCTTCAGCTTTAATGCGCACTTGATTCTTTTTTGGCTCAGGGGAATCCACATCGGCAATGGTTAGTGAATCAATGGGAGCAAATTCTTTGCAGATAACTTGTTTCATTAATGGCTCCTTATTCGATAAAGTAGCACTCATAGTAAGTAGCTTAACTAAATTAATGAAGTGAATCCCCTTCATTGTGAACTATTACTAGTGTGAATAGATTTTATTATTGGGAGAGAGCTATGCTGGATTCATCCGTTGCCAAGCAAGTAATTGATGCTGCTTGCCATAAAGGTGCTGATTTCGCCGAGCTATTTGTAGAGCGGCATTTAACTGCAAATATTTCAACATTAGCGAGCCAAGTGGATAGCGTCGATAGTGGCGAGGAATTTGGTGTTGGGGTGCGCTTGGTATTCGGTCAAAAAGTGCTGTATGGCTATAGCAATCAGCCCGAATTAAATATCCTATTGGATATTGTCAATGATTTAGCCAGTGGTCAGCAAGGTAGCCATAGCGCTAATCCGTCATCGTTAAAAATAATGGATGTTCACAATCGACATCCAGTGAGCCGTATTCTTACTGTAGACAGTGACTTTAATAGCAAGTTGGAATTTTTATTAGCCGCTGAACAAAAAGCTAAAGCTGTGAGTGAAAAAATTATTAAAGTACGTGGCAGCGTGATGCAGCGCCAGCAACATGTGGAAATATTCAACAGCGAAGGTTTGCATGTAGAGGACGAAAGACATTACACAAGAACATCGGTCACTGCCATTGCGAAAGATGGTAGCTTACAGGCTACAGGTAGTTTTAATGATGGTGGATTGATTGGCTGGGAGCTGCAAAACAGAATTGACGCTCAACACTTTGGAGAAGAAGCAGCACGACAGGCACTCGTGAATTTATCGGCAAAACCGTGTCCTTCCGGCCATATGCCTGTCGTAATGGGCCCAGGCTTTGGAGGTGTCATTTTTCACGAAGCTTGCGGACATTTATTAGAGACCACATCCGTAGCCAAGCAAGCTTCTGTTTTCCACGACAAAATGGGAGAGATGATTGCTAGCTCGGTAGTGAGTGCAGTGGATGATGGCACATTAAGTAATGAATGGGGTTCTATCAATATCGATGATGAAGGTATGCCTACGCAAAAAACTCAGCTCATTAAAGATGGCAAGCTGGTTAATTTTTTGGCCGACCGCGTGGGGGCAGAACAAACAGGGTTACCTCGAACGGGATCGGGACGCAGGCAGAACTACAAGTTCGCACCAGCTTCTCGTATGCGTAATACTTTTATTGAAGCGGGCGACAGTTCTCTTGACGATATGCTCGCCAGTATTGACCGCGGCATTTATGCATCTCACATGGGCGGTGGTTCCGTTAAGCCGGGGACAGGTGAATTTAACTTTTCTGTGTTAGAAGGTTATTACGTTGAGAACGGTAAGATTCAATACCCGGTAAAAGCCGCTACATTAATTGGTACAGGTCCCCAGGTACTTAAAGATATCAGTATGGTTGGGCGCGATTTTAGTTTGGCATGCGGTATGTGTGGCTCTGTAAGCGGTGCGATTCCGACTACAGTAGGGCAGCCTAGTCTCAAGGTCGATAATATTTTAGTTGGAGGCAACGCATAATGATGAACGTGAAACAAATAGCTGATTACGTTTTGCAGTCGTTACCAAAAAATAAAGTACGCGCTGATTTAATTATCGATCAAGGGAAGTCTCTGTCGCTTAAAGCTAATCAAGGAGAAATCAGCGAACAGAAAGTGAGTGCCTCTAAAAAAATTGGTCTGCGTGTTTTTGTTGGAGATAAAGTTGGCATTGCTTATACCGAAGCCTCGGATGAAGCAGCATTGGATCGTATGGTAAAACAAGCACAAGATAATGCGATGTTTGCAAAAGATGAGCCTCAAGCGCTGAGCCAGCCGTCCACCCAACCAAAGCCTATCATTGATTTATGTCCAAAGGATACAAGCTCTACCGAACAGAAAATCAATGACCTGTTGCAGTTAGAGGCGAAAACATTACAGCAAAAAGATATTCGTCGCGTACCTTATAATGGCATTAATCAATCATGGTTTGAGCGAAGTATTTTCAATACTGAAGGCTTGGCGCTTAGTCAGGAACAACAACAGTTTAGTGCTTATGTAGCACCTATCGCGACCAAGGGCGACGACAATGCCATGAATATGGCCGTAACGGTTGGTCGACGCTACCAAGATTTACAGCTTGATAAAATAGTCAGCGTTGCATGCACAGGGGCGCAGTCTTTACTCGCTAGCAAGCCCATTAAAGGTGGGCACTATGATGTAATTTTTCGTCCAGACGAGCAGGCTAATTTATTTAAAGTGTTTAGCATGGTGTTCTCTGCAAAAGCCGCTAAAGATGGCACTAATCCTTGGCTTGATGACGTTGGCAAGCAAGTCGCCAGTGCTGAGTTAAATATTATGGATGATCCACATCTAGATGGTATGGGTTACCAATTATTTGATGATGAGGGTGTTGTGACTAAAGCCATGTCGTTAATTGAGCATGGCGTGTTGCAAGGTTTTATCCACAACCAAGCGACGGCTCATTACTTTAACGCGCAAAGTACAGGGCATGCACAACGTAGTCCAACAAGTAACGCTGGTGTAGGAATTCATCAATGGCATATCAAACCTGGTGCCGCTAACCGTGATGAGTTATTGCAGGGTGAGTATCTTGAAATCATGGATTTAGAGGGGTTGCACTCTGGGGCAAACCCAATAGCCGGAACATTTAGCTTTGGTGCAAGCGGATATCTATGTCGCGATGGTGAACGTTTGCATGCAGTCCGCGGTATTACGGTGGCGGGTAATTTTTATGATTTGCTTAAACAGATTATTGCAATCAGCGATACTACGATTTGGAGCAGTTCTCAGGATAGCCTAATGGCGCCGGTGCGTTTTTCCAATGTTTCCGTCAGTGCGTAGCTATAACTGCTGTAATAAATAGAGAGTCCATAAAAGCCCTGCCGCGAGCAGGGCACTTAATCCTTGCCAAAACCTTACCGGATGAGCGTCGGCCAACGATATTGGGTCTTCAGTTTCTGCTCGACTATGTTGTAGATCGTATACTAATTCTGATACCTCTTGATAACGGTGCTGAACTTTGGGATGCAGCGCTTTGCGCAAAATGCGATCTAACCATTTGGGTAACCTTGGATCATGGATCTTGACACTGGTATAACTCAGCTTGTTAAGATCTCGAGCACGGCTAATTTGGTTGACTCGATGGCCGTAGGGCAATTTTCCGGTGAGCATTTCGTATATGATGACACCTAAAGAAAAGATGTCAGATGCAGGTGTCGCTCGTTCATATAAAAATATTTCAGGTGCCGTATAAGCCAAGGTACCTTTGATACTGGTATCCGGATAGGCATTTTCCTGCAGACTGGTTACCTGACAACTAGCTAAATCAATCAGTGTTAAGTGTTTGCTTCGGTCTAGCATAATATTACTCGGACGCACATCTCTATGAACCATTTCTTTGCGATGAATACTTTGCAAGGCGCTGGCTAGTTGTAATGTGATCTGCCGCGTCTCATACAGCGCCAGTGGTCCAAAATCATCCATGTATTGCTTGAGTGTTTGTCCATCAATATATGGCGATAAAATGTAATGATATTGCTTTTTCGGATAATGCAGACACTGGACGATGTTTTTATGATTGAGTCGTTTAGCGACCCACTCTTCGTGCATAAATTCATCTAAAAAGTCTGCTTCATCAGACTGACTTTGTGCAGGCGCTTTTAAAACATAGGGTGCATCTTGCAAATTACTTTCCACTAGGTAGAGATGACTACGGTCGCTGGAATAAAGCTTTTTTAAAATGCGATGACCATCAAATTGCTTATGTTGCTCTAACAGCGGAGGTATTGGTAAGGCTTGTTGTTGATTATGACTGATATTGATGGTTTCTATTTTGAAAACGACGAGACTTTTATCATCGTGATTTTTTGGAATGCATGCAGATTTCAACAACGCATTCGCTTGTTGTTTTAAGGAGTGGTGATGGTCTGTTAAACAGGATCGAATTGTATCTGTTGGGATTGAGTCGTGAATACCATCCGTGCTCAATAGATAGATATCGTTTTCCTTTAATTCGATACAGCGGTAATCTAATTCCAGATGTTTATGTAGGCCCATGGCACGGCTTAATAAATGCGTATCTGGGTTGGGCCAATAACGATGGTCCTCTGTTAAACAGCTTATATCGTCATCGCGTAAACGATAAACACGACAGTCGCCTGCATGGAATACATGCAAGAAATGCCCTTTTGCAATCGCACAGGCAAACGATGCAATATAGCCGCGATTTTCATTACTTTGTAATCGTGATTGGCTATAAAGCCATTGATTGGTTGCGCTTAAAACGCGAAAAATACTATTTTTAACAGTCCAGATATCTGGCGTTGAATAATAGTCCTCTAATAAGGATCGTATTAAGACTTGGCTTGCAATATGACTGTAAGGACTGGTGGATATACCATCGGCGACAATGGCAATGTGTCCCTTGTTCTTTTCTAAAAAGCCAACGGGAGAGCAATAACCAATCGCATCTTGGTTAATTGCATGCTCTCCTTTTTCTGACAGCTGAGCGAACTCAGCTTTTATATCCATTGTCATTAATAACGCTTGTAAGGTAAGAATTTACCACTCATTACGATTTTGACTCGATCCCCATTTGGGTTTTCTTCACGCTGCATATCCATGTTGAAGTCGATGGCACTCATGATACCGTCGCCAAATTCTTCATGAATTAATTCTTTAAACGTCGTTCCATAAACATTAATCAGTTCGTAAAAGCGATATATGAGTGGATCTGTTGGAACAGCTGTTGGTAACGAACCCTTGTAGGGAACTTGCTGTAAAGCAAGGTTAGCTTCTTCAGAGAGACCCAGAAAATCGGTGACAATGCCGGCTTCTTCTTGTGTCAGAGCCATTTGTCCAAGTAATGCAGCCGTTGTCCATTCTTTGCTTTTACCCACCTTTTCCGCAATGGCTGCCCAGCTTGTTCCCTTAGCCAGCTTTTTCTCAATGATCATTTCAGTAACGAGTTCGCGTTTCATAAACACCTCTGTCATGGGTTATATAGTTTGTCATTGGGATACTCGCTATGACTGATGAATCATAGCGAGTAAGCGGGGATTATTGAGCAGTCGCAGCTTTCATTTCTGGTTGCGGACGCTTTGTACCGGTTTTGTAATGGGTTACGTAAAGCGTAAGGCCTGTAAATGCTAAACCACCTACTAGGTTACCAAGAACCGTTGGGATTTCGTTCCAGATTAGGTAGTCCATAATTGAGAAATCACCACCCATGATCATGGCAGAAGGGAACAAGAACATATTTACGACAGAGTGCTCAAAACCCATGAAGAAGAACAGCATGATCGGCATCCACATGGCCAAAACTTTACCGCTGACATTGGTAGAGATCATGGCACCCACAACACCCATAGAGACCATCCAGTTACAAAGCATGCCGCGAATAAAAATGGCAAACCAACCAGCGGTACCATACTCGGCATAACCCAGAGTACGAGCTTCACCAACAGAAGAGAGTTTTTCACCAACAGCACCGGGCTCTGTATTGAAACCCATGGTTAAAATGAACGCGATCATAAAGGCAACGGTTAACGCACCGGCAAAGTTGCCGCAGAAAACCAAACCCCAGTTACGCAATATGGTCGGCACGGTAACGCCCGGACGTTTATCGAGAAGGGCCAGGGGCGTTAACATGAAGACACCGGTGAGTAGATCAAAACCCATTAGGTACAGCATACAAAAACCAATTGGGAAAAGAATAGCGCCGATCAAAAACGAACCGGATTGCACTGCAACGGTTACAGCAAATGCGGCAGCGAGGGCTAAAATTGCACCCGCCATGAAAGCACGAATTAATGTATCGCGCGTAGACATAAAGAGTTTGGATTCACCGGCATCGACCATCTTGGTCGCAAATTCCGAGGGGACAACGTATGACATAGTGCACTCCAATGCAGTTATTAAACACAAGTGTGTAACTGAGCTAGAGCAACATGCGTTCCAAGAAAAATTTAAAACGTTAAAACTTTTTTAAAATCCCTATAACTCAAGGGCTTGCGAGCTTTAGAGTGTACTTGCAGTAAGAATAAGCAGTGCAAAATAAGGAGTAGATGCTATTTAGTGGAGCTAACAAAGTGCGTTTTTGCACAGTCTTGATTCGTCATCGTGATGTATTATGATCAGGAGTGGTGCAGGCATGTGCAATTAAATGGCGTTCATAAAAAAGCGCCAGTGCGTTACTTAACTTTCAAGTAACAACAAAAGCGCTTTCTATTATGGCGAGAAAAAATCTAGTGATCAAACATTAAACAAGAAATGCATCACATCGCCGTCTTTCACAATGTAGTCTTTACCTTCAACACGTAATTTACCCGCTGCTTTACAACCTGACTCACCATTGTGCTCGATAAAGTCATCGTAAGACATGGTTTCGGCGCGAATGAAACCGCGCTCAAAGTCAGTGTGGATAACACCAGCCGCTTGCGGTGCGGTAGCACCTTTTTTTACGGTCCAAGCACGTACTTCTTTGACGCCTGCGGTAAAGTAGGTCTGCAAACCTAGCAATTCATAACCTGCGCGAATAACTCGGTTCAAACCTGGTTCGCTTTGTCCCATTTCCTCTAGGAACATGGCAACATCTTCAGGGTCATCAAGCTCAGAAATTTCTTGTTCGATTTTATTGCAAACAGGCACAACGACGGCATTTTCTTTGTTCGCAATGTCACGCACTGTATCTAGGTGTGGGTTATTTTCAAAACCATCTTCCGCCACATTCGCAATATACATGGTCGGTTTGATAGTAATCATATGGAACATACGAATGCGCTTTTGTTCGTCGTCGTTCAGATCCATTGTGCGAATGGGTTGATCATTCTCTAGATGAGCAACCATTTTTTCTAGTAGTGCTTTATCCGCAACAGCGTCTTTGTTGCCACTTTTTGCGGTGCGGCTGACGCGTTGTAGTTGTTTGTCGGCACTTTCTAGATCTGCAAGGATCAGTTCCAAATTGATGACATCGATGTCATCGGCTGGATTGACTTTATTTTCCACGTGAATCACGTTGGGGTCTTCAAAACAACGAACAACGTGAGCAATGGCATCGGTTTCACGAATGTTAGCAAGGAATTGGTTACCTAAGCCCTCACCCTTCGAAGCGCCTTTTACTAGACCAGCGATGTCAACGAATTCCATTGTTGTTGGAATGACTTTCTCTGGGCTTACGATTGCAGCAAGTTTATCAAGACGTGGGTCCGGCATAGGAACAATGCCGCTGTTGGGCTCAATGGTGCAGAAAGGGAAGTTCTCAGCGCCAATGCCTGATTTTGTTAACGCGTTAAATAAAGTGGACTTACCAACGTTTGGTAAACCAACAATGCCGCATTTAAAACCCATGTTAATGACCTCTTGGAATGATTGCTTCCTAATCAGGAAGTCTCTTTAAATTTGTCGTCGTACGTTATGCTTTAAACGTATGCAGTCGGTTCATGGCACCTGACCAATCACCGCTTACCGCACTATCAATTTCATCCGCAGCAGCATCAATAGCTGCTTCGATTTTGTTTTGTTCATCTTTATTGGGTTTGCCCAGCACATGACCCGTTACCTTTGTCTTATCGCCTGGATGACCGATACCAATGCGTAGGCGATAGAAGTTTTTATCGTTGGCCATTTTACTAATAATGTCTTTAAGACCGTTTTGTCCGCCGTGTCCACCGCCTTGCTTAAAGCGAGCAATACCAGACGGCAAATCCAATTCGTCATGGACCACTAATATTTGATTAACAGGAATTTTGTAGAAGTTGGCTAGTGCCTGTACCGCCTGACCGCTGCGATTCATGAATGTGGTGGGAAATAACAGAAAGACATCTTGCCCTTTTATTTGGGCTTTACCACAGAGACCGTGGAATTTTTTTTCAGGTTTTAGTTGCACGCCATAGCGACGTGCAACTTCATTGAGTAACCAAGCGCCAGCATTGTGTCGGGTGTTTTCATATTCTGAGCCGGGATTGCCTAAGCCCACAATGAGACGAATACTGTCCTGCACAATACTGACCTTTATTAATTACTCTTCAGCAGCAGCTTCTTCGCCACCTTCTTCTTCGTCTGCAGAAGCAGAACCCTTAGGTACATCTACAGTCAATACAGCTGCATCGTGGTCAGCACCGTGAGTTAGCTCAAGAGCTTCAACGCCTGCAGGTAGTTTAAGGTCAGATAGGTGAAGAACCGTACCCACTTCAACGTCAGCTAGATCAACTTCGATGAACTCAGGAAGTTTACCTGCTTCACAGATCACTTCGATGTCAGTCATGTTGTGAGTGATCTTACCACCTTGTAGCTTCACGCCTTTACAAGTGTCTTCGTTTAGGAAGTGTAGAGGGATGTGCTGCTTGATAACAGTGCTCTTGCTTACACGTAGGAAGTCAACGTGCATTACAAGGTTTTGGTATGGGTGACGTTGAACGTCTTTAACGATAACAGTCTCAGCAGTACCACCAACGTTTAGTTTGATGATGTGGCTGAAGAACGTTTCGTCTTCGAACGCTTTCTTAAGTTCTTTCAGTTGCAATGTTACTTGTTGTGGCTCTTTGTCACCACCGTAAACGATTGCAGGAGTCTTGCCTTCTTCGCGACGTAGGCGGCGGCTCGCACCCGTACCCTTTACTTCGCGAACTTCAGCGTTTAGTTCGTAATTTGCCATTTTTTGTTACCTCTATAAATGAAATCAGCCCTAACCCCGCGACCAAGGTTAGAGCCTTTGTTTGCTGGTGCTTTTTTTGTACCAGCAAGGTCTTCAGAACGTTGTTTGCTTAGCCTGGGGCTTAGCGGAACATCGCACTGATAGATTCTTCGTTATTAACCCGTCGAATCGACTCGGCTAATAGGCCTGACAATGTAAGCTGACGAATTTGCTTACACGCTTTGGCATCTTTAGTTAGTGGAATCGTATCGGTTACCACTAATTCATCCAGTTGAGAGCCACGGATGTTCTCAATTGCAGCGCCGGATAGTACAGGATGTGTACAGTAAGCGACAACTTTTTTCGCACCGAATTGCTTAAGTGCGTCTGCTGCTTTACATAAAGTGCCAGCTGTATCCACCATATCGTCGACCAATACACAGGTACGATCCGTTACATCACCAATAATGTGCATAACTTGCGCTTCATTGGCCTGAGGACGACGTTTATCGATAATCGCTAAATCCGCTTCATCTAGCTGTTTGGCAATGGCGCGAGCACGTACTACACCGCCCACGTCAGGGGAGACAACCATTAGGTTGTCATAGTTTTGCTTTTCAATGTCATCAAGGAGGATAGGTGAACCATAGATGTTATCCATTGGAATATTGAAGAAGCCTTGAATTTGGTCCGCGTGAAGATCAACTGTTAATACGCGGTCCACACCAGCCGCTTGCATCATGTCCGCAACCACTTTGGCACTAATAGGAACACGGGCACTGCGAACACGACGATCTTGGCGGGCATAGCCATAATAAGGGATAACAGCGGTGACACGGCCAGCACTTGAGCGACGCAAGGCGTCAGCCATCAAAAGTACTTCCATGATGTTGTCATTGGTAGGTACACACGTCGGCTGGATAATAAAAACGTCTTTACCGCGTACGTTTTCGTTAATTTCGACGGTGATCTCTCCATCACTGAATTGACCAACTACAGCGTCCCCTAGAGGTAAATCCAGGCGTTCAACAATCAAACGCGCCAACTCAGGGTTAGCATTGCCGGTAAAAACCATTAGCTTAGACACGTCGGATACCCCTTGTGCTAAATATGTATCAATGATGGAATAAGAAGATGGCAGGGGTAGCAGGATTCGAACCTGCGCATGACGGGATCAAAACCCGTTGCCTTACCGCTTGGCTATACCCCTAATTTTTGACCTGACTGTTCAAAGCCTTCTGGAGAGCTTGATGCAATGGTGAATGATTTACACCTTTTGCTATGAAAGCCTCTATATCAGCCGGTAGCTGGGCCCGAACTGATTGTGCCTGAGCTTTAGAATTGCATTCTAGATAGCAGCAAGCGCCAGTGCCGGTCATTCTAGCAGAGCCGAATTTTTTTAGCAAATTCAATGAGTTATCAACTTCTTTATAAAGTTTGGTAACCACTGCTTCGCAGTCATTCCGACCCTCGCCCCTCAGAGCGGCGCTCATTTTCCATATTGGGGTATTCCTTGTCAATTCTTTATGTGAAAAAATTTCACCGGTATTAACATGACATTGGGGAACCACCACCACAAACCAGGTTTCTTCAAGATCCATCATGGGTTTAAGGATTTCGCCAACACCCTCTGCCCATGCAGCAAAACCGCGCACAAACACAGGGACATCAGCGCCCAGTTGTAAGCCTAGTTCAGCTAGAGTCTCTATGCTGAGATTTAATTGCCACAAGTGATTTAAGCCAAGTAAAGCGGTTGCCGCGTTGGAACTGCCGCCACCGAGCCCTCCGCCCATGGGTAAGATTTTATGTAACTCAATATCTGCACCAAGCTGGCAATGACTATGTTGTTGAAGTAGTCGCGCTGCGCGATATATCAAGTTGTCAGTTTTGGCGACGCCGGGGATGTCCGGGCCGACTTCAATTTCGCTGTCGCTTCTCAGTTGGAATTTGAGTTCATCACAACGATCAATAAACTGGAAGATACTTTGTAATAGGTGATAGCCATCTTCACGTCGACCATTGATATGTAAAAATAGATTTAGTTTGGCTGGGCTGGGCAGTACTAGGTAGGAGCTCATGTTTTCTGTATTACCTATACTGACCAGGTTTTAACAATAATGGTGAAGCGCCAATTCCCTTGGCTGATACGGATTCGTTCCGGCAGATGATAATAATCATCAAAGCGAAGATAGGTAATGGTCCAGCCATCTTGCTTAAAGGACTCTAGGCGATCTCCTTGCTTGATGATTTTCGCTTTACTTTTTGGGGCGGTATTGCCCGTTAACCAATGCTTTAAGTTTGATAAAGGAAATTGCCAACCTAATTCTTGCCAAATAAGTTGTTGAGGGTCCACACCTTGTTTCGTCTGACCACCTTGTTCGATGGTCACGGAGTCGAGATCGCCTATAATTCTAGTGGCTCCTTGAGCAAGGGGGCCACTAACGTATATATCGAAAGCGTGTTCATTCTGTTGCCATGTTAAGAAGCCCGCGACAGATTCATGAGGGGTTCTGATACCGATTTTGCCGGTGATGCTCCAAGTATCTAATGTTTGTTCAGAAGGTTGGGCACCCCAGTGGGCGCAGCCTGAAAGGATGAAGTAGCAAAAAGTTAAGCAAACCATGATCATGGTTTTTGAGCATGCTGTCCCGAAGCGGGGCAATGACATAATCCGTCCTTATTATTCTGGGATGCGAACATCCAAGCGTTTTAGCGTGTCACGGATTATTTTGTTAGTCGGCTGTTTTTGCAAGCCCTGTTGCCAAATTCGTTTCGCTTCGTCGGTTTTATTCATAGTCCATAATACCTCGCCGAGGTGGGCTGCTACCTCGGGGTCTGGGTATAGCTCATAAGCCTGTTGCAATAATTCCAACGCTTCTTGGTAGCGTCCCATGCGGAAGTAGACCCAGCCAAGACTGTCAATGATAGCTGGGTCCTTGGGCGCTAATTGTAAGGCTTTCTCAATGTAAGTAAGCGCCTCCTGTAAACGAGAGGTTCTGTCTGCCAAGGTATACCCCAGTGCATTAAGTGCTGTGGCGTTGTCTGGATCGCGATCAATTATATATTCAAGGTCTTTTTCCAATTGCGCCAAGTCCCCTAGCTTCTCACTGACCATTGCACGGCTGTACCTCAGGTCTGTGCTATCAGCGTAATCACTTAAAGCCGTATTGAGCACATTCATGGCTTCGTCGTAGCGACCAGCGCGATTAAGTAATTCCACTTCCATTAAGAAAAAAGCTTGCTTGTGCTCGCTGTGTCGGGTGCGTTGCGTTCGAATGTGGGATAACGCTTTATCGAACTCTTCATTTTGCACGTAGATTTGAATAATGGCGGTTTGTGCGGCCAAGAATTCCCGGCCTTTCTCCATTTCTAGGTAATGGTGCAAAGCACTTTCTTGGTCGTCATCGTACTGTTTTATGCGACCTAAATAGTAGTGGGCTTCATCTGTGAGTTGATTTAGGCGCAATAGCCTCTGCAGCGCATGCTCAGCAGCAGCATATTCTTCAAGCTCAATATGGGTAAGCGCTAGCGGTAATAATATATGAGCATCTCTTGGATAAGTTTCGGACAAATAAAGGAAGTCGTCACGAGCTTTTTGAATGTCTTTGATTTTGATGTATAAGCGCGCGCGAAGTACCAAGAAGTTCTTATCGCCAGAGAAGCGTTTTAGTGCTTGGTTGACAGTCTTCAAGGCTTTCTCTTGATGGTCTAAGGCGACTTCCAAGCGCGCTTTTAATGACCAGGCCGGATAAAAGTCTTGCTCTGCTTTGATGATTCGTTCTGAGTAGTCTAACGCAAGACCATAGCTCTCTTGTTGCTGCAATAAGCTTGCAATATTGAACATGAGGCTGATGTTATCTGGGTACATGCTTGTTAAAGGGCTTAGGGCATCAATCCAGAGTTGTCGTCCTTCCACACTGAGTTCGACTCCTTCTTGGCTGATAAAATTGAGATTGAGGTCTGGTTCTAGATTCAGGGCTTTTTGCAAATGCAAGCTGGCCTCACTGAACCTTGCGGCTTTTAAAAGCTCTACGGTCAGTGCCTGTTGGCTAGTCGGATCTTCTGGTGCTAGTTTGACCCATAGGGTTGCCGCGTCTAGTGCGGCTTGATCAGCACGGATGTATTGCGCAATTTGCGTGGCGCGAGCGGTGACTTCAGGGTCTTGTGTGCGGTGTGCTTCGAGTAAGTAATTACCCAGAGCAACATCATAGAGCTGTCGTTGACCAGCAAATTCCGCTACTAAAAGAGAATAAAATGTGTTGACGCCATAATCCTGATTGGCATCCTTACTCGCAGTTTCCGCATTTGTATTTAATGCAAAAAGTAGTAAGAAGGGAATAAATCCCCGTTTGGACCTAAGAAATGCTGTCATGCTGGTGACCGATTGCGGCGTTTACTTTCGTTTATATGGGTTTTCATCAGTATAATGCAAGTAAAGCCATCTTTTTTGTGCAAATATGGCTATAATACGCGCCTTTTTTCGAAGTTTGAAATAATTGGCCCAACTAAAGCGCCCAGTATAGATAATTAATGGCACTAATAACCCTTGGTATTAATCATAAAACAGCCCCCGTCGCGCTTCGCGAAAAAGTGGCGTTTTCACCTGATCATCTCCCCCAGCAGCTAAGGCAGGCCGGCAGTGAAGTTGGCGTTGAAGAAATTGCGGTACTGTCCACGTGTAACCGTACCGAGGTGTATTGTGCAGGGGAGGCTAGTGCAGAGGTCTTGTTGCAGTGGTTACAGCAAGTACATCAAATTCCGTTAGAGCAATTAGCCGATTGCCATTACGCTCTAGAGGGTGAAGCAGCAGTACAGCACCTAATGCGTGTTGCTAGTGGTCTCGATAGTCTGATTCTAGGTGAACCGCAAATACTGGGGCAAATGAAAAGCGCTTACGCTGTGGCCCAAGAAGCAGGTACTGTTGGTCCAGAATTAGGGCGATTATTTCGTCAGACCTTTACCATTGCCAAGCAGGTGCGTACGCAAACCGCTATTGGTGAGAACCCTGTCTCGGTAGCGTATGCGGCCGTGAATTTAGCGCAACGAATTTTCAGTCAATTAAGTCAAAGCAAAGCCTTGCTCATTGGCGCTGGAGAGACTATTGATCTAGTGGCTCGCCATTTAATGGATGCTGGAGTCAAGGAAATCACGGTAGCTAATCGAACTTTGGAGCGAGCAGAAGCATTGGCTCAACAGTTTAATGCGAAAGCTATATTGTTATCGGACATTCCCGATCATTTACCTAATGCAGACATCGTGATTTCTTCCACCGCGGCCCCACTGCCGATTTTGGGTAAAGGAACAGTTGAGCGAGCTTTAAAAAAGCGTAAGCATGCGCCTATGTTTATGGTTGATATTGCTGTACCCAGAGACATCGAAGAAGAAGTAGATGAACTCGATGATGTATATCTATATACAGTGGATGATCTTAAAGACATCATCGAAGAAAATGTCCGCCAGCGGCAAAATGCGGCGAAAGATGCAGAAGAAATTATAGAAGTAGGTAGCGCCGATTTTATGCGGCAACTACGTACGCTAGATGCGGTATCGACTCTAAAAGCGTTTCGTACCAAAGCAGAACGTATTCGTGATACGGAAGTGGAAAAAGCGCTTAAGCGTATTCGTAATCAAGAGGATGCAGAAAAGGTATTGCATACACTGGCCAATACCTTAACCAATAAGCTCATTCACCAACCTACGGTACAAATGCGTGAAGCCAGTGCTTCAGGCCGCAAACAAGTAATGGACTGGGTTCAAGAGCTTTATCAACTGAATGATGACGATTTGGATTAGCGTTCCATATCGAGACAGTTGATGGATACATTTTAATTTTTTGTAAACGAGTTTGAAAAGCTATATGAAAGAGTCGGTCAAAGTAAAACTGCAAACCCTAGATGAACGCTACGAAGAAATTGGCCATTTGCTCAGTGATGCAGGTGTCATTTCAGATCAAAATAAATTCCGTGAACTTAGCAAAGAATACGCAGAAATTGAGCCGGTGGTAAAAGCGTTCGCGCAATATACTCAAGCAGAAGAAAACCTAGCCGAAGCTGAAGCGCTTGCAAAAGATGATGATCCAGATATGAGAGAGATGGGTCAAGAAGAATACTCTGCGGCTAAAGAAGAAATAGAACGTTTGGATGGCGAGTTACAGATTCTACTTTTGCCAAAAGATCCAAATGATGGCAAAAACGTCATACTTGAGATTCGCGCGGGGACTGGTGGTGATGAAGCTGCTATTTTCTCAGGTGATTTATTCCGTATGTATACGCGCTATGCGGAAAAACGTGGTTGGAAATGCGAAGTCATGAGTGCTAACGAAGGTGAGCACGGTGGATACAAAGAAGTGATTACCCGTATTGCAGGCGATGGTGTGTATGGTCAGTTAAAATTTGAGTCTGGTGCACACCGAGTCCAACGTGTTCCTGCTACTGAAAGTCAGGGGCGTATTCACACATCGGCTTGTACAGTGGCAGTCATGCCGGAAATTGAAAATGAAGACGACGTCGACATTAACAAGGCTGATCTGCGCATCGACACTTTCCGTGCAAGTGGTGCAGGTGGTCAGCACGTTAACAAAACAGACTCCGCTATCCGTATTACTCACTTGCCCACAGGCTTGGTTGTAGAGTGTCAGGAAGAGCGAAGCCAGCACAAGAACCGTGCGAAAGCCATGTCCATATTAGCAACCCGTTTGAACGATGCGGTTGTGCAGAAAGCCCAAGCCGAGCAAGCGGCTGAACGTAAAAGCCTAGTAGGGTCGGGTGATCGCTCTGAACGTATTCGTACCTATAACTATCCTCAAGGGCGTGTCAGTGATCATCGGATTAATCTGACGGTGTATAAATTGGATGAGTTAATGCAAGGTGATGTGGATATGATTATTCAGCCTCTACTGCAAGAGCATCAAGCTGAATTGCTAGCGAGCATGGGCACGGATAGCGAGTAAACATGTCGGTTTTTTCCTTGCGTGAAGTGGTTACTTATGGGGCTTCACAGCTGACAGAAAGCGATTCGGCCAAGCTAGATGCCGAGCTTCTTTTATTACATGTGTTGAAGCAAACGCGCACATTTTTGTTTACTCATAGCGATACCGAGCTTAGCCAAGAACAATACCTGCAATTCACGCAATTACTTGAGCGCCGTAAGCAAGGTGAGCCAGTTGCTTATATCATTGGTCAGACAGGTTTTTGGGACTTAACCATTAAGGTGAGTCCGGCTACTTTAATTCCCCGGGGGGATACTGAATCCCTGATGGATTATATTGTTGAGCACTTTAATCCGAAAAACGTGTTGGATTTAGGTACAGGCACAGGTGCATTAGCATTGGCAACTGCAAAAGAGTACCCCCAAGCAAGTGTTGTAGCTGTGGATGTTATTGAAGAGGCGGTAGCGTTAGCCAAAGAAAATGCAAAACTAAACAAAGTCACGAATGTAGAAATATTGCAAAGTGATTGGTTTGCATTGGTTCCTAAACGACGCTTTGATTTAATTGTTTCCAATCCTCCTTATATTGACGCAAATGATCATCATTTGGGTGAGGGCGATGTTCGCTATGAGCCAAAGTCGGCGTTGGTAGCTGAAAGACATGGTTTGGCAGACATCGAAAAAATTTGCAACCAAGCTTTATCGTTTTTAACTGAAGATGGATGTTTGATGGTGGAGCATGGATATGATCAGGGCCCCCATGTGCGGGCAATATTTTCTCAATCTGGGTTTTCCAATATAGAGACTCATCAAGATTTGGCGGGGCGTGATCGCTTTACCCTTGGCTATTATCCTTTTTCTTTCGTCTGAGCAAGATAGTGACTGTGCATTTGTTCCTCTAATGGCTCCAAGTGCCAGCATTCTTTGAACTTTTCTAACACACTCATATGTTCTTTTTGGGGTAGTTTAGAGTGCCAGATAACATGCTCTTGAAGAAGCGTATGTATATTAATTGGGCGCACTAGGTTTTTGGGGGAAATGGGTTGGTCAGGATGTTCCAGTTCGTTCCAATATCCTGCTACTTGTTCATATTGATGCCATGGGTTGTGCTTGTCCCAACTGAATTTCACCGGCTTAGAAAATAACGGGAACACTGGAATTTGCCGGATATCTACACGAATTTGCACACTGTCCATACTGCGCTCTGTCAGGCTATAACTAGCGACCATTTGTTTGCATTCTCGATAAGCTTGATCGACGGAAGAAAGGTATCCCTCGCGGTCTGTATAAATACCGCCGTAGGCCATGAGTTGCTTGCCTCGCATCATACAGACTTGTGCTTGGCTTTCCTGTAGCCACCATACCTTCGCCTGCCATGCACTCATGTCCCTTCCAGGTTGAAACTGAAAATCTCGCGGAATCAAATGCAGAAATTCTTCTTTTGCGACGGGACAACAACTTAGCAGTTTTTTCATGCAAGCCCTCGAGATTAACTAATTCGTAAAAGCATTTTAGGGCATAATTCACATTTTGGTTGTTACCGAATGTAAGGCACTGTAACGCAATTGGTTTTAATCAAAATTGATTCTAACGCTAGTGTTTTTAAATGCTTTTACCTCTAATGGTTTTCAATCTTATAGATCATTTAAAGGTAATGGATCGTCTACAAAGAACATAATCTTCCGATACACCCTATGTAAAATTGCCTTTTCTGCGAACTTGTAAGTCTTTGCTTACATTTGGTAACAGATGACATCTGGCTTACAAAAGTAAATAGCTGTGTGCCAAAAAAAATACCTCTATTTCATTTTTTATGGGGGGATCGTTCGAGCATTTTTTTGCTGAATTTGTCTTATTTGAAAGCACTATTTTCTGCCTACACTTTTATCATGACAACTATGATTTGGGGTGGCATATGAAACGGCTTTTATTATCCATATGCTTGTCAGTTGCATTGCTGTTATCCCTAGGCGTGTTTTATGATCGCTTGGAACAGCAGTTCTTACCTAAAAGTAGTCAGCAGCTTTTGCAGGGATTGCCGCAACAGTTTGCTATCAAGGCAAATCAAATACCGTATTCAGGCCCTCATCCTAGAAAACGAGTGAAACCTGAAGAGTCATTTCCGTTCCCTATCGAATTTGGCGAAGTGGGCCCTATCGAGCCTTTATTTGCAGGGGCTAATGAATATCCTTTTTTATGTGGTACCCAACAGTCTGGACTGGGCCAACCTTTAGTCGATAATCAAGATGGAGTTGGCGTTGCCGTCTACGCAGAAAGTGAAGATAACCTCTTAACCAACGAAATCATCGGCTTTAGTAAAGATTGCTTACTACCGACACGTATCCAATATTTTGTGTTGAATGATAATGGTCATGGGTATCGACCTGTTGAACGATTAAGTGATTTAGAAGATCAAGTGACCGAAGTTATTCGTGTGGAGATCGGTACCATTAATCGATTTATATATGTCATTGCTATTCCGGTCGGACGTCAAGATCAGGTGTATGAGTTTGACGGACATAAATGGAACCAGAGATTAATTTATCGAATGAAAGGAGGTGTTGGTGTCGGGCGAGAACAGGGTCACATACGTGTGGCAAAACTATTATATGAGCATCAAACGCAGCTCGAAGAAGGTTATGCCATTGCCTACAGCACGGGAACTGAGACTAGCCATCATTATAATATTTGGTTAAGCGAAGACACGGCTTTGCGGGTAAAGCATCAATTCATGGCACGCTATGGAGTGCCACTTTACACTATTGCCATCGGAGGATCTGGAGGTGCTATTCAACAGTATTTGCTGGCGCAAAACCACCCAGGTTTGTTTGATGGGTTGATCCCGCTCTATTCATATCCTGATATGGTATCGCAGGTGAGCTATGCATTGGACTGTGAGCTATTACAGTATTATTTCGATGTGATATCTCCTCAATCTATGTGGCGCGAATGGGAAAATCGTCGCTTGGTCGAAGGTAGCCAATCCATTAGCAATGCTAAAAATCGTTATGGTAGCTTACAGGCTATGGCCTCTGCACTTAACGTGGATTTTCGTCAATTTCCGAGCGGAGCCAGTATCTGTACGAACGGCTGGCGAGGACCAGCACAGCATATTAATAACCCTATCTTTTTTACTCACTATTATGAGATCCATCCCGGTTTACGCGATAAAGTGGACTGGAGTCATTGGGGAAACCTCGCGCATATTTACGGCACAGATGGGCAGGGTTTTGGTAATCGATTTTGGGGTAATAAAGGGGTGCAATATGGATTAATGGCCCTGCGTCGTGGTGAGATTGATATGCCTACCTTCTTAGCGGTTAATCGCTCAGTAGGTGGATGGAAACCGCTTGGGGAAATGCGCAATGCACGCTTTTGGCATATTAGTGGTGACGACTCCTTTCGCCGTTTGAGTGTGTGGAGTGAGCACAATATGACTCATGATCAGGCAACAACCTGGCCACAGCGAACGTCTGGAAATGCATCTGCAGCTCGGGCTGCTTATGATGCCGGTTTGGTGTTCTTGGGGCTGGCAGACGTTCCCATCATAGACTTACGCCACTACTTAGAGCCAGATCTAGACATGCACCATAGTTTGGCATCCTTCGTTAGTCGAGCGCGAATTGATTACGCTATGGGGCGCAGTGATCATCATTTGATTTGGATGATGGAGAAGCCTAAGGGTTTGTCACGTCGAGAAATTATTCGATCGTTGCCCATTGATGACGCCTTGCGCTTGCTGGATCAGTGGATAATTAATCGTCAGCGGCATCCGCAACAGGATTTGTGGCAAAGTCGTCCAAATACTGCTTCGGATCGATGCTACGATCAATATCAACACATTCTTGCGCAAGGTTCCCACGTCTGGGATGGGAATTGGAACAACTCAGAAAAACAAGGGGCATGCCAACAGCGCTTCCCGCATTATCAGCAATCTCGTATGCTGTCCGGTGAATCCATCTATGGTGATGTGCTTTTGTGCGATCGCATTAGCATTGATGAGGCTGTCGAACGGGGAGTTTACGGAAATGTTGATGTCAGCCCATTTAGAGAACTACTAACAAGTACCTTTCCTGATGGGGTTTGTGATTACCCTGAGCAGCCACACCGCTATGTGCGTCAGCTTATAGATGCGCTGGAATAACGACCTGTACCACTAGTAAAATTGCACCAATGAAAATGCTAACAAAAATAAGTGCCGCAACGATATAAACCAATGGGTTGCTGGCATTTAGATCACGTTCCATATTTTTACGTTTTTGTACGCCGAACGCTGCAGCCATGATGCTGAAGAGGGCCGACCAAAACGATACTGGTTTCTTATTTTGCATAAGCCAATAGGGATCAATTGATCTCAAGAGTCGATTTAGTTACAGCATACCCCTCACTATCAAGCCATGCAAAAGCATCACGTTCATTCGGATAGATTCGGCGTATAAAGTCCTCTCGATGATCTTCGACCATACGATCCATCTGAAATTGTTTTAGCATACTCGGACTGTAAACTTGAGCTGTGCGGGTTAACCCGTGAGTAATAGCCCAATTCACCAGTTCAATGACGATGGGCTCGATATCAGGTGTGCCTAGTTGCCAGTCATCAAGATAAACAATATGAGCCCAGTGACCAGGCGGCGTGCTATATAATTGTTCTCCTAGAGCGCGAAAAGCTGTGGCGAATTCCTTGGCAATCTGGTCATCCCAAGAACCCCGTACTCGTGCCATGATGACACGGTTGTCGATCCAAAGATCAAAAAGCCTACGACTCATCATAGATGGACTCTGCCTACATCCCAGTGAAGCCTAGATATAGTTTAGATCATATTCTGCTGTTGATACTTTAAGCGATGCCAAGAGACTGGTATAGTGCTGCAATCGTTTAATACCTAGGAATATCAAGGGTGAGAGTTCAACTTATCCGCAGTCGATTTAACATCAGTCTACACGCTAAGCGATGGCTATAGCAGGGCGCGAAGCTCCTTGCTCTTTAGTCCGTGTCCTCGCGTCCTGCCTTACTCTATCTACCCGTTTATTTGTTTGATTTTTTAGGATTGTTTATCCATGACACCCGAACTGTATACTGAGTTATCCCAGCAAGGTTATAACCGAATACCCGTATTTCAAGAAGTACTTGCTGATTTAGATACCCCACTAAGCGCTTATCTGAAAGTGGCCAAAGGTCCCTATTCCTACTTACTTGAGTCTGTACAAGGGGGAGAGAAGTGGGGGCGCTACAGCATGATTGGGCTGCCCTGCCGTCGTGTTTTGAAAGTTTTTGACCATGAAGTGCAAATCATTGAACAAGATTCCGTGATTGAACGCCATGAAGTCGATGATCCATTAGATTTCATCGCTGAATATCAAAAGCAGTTTAATGTTGCACCGATAGAAGGCTTGCCTCGATTTGATGGCGGACTTGTCGGATATTTTGGTTATGACGTGGTGCGTTATGTAGAAAAGCGTCTCACTGAAACTTGCCCTGAGGATGAAATTGGAAATCCTGATATATTGCTAATGCAAAGTGAAGAAGTCGTTGTGTTCGATAACTTAAGCGGCAAGCTGTTTTTCATTGTACTGGCAGATCCTTCAGACCCCAATGCATTTGCGAAAGCAAAACGTCGTATCACTTTAATGCGAGGGCAATTACGTCGCGCTTATCAAGGAACGATTGGTCAACCTTTGATTCAACCTCGAAAAGTAGTGGAGTCAGATTTCATATCCGGATTCGGTGAAGAAAACTTTCAGCAGTCGGTAGAGAAAATAAAGGAATATGTGCTGGCAGGAGATATCATGCAATGTGTGATAAGTCAGCGTATGACAGTAGATTATCAAGCAGAGCCGCTGAATCTTTATCGAGCTTTACGAACCTTAAACCCAAGCCCATACATGTATTTTATGGATTTGGGGGATCACCATGTGGTGGGCTCTAGCCCAGAAATTTTAGCGCGTTTCGAAGATGGCACAATTACGGTGCGTCCTATCGCGGGTACACGCTATCGCGGTCAAACTCCTGAACAAGACCAAGCTCTCGAAGAAGAGTTGCTGGCGGATCCTAAAGAAATCGCTGAGCACTTGATGCTGATTGACTTAGGTCGCAATGACGTTGGCCGTGTCAGTGAAATGGGACAAGTCAGTGTCACTGATCAAATGGTCGTCGAACGATACAGTCACGTTATGCATATCGTTAGCAATGTAGAAGGCAAAGCGAAACCTGGTATTACATCTATGGATGTATTAAGAGCTGCGCACCCGGCAGGAACATTGAGTGGTGCCCCTAAGATTCGTGCAATGGAAATCATTGATGAAATGGAACCCGTAAAACGGGGTGTTTATGGTGGTGCTGTGGGTTACTTAAGTTGGAACGGCAATATGGATACCGCCATTGCCATACGCACAGCGGTCATAAAAGGCGGCAAGCTTTATGTGCAAGCTGGTGCTGGCGTGGTAGCAGACAGTGTGCCGCGTTTAGAGTGGAAAGAAACCATGAATAAAGGGCGAGCCTTATTCAAGGCAGTAGAAATGGCGGAGTCAGGGCTGGATAACTAACATGGATACCTTGAGCTTTCAAAAACGTTTTCAAGAGTTGCGTGGCAATAAAGCGTTTGAGTTATTTGTTATTGCAGTGATTTTATTTTCTGCTCTAGTAGTGGGCGCGAAAACCTATGACTTGCCACCATTCATGATGTCGAGTCTGGTATGGCTTGATCATTTTATAACTGTCATTTTCTTAGTAGAAATCATCATTCGATTTTTGGGTGAGGAGCGTAAACGTGACTTTTTCAAAAGCGGTTGGAATATTTTTGACACAGTGATTGTTGCCGCAAGCTTAGTGCCTGTGGATGAAAGTGATATGGCATTTATCGGTCGCTTACTGAGAATTTTCCGCGTGTTGCGTATGGTGTCTATTATTCCTGAGTTGCGCGTCCTCCTAAATTCGTTGTTAAAAGCACTGCCGCAATTAGGGTATGTCATGCTGCTGATGTTTATTATCTTTTATATTTATGCAGCTATCGGAGCGACCTTATTTGCTCATATTAATCCTGAATTGTGGGGTGATATTAGTATCTCCATGCTTACACTATTTCGAGTAATGACGTTCGAGGATTGGACGGACGTGATGTATGAAACCATGGCGGTGTACTCGCTTAGTTGGATTTATTATTTAAGTTTTATTTTCTTAACGGCATTTGCATTTTTGAATATGGTCATTGGTATTGTGGTCAGTGTGATTGAGAAGGAAAATGCGAAGGAAGCGGCAAGCAACAATACTGAACCCAGTATGTCAGAATTACAGGCTGAAATTCATTCACTGAAAGCCATGCTGAAGCAGGCGCTTGAGACTAGTGATGTGAATGGCCAAAGAACTAGGGGTGAATCCTAATGTTATTAATGATCGATAATTACGACTCTTTTACTTATAACCTAGTTCAGTACTTTGGCGAGCTGGGTGTTGAAGTAAAGGTCGCGCGTAATGATGAAATCAGTATTGAAGAAATTGAGCAGCTAAAGCCTGATCATTTAGTGGTTAGTCCGGGACCGTGTACGCCCAATGAAGCGGGTATCTCTGTTGCGGCAATCAAACATTTTGCAGGCAAACTGCCTATTTTAGGTGTGTGCTTGGGTCATCAGAGTATTGCACAGGCGTTTGGTGGCAATATTGTTCGCGCTGGACAAGTTATGCATGGTAAGACCAGCAAGGTGTTTCATACTGATAGCAGTGTGTTTAAAGGTCTAGATAATCCATTTACCGCTACACGCTATCATTCTCTAGTTATTGAAAAAGATAGCATTCCTGAGTGTCTAGAAATTACCGCTTGGACGCAAAATGAGGATGGCAGTGTAGAAGAAATAATGGGTGTTCAGCATAAGACTTTGGCTATTCATGGTGTTCAATTTCATCCTGAGTCCATCTTGACTCAGCATGGTCATGACTTACTGAATAATTTTTTGAAAACAACAGTATAGGGAGGCACCATGAATATTCAGCAAGCCCTTAATGCGGTCGTTCAGCATCAGAATTTAACTGAAACAGAAATGGCAGACGTCATGCAAATAATCATGACAGGTGGTGCGACCGATGCGCAAATCGGCGGATTTCTTGTGGGAATGCGCATGAAAGGTGAAACCATTGATGAGGTGACCGGTGCAGCTCGAGTTATGCGAGAACTGGCCACTGGCGTTAATATTGAAGCAGATAATTTAGTCGATACTTGTGGTACCGGCGGTGACGGTGCAAACATTTTTAATGTATCTACCGCGTCTGCTTTTGTTGTTGCTGCAGCTGGCGGTAAAGTTGCCAAACATGGTAACCGAAGTGTGTCTTCATCAACAGGAAGTGCCGATGTTTTAGAAGCAGCAGGTGTAAACCTTAATCTGAAAGCGGATCAAGTGGGTCGCGCCATCGAAGATATTGGCGTGGGCTTTATGTTTGCACCTGGTCACCACAGTGCAATGAAGCATGCTATTGGACCACGCAAAGAGCTAGCTATGCGCACCATTTTTAATATGTTGGGCCCATTGACCAATCCAGCAGGTGTGAGCAATCAGGTTATTGGTGTATTTAATGGTGACCTATGTAAATTGTTTGCAGAGGTCTTAAAGCGATTAGGCTCAAAGCATGTTTTAGTTGTGCATGCTCAGGATGGTTTAGATGAAATTAGTTTGGCCAGTGAAACCCGAGTGGCCGAGTTAAAGGACGGCAATGTTACTGAATATACCATTAAGCCAGAGGATTTTAACATTGAGAGTCAAAGTCTTATCGGTTTAAGTGTCGAAAACGCAGAGCAAAGCTTGGAACTGATTCAAGATGCACTTGGCAAGCGCGAGACGAATAACGGTAAAAAAGCGGCTGACTTGATTGCGTTGAATGCAGGTGCCGCAATTTATGCCGCTGATTTAAGCGAATCTTTGGCAGAGGGCGTGGCTATGGCGGAAGACGCTATTAGCACTGGACTGGCATTAGAGAAATTAAAAGAATATGCCGCGTTCACGCGTGTATTTCTTGAAGGAGACGCATAGTGAATACGCCAACTATCTTAAAGACCATTATTGATCGAAAGTGGCAAGAAGTTAATCAACGCGCTGCGAATGTCAGTTTGAACGAACTTCAAAAAATTGCGAAACAGGCTGATCCTGTTCGAGGTTTTCATCAAGCGCTTTCTAACAAGATTGAACAAGGCTTACCTGCGGTCATCAGTGAGATTAAAAAAGCATCTCCCAGCAAAGGAGTGATTCGTGAGGACTTTAGGCCTGCAGAGATTGCTCGGTCCTATGAGCAGGGCGGAGCCGCTTGCCTATCTGTATTGACCGATGTGGATTTTTTCCAAGGAGCTGATGAGTATCTTCAGCAGGCCAGAGACGCTGTTTCGTTGCCCGTTATTCGTAAAGATTTTATGGTCGACCCGTATCAAGTGATCGAAGCGCGAGCTATTAATGCAGATTGTATTTTGCTAATTGTATCGGCCTTAGATGATGGGCAAATGGCAGAATTAAATGCTTGCGCCAAAGAGCTAGGAATGGATGTATTGGTGGAGATTCATGATGCTCGTGAGCTAGAGCGAGCGCTTAAGTTACCGTCGCCATTACTGGGCATTAATAATCGTAACCTGCATACGTTTGAAGTAAGCCTTAATAATACCTTTGATTTGTTAAAAGATATTCCAGATGATGTGTTGCTGGTAACAGAAAGCGGGATAACGACACCTGATGATGTCAAAACCATGCGAAATCATAACGTTCATGGTTTCTTGGTTGGTGAGGCGTTCATGCGGGCGGAGAAACCGGGTGATGAGTTGCGTGCCTTGTTCTTTTAGTGCTTGAGATCATTCTGGGTACGCATCTCGAATGGCAAGGAATTCACTTAGATGGTTGTGTAGAATATCAACCAGTTCTGGATCGAATTGCTTGCCTTTTTGTTTGTTAATTTCTTCTAAAATATCTTCTAAAGGCCATGGTTCTTTGTAGCACCGCTTACATCCCAATGCGTCAAATACATCTGCTAGCGCTGTGATTCTTCCTGCAATGTGTATGTCCGTGCCCGCTAGTCCGTTGGGGTAGCCAGTACCATCCCATTTCTCATGATGCTGCCCAGCAATAATGCGACCCATATTCACCACATCATTATCGCTATTACCTAGTATGTCGGCCCCTTGCTGTGCATGAGTTTTCATTATCTCCCATTCTTCAGGTGTGAAGCCACCGGGCTTTTTAAGAATGCGGTCGGGAATGGCGATTTTGCCAACGTCATGTAGTGGACTTGCCAGTTTGATCAGCTGAGCTTGTTGTTCGTCCAAGCCTTTTTTAACGGCTAGAATGTAACTGAAAAGTGCCACACGTTTTACGTGACTACCGGTTTCTTTACTGCGTTGCTCAACGGCTTCACCAAGGATATATGCTAACTCTTTTTGAGTATCCATAATTTCGTCACGCAGCAATAAATTCTCATACGTGATGGCAACATTGCTGGCGTAAATGTCCAAGAGTTGTTGTTCAGTGTCGGATAAGGGTTGCTCCAGTGACACATATAGGAGGTTTTCACTACCGTGGCTGGTCGTAAAGTATCCTGTGTAATAGTTATTGGCGACGACGTTACTTTTATCTCGCAGTGCTTGCTCAAAGGCGTGTTGAACCTCATCCGGCAGGGCGCTGTGGCTGGTAATCGACTCCATATCGCCAGAAGCGGCTAAGACTCGATAATCTTCTGCGTTATTGTAGTCTTCGTTCAGACTGGTGCAGTAAAATAATGCGCCACTGATGCCCAATAGATTGCAAACTTGGTCAAGTACAGCGGACGCAAAGGTTTTCAGACTATCCGCTTCAAATATTTCAGTAGAGGCGATGATGACCTTTTCCAATGAACGCCTGTGGCTGTCCAGCGTACAAATGTCACGATATGAGCGCAAAGAGGCATACAGCAGTGTTATAAGTTTGTTACTGGTGAGTTCAGTTTTGTCCTTATAGTCGTCTATATCGTATTCAATGATGATGCGCTCTTCAGGGGCCTGGCCTGGTTGGCCTGTTCTTAACACTAAGCGCGTGTAATGATTTTCGAGATCTTGGCGAATGTAAGGAATGAGGTCGAGGCCGGCACTGTCGGTTTCCATCACCACATCGACAATTGCTAGAGCAATATCATTATGCTCTAGAAATAGTTGTTTAGCTTCTGCGGCACTGTAAGCACTGGTTATTTTGAGAGGACGACCGTCGAACTCAAAGGTTTTAAGAACCATTCTCGTGACCTGATGTATGCCCTCTTCGTCATCTATTAGGAGGATGTGCCAAGGCTCTTGTGGGCAATTATCATCCTTGTTAGAAGCTTCAGCTGCGAAAAGAATTTCATCCATTATCAAGACTATCCTGCCATTTGGAGCACTGTAAGTATGAGTATAGTCAGAAAAGAAGGGTTCGCGATGAGGGTTTTGCTTGCCTTGGACAGGCTTTTGACCTCATATTTGTCACTGTATGTCCCGAGAGCCATAAAAAAAGCCACTGTAATACAGTGGCTTTTTATTCAAGATTGGCAATTTAATGAGTGCTGATTGTATTCGTGCACTTAGGTTGCGCCAAGGTAGTTGTACTTCTAATTTAACCTTCTGCCTCTTTACGGTTAGGCAGAGTAGCAGCTCGGCGCGCGCCAAACACTACCATGGTTTTACCTTTAACACTCACCAAACCCTGATCTTCAAGGGATTTGAGCACTCTACCCACCATTTCACGGCTGCAACCGACAATGCGTCCAATTTCTTGGCGAGTGATCTTAATTTGCATGCCATCTGGGTGCGTCATAGCATCCGGCTCTTGGCTTAAATCCAAAAGCGTGCGCGCAACGCGACCAGTTACGTCTAAAAATGCCAAATCACCTACCTTGCGGGTGGTTTTGCGCAAACGCGTGGCCATTTGCTCGCCAATAAAGTAAAGGATTCGTGGGTCATGATTACTAATATCGCGGAATTTACTGTAGCTGATTTCCGCTACTTCACACTCTACTTTTGCTTTAATCCAAGCACTACGCGGTGAAACTTCATCAAATAAGCCCATTTCACCGAAAAAATCACCTTCATTAAGGTATGCCATGATCATCTCACGGCCGTCGTCATCCTCAATGATGACAGTAACAGAACCTTTGATTATGTAGAAAAGGGAATCGCTTTTGTCCCCTGCATAAATAATGGTGCTGCGCGCTGGATAGCGACGGCGATGGCATTGTGACAAAAAATAGTCCAAATGCTTATGTCGATCAGCCCTGAGCCCTGTATTCATATGTTAAAACCTAAATCATCCAACCTTGATTGCATTATTATTCATAATAGTAGCAGCAGACTATTATGCACCTATTTTACAGTTTAATTGAAGAGGGGTGTTTATTATCTGAGTTTATTTGCGGTGCAAATGTACAAAAAAGTGAACTGCGTCAGCTTAAAACCGTAATCAGTGCTTCATTTCGTCGTGTACGGTGTTTTGCTTCAGCCCGCTTGTCCCCTATGGTAGGCTTGCGTTTTTATGTTCTGGGAAAGTAATAGTATGCAAGCGCGTATTAAATGGGTTCAAGACGCCATGTTCTTGGGAGAATCTGGCAGTGGCCATAGTGTTGTTATGGATGGCCCTGAGGACCACGGCGGTCGCAACATGGGCGTCCGCCCGATGGAAATGCTGCTCATGGGGTTAGGTGGCTGCACTAGCTTTGATGTCATGAGTATTTTGAAGAAAAGTCGTCAGGATGTAGTGGATTGTGTTGCCGAGCTGCGAGCGGAACGCGCTGACGCTGTGCCCAGTGTATTCACCAAGATCCATGTACATTTCGTTGTCAAAGGCCGCCAATTGAAAGAAGCTCAGGTAAAGCGTGCGGTCGCGCTGTCAGCAGAGAAATACTGTAGCGCTAGCATTATGCTTGAGCATGCGGGCGTGGAAATCACCCATGACTACGAGATAGTCGAATTAGACTAACCACTAAATTCGATATGTGGTGCGCGTCATGACTTTGCTAAGGGCCGTCATGAAGCGCTTTACTGGCTGCGGGAAGGGCACGCCACCTGCATCCAGAGCAGTGGTCGCGTGACGCAGCTCGTCTTCATGCATGAGCTTGAGTATTTCGCGGGAGCGTCTGTCTCCTTCTGGTAAGGTTTCTAAATGCTTTTCTAGGTGCTGACAGACTTGATCTTCTGTTGCAGCAACAAAGCCCAAGCTCCACTTATCACCTAAAGCACCTGCCACAGCCCCAACACTATAGGATAAACCGTAAAACAAAGGATTCAGTAGGCTAGGGCGGCTATCGAGTTCTCTTAGACGATCCTCGCACCATACTAGGTGATCAATCTCTTCTTCGGCTGCTTCTTCCATGGCTTCTCTCACCTCAGGTAGGCGAGCAGTGAGGCTTTGCCCTTGATAAAGCGCTTGCGCACAGACTTCACCGGTATGATTGATACGCATTAGACCAGCGGCGTGCGTTGTCTCTTGTTCAGTCATCGCTTGGTCTTCCGCTTGGCTTGCTGGGCTCAAGCGGTGGGCATGTGCGGCCCCTGGCACCAGTGTTTTCAAAGCATTGTCGAAATGGCAGACCAGTGTATCAATAGGACTTTGAATTGGCATAACAAGCACCTAAGAAAAAAAATATGTCCCTATTTTACGAATTTTAATTGCCATATGCATGTGCAGGATCAACTTTTATACGCTTTATTGCATTTCTAACTTTTTTTCGATGTGGGTTGCTAAGTGTTGTTTCAATGCGTTGGCACTAATAGGTTTGGTTAGCAACTGTTGTATGCCGGTATCTCGTAGCTCAGGAGCGTGCTGATCAATACTCAATCCCGTGAGCATTATTTTCACAAGCTCTTGGTTAATTTCGTTATCGTTAGAGATCCGCCGCGCTAACTCAAATCCATTCATGATCGGCATATCTTGATCAATCAGTATGATATCGAATGGATCATCGAGATTGGTTTGGCTGCGCAGCTTGGCTAGTGCTTCTTTACCGCTATGAGTGGTTTCTGCATGCATACCCCAGCTTTTGGCATAGCGCTGCAATACTTTGCGTAGTGTGCTGTTATCATCCACGATTAGAATAGACAGCCCTTTCAACAGACTTTCTAATGGATTCTTTTCTTTGTATTCGCGGGCAACTTTATAGGGCAGCGTGAAGCTAATAGTGGAGCCCTCTCCTGTTTGGTTATCAACAAAGAGGTTGCCGCCCAAATGTTCGATTAATTGTTTACTTAAAACAAGTGAGAATCCTGCGGAACTCACATCATGAATATGAGAGAGGTGTATTTTGTCATCAAATAGAGTTTTCAGTGTCTCTTTTTTAATGCCTTTTCCTGTGTCACGAACACTGAAAAACAAATGTTGATGTTCACTCCAAGTGACTCGTAGTTCAACTTCTCCGTGTTCAGTACGATTGATGCCATGCTCCAATAAGTTTTCTAAAATACTGGTTAAATGCTTCTCGTCGCACTCAATAAACTCAGGTAAATTCGGATCTAAGTTAATGACCAATTCGATATTTTTTTGGTGGATGACAAGTTGGAATTTAGCAATGATTTGATCGATGATATCTGCAAGGTTCATCGCCTCGTTATTAGCGCGAAAACGGCCAGTTAATAATTTGGCATAATCCGATACACGATTGACTAAGCGCACCATATCCTCACCGGCAACGCCAATGGTTTCGACGTAGTCTTTTTGCTTAGCACTTAAATTGGTTTCGAGTAGAAGCTCTTCCATACCTAAAACACCATTCATGGGTGTGCGCAATTCATGAGTTAGTTTACTTAAAAACTGCGCGTGACGGATGTTGTTATTTGGAGTCTTGAGTCGAACTTGTCGCTTAAAATAAGGTAAGGTCATGCTGAAGCTGGCCAATAAAATACTTGAGCTTAAGGCTAATATATCCATTATGCCTGTGCTTGCGACGAGGGATTCTGGCCATAATACGTAGCCTATTTGCCAGGCGATACTGCTAGTTAATATCAAGCATGCGAGTATAAAGCTGATACTGCGCGGTTTACTAAATACGATAATGAATAGCAAAGGAAGTAGCGCAATGAAAAGCTGCGCCGTGTAGCTTAAACTGACAATAAATAAAGTGAGCAAAACCAACATCATTACCACCATCCAAGATCGATTAGTGCGTAAGTGTCTTCGGTAAAAGGCTGTAGAGAAGCTAGAGAGCGCTAACCCGCATGAAACCAACCACGGTGATAGGTCACTTGCAGCTAACATCCATTGGGGCCAATTAATTAATGGGCTGTGACTGACCGCGAATAATGCACCTACTAATGCCATATAAACTACAATGTAATGACGTACATGGTGATGGAAACGTAAAGCTGCGACATGTAATAAAGCAATAAACACCAAGAGTGCAACGTTAATTGCGTAAACTTGCTGGACCACAGTGAAGGCATTGTTATGATGTTGTAAGTCGCGTAGTTGAGGTGTGATCGGCGTTGTTTTATTTGCTTTTACTCTTAAATAAAACCACTGCTCAGACTTAGCTTGAATATTAATAACCAGCGCTTGGTAGTTACTAAGCAGAGTTTGCCGATTGACCTCAGGATAAAGTTGCCATTGGTTATTATTATAAATATAGGCCCCATTAATTTGTACGGCCTTATCGCTTAAGCTTAACGCTAGTGGTAAAACTTTCTTGGTTGGATTACTGATGTGAAACCTAAGCCAATAAGGCTCATTGGCTTTAAGCACTAATGAATCTTGAATCGGACTAAATTTATCGGTTGTTTGTGTTTGCAATTGGCTCAAGCTGAACGCGTGGGCGTCTGCGTGCAAATACTCAATGAAATTAGAAAACTCAATATTAATTGGTCCATCAGCCAAAATAATAGTTGTTCGGTGCTTAGTGCCATCAGCTGAATAGACAGGCAGCGTGACGAGGATTCCATTCAGGAAAAACAATAATGAGAGTAATAGACGAATCATGTTAGGTGCAAACAGTCCTTGAATGCATTTGAATGTACCCGAGTCTGAAGCGTAAATCGACTGTTCAAGCACATAAAAAGGGAGTATGAACTCCCTTGTGTATGCCTAGACTAAATAAATTACGACTTTTCTCTAGCAATGGCGCGATAGCCAATATCACTGCGGAAAAAGCAGCCTTCCCACTCTATGCGTTTGGCTAGTTCGTAAGCACGTTGTTGTGCTTCACTGACGCTATTGCCAAGTGCCGTCGCACACAATACACGACCACCATTGGTTACCACTTCATTGTTGGCATTTAAGATAGTGCCTGCATGGAATACTTTTTCACCAGCGATTTCGCTTTCAGGTAAACCCGAAATAACGTCACCTTTGTTGTACGACGCAGGGTAGCCACCGGCAGCCAGCACAACACCAATAGAGGCGCGTTCATCCCAGTCAGCAGTCTTACCAGCTAAACCATCTTTTTCCATAGCGGCCAAGCAAAGATCAACTAAATCAGACTGCATGCGCATCATGATAGGTTGCGTTTCTGGATCACCAAAGCGACAGTTATATTCAATGACTTTAGGTGCACCGGATGGATCAATCATCAAACCAGCGTATAAGAAACCTGTGTAATCATTACCTTCGGCCTTCATACCTTGAACGGTCGGCTCAATCACTTCTTTCATGGTGCGCTGATAAACCTCATCAGTGACAACAGGTGCCGGTGAATACGCACCCATACCGCCGGTGTTAGGACCAGTGTCACCGTCACCGACACGCTTGTGATCTTGGCTAGTCGCCATAGGTAAGATGTTATCGCCATCAACCATAACAATGAAGCTGGCCTCTTCGCCTTGCAAAAATTCTTCAATAACCACGCGACAGCCCGCATCACCAAAGGCATTGCCAGACAACATGTCTTTTACAGCGTCTTGTGCTTGCTCAAGAGTTTCTGCAACGATCACGCCTTTACCGGCTGCTAGGCCATCGGCTTTGACTACAATCGGCGCGCCCATTTTTTCTAGGTACGCTAGAGCAGGCTCAACTTCTGTAAAGTTTTGATAATCTGCGGTTGGAATCTTATGACGAGCCAAGAAATCTTTCGTAAAGGCTTTCGATCCTTCAAGTTGAGCCGCGCCTTTGCTTGGGCCAAATGCTTTTAGACCTTGCTCGTGGAAGAAATCGACAACCCCTTCAACAAGGGGTGCTTCTGGACCAACGATGGTCAGTTCACAACCGTTTTCTTTGGCAAACTTGGCAAGTTTGTCGAACTCTAAAACACCGATGTCGACGTTTTCCAGTTTAGGCTCGATGGCCGTGCCGGCGTTGCCGGGTGCAACGAAAACGGTTTTTACGTTTGGGTTTTGAGCGGCTTTCCAGGCTAGGGCGTGTTCGCGGCCGCCATTGCCTATCACCAATACATTCATCATCTTTACCTTTCGGACTTGATCTTTTTGCCCCTAACTTTGTTGCAAGAAAATTTAAATCAGTTATGTAGGCAAGCTACACGCCTTCTTTAAATTTTCTTGCGCCTCGTTAGGAGCAAATATCTCTGCGTCCTAACACTAAAAGAGAGCTTAAAATGAATCGTTTAAAAATAACAAGGTTGTTTCTCTAAACGACCTTTATAAATAGTTAATCGTAAAAAGCGTAAGCGGCATTGAATATTCGCAAACGCTTCTAGGGGAGTGGTATTTTTCTTCCTGACTCGGCGTAGGTTCTTTTGCTCAGCGCAGTGTAGGGGACCTACATGAGCATGGGCGAAAGGTTCTACAACAAAGTCAGGGAGGAAAAGAGCCTCCCCAATTAATTAATGGCGGAAGTGACGCATCCCGGTGAATACCATTGCCATTCCCGCCTCATCTGCAGCGGCAATCACTTCTTCATCACGAATCGAACCGCCTGGCTGAATGACTGCTGCGATACCCGCTTTTGCAGCATTATCGATACCGTCACGGAATGGGAAGAACGCATCCGATGCCATGACTGAACCTTTTACTTCAAGACCAGCATGCTCTGCTTTAATGGCAGCGATACGAGCAGAATTAACTCGGCTCATTTGACCCGCGCCTACTCCGACAGTTTGACGATTCTTGGCATAAACAATGGCATTCGATTTCACAAATTTGGCCACTTTCCATGCAAAGATAAGATCATGCATTTCTTTTTCAGAAGGCTGACGTTGAGTAACCACTTTTAGGTCGGCTTCTGTAATCATGCCGTTGTCGCGTTCTTGCACCAATAGACCGCCGTTTACGCGTTTATAGTCTAAGCCATTGACGCGCTCGGTTGACCACTCGCCGGTTTCCAATAAGCGAACGTTTTTCTTGCTTGCAACAGCTAAGCGAGCATCGCTGGAAACACTTGGTGCAATGATGACTTCTACGAATTGACGCTCAACAATGGCAGCAGCCGTTTCGCCATCTAATTCACGGTTGAAAGCAATGATGCCGCCGAATGCAGATTCAGTATCGGTGGCGAAGGCTAAGTCGTAGGCTTCTTTGATGCCATTTTCGCTGACGGCTACACCACAAGGGTTGGCGTGTTTAACGATGACACAGGCAGGTTTAGTAAAGGATTTTACACACTCAAGCGCTGCATCTGTATCAGCCACGTTATTGAATGAAAGCTCTTTACCTTGAATTTGTTGAGCCGTTGCAATGCTGGCTTCTTTGGGATTGGCTTCCACATAAAACGCTGCATTTTGGTGAGGGTTCTCACCATAGCGCATGTCCTGTGCCTTAACAAATTGGGTGTTGAACGTACGCGGGAATTCAGACATATCTGCTGTAGTCAGCTCGTCTGCTTGTTGATTAATGCGACCAAGATAGTTAGCAATCATACCGTCGTACGCAGCAGTGTGTTCAAACGCTTTTAGTGCTAGATCAAAACGCAATTTCGAGCTTAGGCCTTTTTTATTCTCGATATCCGCTAGAACAGCATCGTAGTCTGATGCATTCACCACAATACCTACGTGGGCGTTATTTTTCGCCGCACTTCGAACCATGGTTGGACCACCGATATCAATGTTTTCAATGGCATCTTCCAACGTGCAATCGGGATTCGCTGTGGTCGCTTCAAACGGGTATAGATTGACTACGACTAGATCAATAGGGTTGATTCCGTGCTCGCTCATGACGGCATCGTCTTGTCCGCGACGTCCTAAAACACCACCGTGGATTTTAGGATGAAGCGTTTTGACACGGCCATCCATCATTTCAGGGAAACCTGTGTAATCGCTTACCTCAATGGCATCAACACCATTTTCGCGTAACAGTTTGAAGGTACCACCAGTGGAGAGAATCTCTACATTTTGTGCCGCTAGGGCTTGAGCGAATTCTACGATGCCGGTTTTATCAGAAACACTGATAAGCGCGCGACGAACAGGAGTAATTGCGGATGCACTTGCCATAGTTGATCAATTAGTCAATTTTTCAAGAGGTTAAAAGCAAAGACGCTGCAAAAGCAGCGTCCAGTGTGTCGATGTGATAGGGCTTAAAGCATACCGTACTGTTTTAGCTTCTTACGCAGCGTACCGCGATTTAAGCCAAGTAATACCGATGCTTTTGTTTGGTTATCGCGAGTGTAGCGCATTACCACTTCCAACAAAGGCGCCTCTACTTCTGATAAAACCATTTCATAGACGTCACTTACAGGCTGTCCGTCTAGTTGAGCAAAATAACTCTCTAGAGCTTGTTCAACGCTGTCACGCAAAGTCTGAGTGTTCTCTGTAGATAAGCCTGTATTACCTGCTGGTGATACCGTGCTTTGCTCAAGAGGGTTGTTTAGTTCTGGCGCTTCATGGGTACTCATGCCGCTTGTTCCTTCCCCAGGTGTTGATTAAAAAAAGTCTTTATTAATGCTATTTGGTCTTCACAGGATTCCAGTTGGTTAAACTGTTTCCGTACAGCACGATCGTGATCATGCGCTTGAAGATACCAACCCACGTGTTTTCTCGCGATGCGTACACCTAAGTAATCACCGTAGAACCCATATAGAGCGTGTAAATGCCCGATCAGAATGGCTTCTACTTCTTTGATTGAAGGTGCTGCTAGCGGTTCACCCGTGGTTAAAAAATGGTTTATCTCTCTAAATATCCAAGGACGTCCTTGGGCAGCACGACCTAGCATTACCCCATCTGCGCCTGTGTAATCTAATACGAATTTGGCCTGTTCGGCGTTGGTGATATCGCCATTGGCCAAAACCGGAATGTTTACATTCTGCTTGATGGTTTTAATGGTGTCGTATTCCACCTCACCTTTGTAGCCACAGCTACGGGTGCGTCCATGGATCGCCAACGCGGCAATCCCTATTTCTTCTGCCATTCCTGCAAGAACGGGCGCATTTTTATGCTCTGGCGCCCAACCAGTGCGCATTTTCAGCGTTACTGGTATGTCAACGCTATCCACAACAGCCTGAAGGATGTCTCTTACCAAGACTTCATCCTTCATTAACGCACTGCCTGCGGCTTTGTTACACACCTTCTTGGCAGGGCAACCCATGTTGATATCAATAATCTGAGCACCATGAGCAGCCGACATAATGGCCGCTTGCGCCATCATTTCAGGATCGCCACCGGCAATTTGTACTGAAATGGGTTCAGCTTCACCTGCATGATCCAAGCGCTGCCGAGACTTGCGACTGTTCCACAGTTTAACGTCGCTAGTCACCATTTCACTGACTACCAATCCCGCCCCCAATTGACGACATAACTGTCGAAAAGGTCGATCTGTGACACCCGCCATTGGTGCAAGCACCACAGGGTGTTGAATAGTGTATTGACCGATCTGGAACATGGGTGACAAGTTGGTTGTTTTTTGCTCGTTTTAAGAGGCGGCTATGATACTCGCAAAGTAGGGAAGGCGAAAGGCTTGACAGGGCCTGTTTTCATCAAAAATTGATGATTTTTTCTCCAGCCAGTAGTTATGAAAAAGTCAACAGTTGATTTTTATTTGCGAGTGCTTACAAACGCGGTTGCTCTTACAACAGTCGCCTTACGGAGCGACGAATCGCACTCGATAACTGCTTGCTTGAGGACCGGGGTCTTGAATATCTAATGCGATATGAACCGGTGTGTTAGAGGGCATGCGATCCAAGCCAGCCGCTTCGCCAGCTAAATATTCACTGGGTAGGAAAAGTCGCTGAGCCATTACTTTTCCATTTTTATCGGTGAAACTGAGTTCCACTTTGGGAAACGCCTGTGGGTAATCTGCATGGTTCATAAACAGAATGTCTACTACCAAAGCATTTTGGTAATCACTATGGCTGCTAACCTGTGGGCTCGTGGTAGTGCGAATTTTTTTCAGATCGTACGTGGACGGTAACTCGCAACCTAACACTTGGCAGGATTGTTGGTATAAAGGTCGATACTCAGCCTGGCGAGACCAAGAATCAAAATTAAAAAAGAAAACCTGGCCTATCAAGACTAAGGTTAAAACGATGCAGCCAGAGAATAGGGCGATCAGCCTTGCCTTGCTGGTTTTTTGCGGCAAGCTTAGATCAATAGGATCATTGTCAATGTAAGCAAAGTTTTGCTTCGCCACTGGATCTGGAGCGTTTTGCTTGAGCTGCTTCGGTGTTTGACTAACAGGCATTGCGAAATCATTAGCGTCGCTATCACTGTCATCTAATAAGGCTTCCGCCCAGCTTTCATCATTGCTGGTATCGCTGTCGTCTTTGACACTTTCTTTCAGTTTATCGCTGTCAGAGAAGAATGGGTCTTCGATTTCTTCAGGATTGAGAGATAGAAAGTCTTCGCTGATTTCCAAGCCTTTTTCTTCGTCTTGAATCAGCACATCACCATCATCAATAAGGTCTTCATCTGGATCATCGGCAAAAACAATATCGTCATCGCTGTCTAGTAAATGGTTACTGGATTTGTTTTCACTGGCACTTGGATGGTTTTCGCTCTCCTCGGCAAACATGTCTTGTGTTCGATCATCTTTGCTTACTGGCGTATCAGATGGTTTTTCTTCTTGAAAATGATCACTCGCACGGAAAACTTGTAAACAGGCACCACAACGCACCGCACCCTTGGCTACTTTTAGCTGAGCATCGGTGACGCGAAATGTGGTGTCACATTTTGGACACTTTGTAATGTGGGCCTGATTTGTCATGGGCGCTATTATTATGGCTTGTTGTTATGATTTAAAGCGCTAATTATTGATTACACTCGTTTTTTTGCGCAAATGCGCACCCAGCCATCTTCTTCATCAATGGATAATATGTCGCATTCCGAGTCGTAGGCCGTGGCAACGGTCTGTCCTTGGCTGGCTAAAATACCGCTGAGTACTAGGTCGCCGCCTGGTTTCAAATAACTCAGAATGCTGTCTTTTAATTCTACAAGGGGGCCAGCTAAAATGTTGGCGAGCACCAAATCTGCTTGTTGTTGAGGGGCGTCTTCTGGCAAACAATAGTGGTAACTGTCTGGGTTAAGCCCATTTCGCTCACTGTTTTCATTGCTGGCAAGGATCGCTTGTGGGTCGATATCGATACCCAGTAAATCACGGGCCCCCAATAACATCGCAGCGATGCCTAAGATACCACTGCCGCAACCAAAGTCGATAATGGAGCGATTATCCAGCTGCTGTCCGTCTAGCCATTTCAGGCATAGAGAAGTTGTAGCATGTGTGCCGGTGCCAAAAGCTAAGCCTGGATCCAGTTTAAGATTCACAGCGTTTTTATCTTCAGGTTCTAACCAGCTTGGGCAAATCCATAAACGTTGTCCAAACGGCATAGGTTTAAACGTATCCATCCACTCACGAACCCAGTCTTTATCTTCAACCAGTTCGAGTTTGTAATTAGGAAACGTTTGCTGGGTCTCTTGCTCGTACAAGGCTTTAAGCTGTTGCATCTGTAATTGCAGTGGTTTTTCCGCATCAAATAGGGCAACTAACTTCAATTGATCCCAAAGCGGTGTCGTACCCAATGGCGGTTCATATATTGGTTGATTTGCACCATCTTTGAGAGTGATGGCGTCGGCACCAATAGCCATGAGCAAATCTTCGATCTCTTGGCTTTGTTGGGCGTTGATATCAACGATGGCTTGAATCCACGGCATGTTTGTGTCTTTTGCTTCAACTTAAAAAGGGCGCCACTATAGCGGCTTTACCGACGGTGCGCTAGGCGCGTTCTACTTGCTGTATGGCCGCTTGCAACGCTAAATCATAGCCTTGAACACCCAATCCGCAAATGACACCCACGGCGACATCACTAAAGTAGCTGTGATGACGAAACGCCTCGCGTTGATGAACGTTGGATATATGCAGTTCAATGAATGGTATTGCCACTCCAAGTAGAGCATCTCTCAGCGCAACACTCGTGTGGGTAAAAGCGGCCGGGTTGATAATGATGAAATCAATATCTTCACCCTTTGCTTCATGAATACGTTCAATCAATTCGTATTCGGCATTGCTTTGAAAGGTCAGTACATGATGGCCTGCGGTTTGACCCTGATGAATGAGGCGCTGTGATACATCGTCCAGCGTATCTGCACCATAAATATCGGGTTCTCGAGTGCCGAGTAAATTGAGATTGGGGCCGTTTAGTACCAGTATGGACGCCATTATTATACTCTTCAGAAATAAAACGAGTTTGCCTAATGCCTGTCACTCTGTAAAGTCCTGAAAAATGCGGGTATTAGTCGTCCTCGACATAGAGCTGAACATTATTGCGCCCTTGTTTTTTTGCTTCGTATAAAGCTTCGTCAGCATGCTCAATAATGAATTCACTATTGCTTCCCGTAAATTCACATACGCCGCCACTGAAGCTGACGGTAAATTCCGTTTCCCATGTGCTGTGAACAAGTTGGCTGAATACTTTGCGAATTTCATTCATCACGTGGAGGGCATCATGGCCTTTGGTGTTGGGCATGACGATGGCAAATTCTTCACCGCCATAGCGACCAATGCTATCACTACGTCGTAATCGTTGTTTAAGAAAAAGAGACAGTGCAGAGATAACCTTGTCGCCCACTGGATGGCCATAGTTGTCGTTGATCTTTTTGAAAAAGTCGATGTCGATCATAGCAAAGCTGAGTGGCTCGTCATTTTCACAAGACTGCTGACAAGCTTGATAGAGACGCTCAAGTATATGGGTGTGATTGTACAGTCCTGTAAGGCTGTCTTTTACGATCAAATTATTTAATACCCGCGCACGCTGACCGCGATTTTGCACTGTGGTGGCTAAGTGGCCGGGATCGACAGGTTTAGTGAGAAAATCATCTCCGCCGTGGCTCATGGCGTTTAGCTGGATATCAATATCTTCTTCACCGGATAAAAAGATGATGGGGATGCGCACATATTCTGGTTGTTGGCGAATAACTGAGGCAAGCTCTGTACCTGTGCAGCCGGGCATATACATGTCCATGACAATTATTTCAGGTTGGAATGCAGTCATGGTGTCCAGCATAACCATAGGATCGATGATGACTTCTGTTTCCATACCTGCAGATTTAAGCGCTTTTTCAGTGAAGAGTGCTTGGCTTTTGGAATCGTCGACAATGAGTACTTTGTAAGGGGCTTCAGGTTGCGGATTATAGAACTTTTCAACAGCACGAATAATTTGCGGCACCTGAGGCCTTGCTAAGAAGCGTATGCCACCGGCACGACTGGCTTCCAATCTCTGTTGCAGCGTGGCGTTACCGCTTTCACTTACAAAGATCTTGGGAAGTAATGCGTTATCAGTATTATGCAATGCCTGCATCAGTTCTAGGCCATGATTGCTTTGTGCGAAATCGACATCGGCGATAAAAAGAGCAATGTCTTCTTGCCCTAAGACTTGATAAAAGTGACTCTCAGACGTCACCAAAATATTGTTAATACTGAAGTGCTCAAGCTGCTCGGTGAGTTTAACACCCAGCTCAGGGTTCAGTAGTAAGACCACTGGTCTAACCTTGGGTATGGCATCAGGGCTGTTATTATCTCCGTGACGCAGACTGCTTTGACCCAATTTAAGCATATGGGTATTGAGTTTACTGAGCTGTTCGTGGGTGCCTTTACCTTTATTATTGTGTAAGAGTTTAAGTTGAGTAATGAGAGTCTTTGCTAGCTCTTCATACTGAGGTGTATCAAATCGTTGGGCATGTCGCAGAAGCTTTTCGACTCCTAGGATTAACTCGTGAACCATTCGTGCATCCAGAGCTTGGTTTTCTAAACTGCGCCAGCGGTCAAAGATAATGCGAGCCTGATTGGATACCCGGCTAGCAAAATGACGTTTCATGGCTTCAGAAGCACTTTCTTGTTCTAAGTGACTCATATTCGCATCCTCTACTCCTTAAACCATAGCAAGCTTCTGACTAATTTCCTGAACGCAATATAGGTTTTGCGTATTGATCCGCTAAAAATCCACATAAAGTCAATTTTGGTGCCTATAGTTATTAAATGGTCATTTGTAATTTTCAGCCAAAGGCAGTGTGGATAGGTGAGTAGCATGATTAGGCATAGGGATGGCATGACAAGCTTGACCTGTATAGCAATGCTGCTCGTAGGGGTTTGCTTGGCGCAAAGTGTCTCGCAGCTAATTGATAAAAAATTGATCGAATACGCCAGCGACCGCTATGGCAACTCAGTTGTAAAAAAACTACATACTTGGGGTGAAACTGTGGTTGCACAGCAGCCCAATTCAGAACAACAAAAGCTACAAGTCTTGAATGTCTTTTTTAATGAGCAACTACGTTTTCGGGACGACATCGATATTTGGAAACAAGAGGACTATTGGGCGACTCCGTTGGAAGCGTTTGCACAAGGGGCGGCTGATTGTGAAGACTATGTCATTGCGAAATACTTTTCCCTTGTTCAAGCAGGTATTGCTGAAGAAAAGCTACGCATCATGTATGTCAAAGCCCTAGAGTTAAATCAAGCACACATGGTGCTAGCCTATTACGCTACACCTCGCTCACAGCCATTAATTTTGGATAACTTGATCGATCAAATTAAGCCAGCAGGCAAACGTCGTGATTTAAGCCCAGTATATAGTTTTAATGCATCAGGTCTCTGGCTTGAGCGTATGCGAGGTAATAGTATAAAGGTGGGGAACCCTAATCGACTTAATCGCTGGACGGATTTATTAGTACGTATGAAATCTCAAGGTTTGGAAGCGTGGTTTAAGCCACCACAGTTAGGTAATTAACAAGGAATAACTATGAGTATTCGACGGCAACTGGCCATTGGTATCGGCCTACTCATGATTGTGATTATGGGCGGTAATTTCATTATTAATGTGAAGCAACTGGTTGCGCATTACGAAGCGCAATTGCAAGCGCGCGCAGATGAAACAGCGACCACGCTGGCATTGAGTATGACGCAAAGTGCAGAACGGTATGATGATGCGAGCTTACGATCTATGGTGGACGTAATCTTTGATCGTGGCCAATTCAAGCAGGTCCGTTTTGATTATGTTGATAGCGATAAATTTGTTGCACGCTACGCTCCAGAAGAAGATGTCCATGATGTGCCGTATTGGTTTCAATCCGTTATTGATATGCAAGCAGGGTATGCGCAAGAACAAGTAAGCAAAGGCTGGCAACAACTCGGAATATTATCAGTAAAAATGCATACCGCACCCATGTATCAGCAATTGTGGATAATGTTTAAGGCCGAATTGGCATGGTTTGCTATCATGGGGTTAATTGTCGTCTATGGCATTCGCTTATTACTTAATTGGCAGCTACAGCCTTTACAAGATATTTTGGTGCTGGTGGACAAGTTAGCCCGTAATCAATTTGTGCATATTCATAAGCAACCCAAATCAAAAGAATTGGTTGACCTTGTATCTGCGATGAATCGCTTGAGTGATCGTCTCAATGCGAGTTTCGTTGCCCATAGTGAAACCGTTGGGCGATTACAACAGGCCAACTTCGATGACGCCCTAACACAACTAAAAAATCGCCGAGGTTGGGAGCAGTTTTTACAAGAATGGATGACTGAAAATAGCTTTCGTCCTGGATGGGCGATGCTTATCCGTATAGACAATTTGCAAAGCCTAAACAGTGAATTTGGTCAAACTAAAGTCGATGAGCTTTTGTTGCAAATTGCCATATTCCTCAAAACCCATGGTTCACTTAATCAAGAGCATGTTTCTATTGCCCGCACTGGTGGTGGTGAGTTCTGGATATTCTGCCCAGACCCATTAGACAAACAATTTACTAAACATATTAGTGAACTTGTCGAATCGCTGACCAGGCTCAGTTTTGTTGAACAATTTTGCGCTGAAATTTACGCCGCGGCGTTACCGGTGCAGAGCGTTATTGCTCCAGCGAGTCTCAAACATCAGTTGGATCTGCTTTTTAACCGAGCTAGAACTGAGCATAAGACTTTACTGATTGGAGAAATGACGGATCACACCTTTACCAATTGGGTTCATTGGCAAAAGGCTTTGGTCGAGGCGTTGAATGGACAACATTTGCAATTGTATCGTCAACCTCTATTTAACATTGAAGGTGAGATCATCCAATACGAGCTGCATAGCCGACTTAAAATGGATGATCGCGTCATGGCCGCGGGCGAATTCTGGCCCCTCGTCGAGCGCTTGAAGATGACTCGAGAGTTCGATGAGCGTGTGATCGAGCTATTTATTAAACAGTTCGACAAGTGGCAATCAGTTGATACATGGGTCATTAACATTAGCGGCGCCAGCATTAATCAGTTTTCTTTTAGGGCGTGGGTTGAAGAAACCTTAACGGCGGACTTGCGCAAAAAAATCATGTTGGAGTTCAGTGAGTATACACTTGCTAACCTATCGGGTGGTGCAGAGAATTGGTTGCATAAAATGGCCGATCAAGGTCTGCGTATTAGTGTTGATCACTTAGGCACGTCAGGTAGGAATTTCAGTTTCCTTTCGCGCTTTCCTATTACTCAAGGCAAGATCCAGAGACGCTATATACACAATATAAACCAACATACTGAACATCGTTTTTTCGTCACGGGTATGATTCAAATTCTCCATGGACAGAAGGCTCTGTGTCTTGCCGAAGGTGTCGAAACCCATGCAGAAAAATCCATGTTGATCGAGTTGGGAATTGACGGTGTTATGGGGTACGGTTTGGCCGAACCTGAACACTGGCGCTAGTGCTTATGCCATGTGCTGGCTCAGTTGAATAGAAGTTTGCTATAGTGGGGCCACTTCCTTGAGACTGGAGAGCACGCTTTATGAATCAACGATATTCAAGAATCGCTACCTTTTGTTTGGTATTTTTTTCCCTTTTAGGTACGAATCAGGCTGTAGCAGATTTAACGGCAAAAGACGGCTGGGTACGAGCACTACCGCCCACACAACCTAATACAGCGGCGTTTTTAACGCTTAGTAACAGTGGTGAAAAGTCTATCGTTCTTGTCGATGTTCGATCTGAGGCCGCTAAAAAAGTTGAGTATCATAGCCACAAAAAACAAGCATCAGGTATGATGGCTATGCGTCAAGAGAAAAGCATCACTATTGCTCCCGGCGCGGAGTTTGTTTTTAAGCCTGGTAGCTATCACATTATGCTTATGGGGTTAACGAAGCCTCTGAAAAGCGGTAATGAAGTGAACATAACTCTAGTGTCACAATCTGGAACCGAATATCCAATTACCTTGCCAGTGAAAAGTCCTATGGACGAACAGAACCATCAACATCATCACCACCATTAGAGGTTTATTGTGAATAAACAAAGTCTAGAGAATTGGTTAGACGCCAGTTGGATGATACGAGCATTCGTAGGATCGATTGCCGTTTATCTTTTGGTCGCCGTGGTGCTCGGTTTTATTTGGTCGGATGAACCTGAACCGTTTTCTGTTACAAACGTGACAGCGGATTACGCAGAACAAGAACAGCAATCAGTGGTTACTGGTTACACCACATCGATTACGTTGATGAAAGTAGCAGAAACACTGCTGCAAAAATCGGGCGGCTACTTGACGAATGATATTTTACCCCCGGGGTTGTGGCTCGATAATATTCCCCACTGGGAGTACGGAGTATTGGTTCAAGTGCGAGACTTGAGTCGAGCTTTGCGTAAAGATTTTAGTCGAAGCCAAAGTCAAAGCACAGAGAACCTAGATTTAGCCGTTGCAGAGCCCCAATTCCACTTTGACAACAATTCTTGGGCTTTACCTGATAGTGAGGGAGAGTATCAGCGTGGTATAGATAAATTAGCGAGTTATGCTCACGATCTCGCCGATAATCAACAAAGCGCTCAGTTCTTTGCTCGTGCCGATAATTTACGGCAGTGGCTTAAAGATGTTGAAACTCGACTAGGCTCTCTAAGCCAGCGTTTGAGTGCAAGCGTTGGACAAAAGAGAATCAACATCGACTTAGCAGGAAATACTGCCAATCATCAGAGTACAGAAAACGATGATGAATTTGTTGCAAAAACCCCGTGGACAGAGATTGATGATGTTTTCTATGAGGCACGGGGAACCACTTGGGCACTGATGCACTTCCTCAAAGCAGTGGAAGTCGATTTTGCAGATATTTTGCATAAGAAAAATGCACTGGTCAGTGTTAAGCAAATTGTTAGGGAGCTTGAGGCTACACAGGAAGAAATCTGGTCTCCTGTCATTCTTAACGGCAGTGGATTTGGTTTGACGGCAAATCACTCTTTGGTTATGGCCTCCTACATTGCACGGGCTAACGCAGCGATTATTGATCTACGCCGATTATTATCCGAGGGATAAATTTTAGGGGTTGGTATAGCAAGCAGACAAAACTCTTCTACACTTAAAATTGTCTGCCAATGTTGAATAGGAAACGGAGTTTCAATGGCCAACCCATCATACGATGAATATGTAGAAGAATTATATAATCGCTTACAAAAACTGCAAAATCACTATATTGCTGAGCAAAATCCCAATGCTCAAATGGTTGGTCCGCTACTTGCGCTGACCATGCTTGTGAAGAGTGATTTACTGCCATTCGCAAGGGATCGTTATAAAAGTATGGAATTGGGTCCGCAATGGAAAATTGCTGAGGACCACCTGCTTGAGTTACGAAGTGATGTAGAGTCCATGCTAGCAGGTCCCAACGCTTTCTATAATCGAAAAGCAGGATAGGTTAGCGGACCATAACTTGATACACTATGGCTTGCAAAGCCAGTGTATCAAAGGTATCGCCAAAGCCGCATGCGACTCGACAAATTCCTTGCTAACTACTCATCCCTCAGCCGAACTGAAGCTACCAAGGCGCTAAAGCAGAAACGCGTTTTAGTTAATGGCGATCTTGTCAAAACCGGCTCCCACAAAGTGGCTAATGACGATCAAGTTTGGCTTGATGGTAGACGGATTGAAATGAACACAGCCGTGTATTTCATGATGAATAAACCGGCCAATTATCTTTGTGCGAACGCCGATCCACAGCATGCCCTTGTTTTTGATTTAATTGACGAAGCGAGTACCTACGTTTTACATACAGTGGGACGCTTAGATCTGGATACCACCGGGCTATTGCTTATTACTGACGATGGCCAATGGTCTCATCGTTTGACCTCTCCTAAACATCATATCCCTAAAACTTACCGGGTTTGGTTAGATGAGCCACTCGTTGCGGATGCAGAGATTCAATGTGAGCAAGGGTTACTACTGCGATCTGAATCCAAGCCTACATTACCTGCTGAATTAAATCGGATAACAGACACAGAGGTGTTGATCACAATATCGGAGGGTCGTTATCACCAAGTTAAGCGTATGTTTGCTGCCATGGGTAATCGCGTGGTAAGACTGCACAGAGAACGTATTGGGCCCCTTGAGTTGGATCCTAATTTAGCGCCTGGCGAATACCGCTCTTTAACTCAACAAGAATTAGACGTACTCGGTATCGCTAATACCGATTTGTGATCCAGTTCAATTAGCATCGCGTAAGCGATTGGATAAAGAAATTGAACTAGGGGCATGTGATGTATCGGCTAATATACGCCAGTGAGTCCAATATTCGGCTAGGTGAATCTGGTGTCGGCATCGAGATTGGCCGTATTTTGAGTAAATCCAAACGCAATAATCCCAAGCGAAACATTGGAGGCGTGCTTTATTACGGAGACGGTCATTTTTTCCAAGTTTTGGAGGGAGATGAGGCCGACGTGCGGACTCTCTATGACATCATATCTAGAGATGATCGTCACACGAATGCCCGCATTATTTACCAAGAACCCATAGACGAAGCCTTGTTTGGGGATTGGTCAATGCATCTTGTTCCGAGCAAAAGCGAAATACGATCTCTGTTATCACAAAACGGTTTTGAGCGCTTTACACCGTTTGAGTTTTCCCCGCATTTAGTAAGAGATTTAATGCTTTTGCTAAGTCAAAATGGGCAAGTAAGAACCCAACAAAATCCCAACAACAGCTTGTTATCGAGTCTAAAACGTTTCATCAGTGGTGGCTCTGCTGCCTAACTTACCTCGTAACATAGGTAGGTTCTAACTACACTGAATACACGCTTGATAAAAGGAGGTAGTCATGACTGATCATGTATATAAGAAACTAGAAGTAACCGGGAGCTCAACGCAGGGTACGGATGATGCTATTCGCAATGCCATCAAAAAGGCCAGTGAGACGGTACACAATATGGACTGGTTTGAGGTGGTTGAAACTCGCGGACATATCAAGGATGGACAAGTTGCTCATTGGCAGGTTACCTTAAAAATCGGTTTCAGACTCGATTAACAAAATGAGCTTCAATACCATAGATATAAACAAGCAGAGACAAGATTTATCATCATACGATGATGTATGGTTGTTTGGTTATGGGTCACTAATTTATAAAGTGGACTTTCCTTATATTCAAAAGCGCTCTGCGTATATCCGTGGTTGGAATAGAAAGTTTTGGCAAGGAAGCCATGATCATCGAGGTACACCGCAATCACCGGGCAGGGTGGTAACTTTAGTAGAGGCCCAATCAACAAAAAAGTGTTTTGGTGTCGCCTATCGGGTGAGGCCTGACGTGTTCGAGCATCTAGATCATCGAGAGAAAAACGGCTATCTCCGCTATGAAGTAAACTTACATTTTCTAGATTCAGATGCTGGTTGCACAAAGGGGATAGTTTATATAGCGGATCCGGATAACGCAGCCTTTTTAGGTGATGCGTCTATTCAAGAAATTGCGAACCAAATTCACCACAGTAAAGGTCCTAGTGGTCCTAACCGAGAGTATGCAATCAAGTTAGCGCAAGCGCTTGAAGAACTCGGCTTTGATGATCAACACGTAAAAAGTATTAATCAACATCTTCAAAACCTTGAGCAGTAGACATAAAAAAGCCGCTAAAAAGCGGCTCTTTTAGAAGGTCATTTGACCCTAAATCACAGGTTAAGCTTTTGTGTCTTCTGGCTTGTTGAGAAGCTCAGCGATAATTTTATTCATCTCAGCTGGCATTTGCGCTAGTACAGCATCTTCAGACAGAGTTAGATCTTTCTCGATATAAGAAACAATTTTCTTGGTTTCTAAATCAAGCACACCACCGAAAGCAGTCACTTTCTTCACAAATGGAATAGGAATGCCACCGGCTGAATCAACGTGCAATACGATGACATATTTGAAGTCGTAATTAGGATCACTTAATACGCCAGCGCTTTTTAGTTTAGAGGTCAGCTTCTTCATGTTCTGATCAAGCTGAGTAGCGTATTTTTTAGCTGAACCAGTCATGGCCATTTCGTCTCGATTTACTTGGCGACGCATATTTTCGCCGAGTGTCCAAGAAAGATTGCCAACTACGCTATAAAGCTGCTGACCGGAAATAACAGATGCGCCATATTCAGATACTGCGCCTGAAGAAATAGCTAGGCCGACCTGTGTTGTGTCACCTGGTACACCGTGTAAGCTTATTGGGAAAATGAAAGCAGGTTGATTTTTGCTTACATTTAATGGGAATTCCTGATTAGCATCCCTTTTTACCATTGAAGAACTGCAACCAACCATTGATAGAGCCAATAGACTCGCAGCTATTGTTAATACGATTTTTTTCATGGGTTCCTTCACATCATCCTGATTAATGGGGCGGTGAAAAATAACAGTTTACATATAGTGATCAATTATTCTTGATGTAAAAACAGAGTAAAGTATTAGAAATGCAGTTTTCGACTCATGCGTAATGCTGAGTTTTGCCTGAAATTTAATCCTATGCTTTTAAGTCAATAAAATTTTCACCAAAGTATTGCGCTGAAAAAATAGGAGGTTCCATGGACGGATTAACGACAGAAAACGAACATCCCTTTGAGACAAGTCGGTCGGAAGTTGCTGAAAAAGGCATGATGAAGGTTATTAAAAACGCATTATTTGTCGTCTTATTTGGCAGCGTGGTCGGCGTTGTTTCCGCTATTTTTGCTGACTTATTCGTTTATGGTTTTAAATATCTAAATCAGATTCTTAATATTAGTGCTGCCTCTCAGCATGAAAGTATTTCTTTTTGGTGGATACTGCTGGTGCCATGTATTGGTGGTTTAGTGGTAGGGTTATTTAATCGCTATATTAATCCTGATAAACCCCAAGGTCCTCCTGATGTCATTGCTGCAGCTCAGTTGGGTCATTCTCAAGTGCCGTTCAAAAGCGGTATGTCCACTGCACTCGCATCTTTTATGTCTTTAGGCTCGGGCGCTTCGGTTGGTGGTTATGGACCTATTGTTCATTTAGGTGCGACGCTTGGTGTAGCGTTTCGTAAGTTCGCTTATGGCGGCGGTGGTCATATTGCCAATATCGGTATCGGTTGTGGTGTTGCTGGAGCGATCGCTGCCGCATTTAACGCGCCCCTAGCGGGTATGTTCTTCGCTCATGAAGTGGTGCTGCGCCATTATTCGTTGCGCGCATTCGCTCCTATCACGGTTTCAGCCACCATGGGCTATATTGTGACCGCCGTTATTCTAGAGCGCCCACCTTTATTTCAAATAGATCAAATTGGTCATCTTAATGCATGGGAATATTCATCCTTCATGCTGATTGGTGTGACAGGTGCCATGTTGGCCGTTGTGTTTATGCGTACACTTTTAAAAAGCCAGAAAATAGCTCAAGGTCTCAACATGCCAAATACGTTAAAACCTGCATTAGCGGGGTTTGCATTGGGTTTAGTGGCATTACAGCTACCTGAATTGCTTGGGTTAGGTACAGCGTTATTACAATCCGCAATGATTCCAGAGAGTATTGAAGCGCCACAAATGGCCATGTTGCTAGTGGGCAAGCTGGTCGTAACGGCTATGTGTTTAGGTTTTGGTTTTGTTGGCGGTGTATTTAGTCCGTCGCTGGTTATTGGTGTTTTATTTGGCAGTTTGGTGGGCTTGGTGTTAGCGCCGATTATGCCTGGTGCTGCCGATTCCCTTGGTGTGTTTGCTATCTGCGGAATGGCCGCGGTGACTACGGCAGTCATAGGTGCTCCCATCAGTACTATTCTAATTATTTTAGAGCTAACACGAAATTACGAGCTAACCACAGCGGTGTTATTGAGTGTGGTGTTCTCCAATCTGGTTTCCTATCGATTATTTGGTCGCAGCTTTTTTGATCATGTTTTAGAAAAACGTGGATTAGATTTAACCAAAGGAAGAGATGCATTACTTATTGCAAATACGAGTATTAGTGAGTCGGTACATCAGGCTTTCGTGAAAGTGGGTTTAAAAGATAAGCCCAGTGATGTATTAAATCTTATGACCTCTAACAATACGAACGTTGCTCATGTGGTTGACCAAAATGATGAGTATCAAGGGGCTGTACTATTAAGTGATATGGCGATGGCGTGCTCAGTACAGGGCGTTCATGTTGAAGATGTTAATCGATTTATGCCAAAAATTTTAGAAGAGAATGCTTCTGTAGAACAGGGTTTGACTATCTTGCAGCAAAGCCCTCAAAAGAGTATTCCCGTCCTGAGTAGTGATAACAAATTAGTGGGAGTAGTGAACCAGCAAAGCTTACTAGGCCAATATCGTGACACACTCCACAAAGTGCGTAGTGATGAGAACGCTGCTTAGTTTGACAGCCCCCCGGGGGTGTCTGTTAGCGTATTAACTGAATACATCATTAGGAAGCAAACGATGACATCAGTGTTACAGTTTACTAAACAGGTTACATGGGTACTGGTATGTGCATTCGCGACCATGAGTTTTGCTCATGCAGAAAGTGCACAATCTGAAGAACAAGCGTCAAACCCTCGCCAAGAGCTGGGTGAGATTCAAAGTCGCATGCAAAGTATTGGCAAAGAACTACAGGCCATTCAAAAACAAGCTTTAGACGCTGATCCGGATCTGCAAAAGCAAGCGGAAGAATATGACCAGCTTGTGAAAGATACGATGCAAGAGCTAGGCACTGACATCGAACAGGTACAAGGTCGTTTGCAAGAAATCGCTCAGCAGGCAAAAACGCAAGCACAAGAGCTGACGCAAGAGCAACGTCAAGCATTGCAAAAAGAGTATCAAGAAAAGCGTCAGCAATTGCGTAGTGTGCAGCAGCAAGCAATGCAAAACGAAACCGTTCAAGAAGCCGGTCAAGAGCTAAGCGAGGCAGTAAAAGCGGGTATGAGTGAAATAGATGAAACCAGCGAAGAGCTATTCGCAGAGCTGCAAGAATTGCGTTCTGAGTATAAAGAGCTAATGCAGGAAATGATGCAGGCTCAGCAAAACCAGCAGTCTTAATCATCATCTAAGCCACAAACAAAAAAAGCCCTTCGAAAAAATTCGAAGGGCTTTTTTAATGCCTATAGGCTTTGCAAATACTGCTTTGGATCTTTGGAATCCTAGAGTCTGTTAACCAAGCTCTGCACGGGCAACGATTTCTTTCATGATTTCGTTAGTGCCAGCATAGATTTTTTGCACTCGGCTATCGGCCCACGCACGTGCGATTGGGTATTCGGTCATATAACCATAACCGCCATGCAGCTGCACACATTCATCCATAACTTTAAACTGCAAGTCGGTAGTGATTTGTTTTAAGCCTGCTGCGGTTGGTATATCAAGTTTTTTATCCAAGTGAAGTTCAAGACAAAAATCCGTATAAGCTCGCATGGCATTGGTTTCGGTAATCAGTTCCGCCATTTTAAAGCGCGTATTCTGGAACTTACAAATTGGCTTACCGAATGCTTTACGCTCTTTAATATAATCTTTGGTCCAATCAAGCGCCGCTTCACAGGCAGCCACTGCGGTTAATGCGACCAGAAGGCGTTCTTGTGGAAGCTCTTGCATCAGTGCCATGAATCCTGTGCCTTCTTGGCCACCTAATAAATTTTCCGCAGGTACTTTTACATCGTTGAAAAAGAGTTCTGAGGTATCCTGAGCTTTCATACCGATTTTATCCAGGTTGCTGCCTTTTTCGAAACCATCCCACTGGGTTTCTACCAAGAATAGGCTGATACCTGCGGCGCCTTTTGACGGATCGGTTTTAGCCACGACAATGACCAAATCTGCCATTTGGCCATTAGTAATAAAAGTCTTCGAACCATTTAAGACATAATGGTCGCCATTTTTCACTGCAGTGGATTTAACGCCTTGTAAATCGGAGCCTGCTCCTGGCTCTGTCATGGCGATAGCGCCAATCATTTCACCGGTAATGAGTTTTGGAATGTATTTTTGCTTTTGTTCTTCGTTACCCCAGTTCTGGATATAGGGCATAACAATATCACTGTGCAAAGGCCAGCCGATACCTGAGCAACCGGTACGCGAAATTTCTTCCATAACTACCGCGCTATAGCGGAAATCACAGCCCAAACCACCATAAGCTTCAGGGGCGGTGGGACATAAGAAACCCATTTCACCGCCTTTTAACCAGAGCTCACGGCTTACCTGCCCGTCTTTTTCCCACTGCTCATGAAACGGCACGGCTTCTTTATCGAGAAACTTTCTTACGCTGTCGCGAAAGCCTTCTAAATCACTATCAAACAGTTTACGTGGAAGCATAGCTCTACCTCTGGTTATGTCTTTATTATTGTGTTGCTTATGAGAAAAAAGCACGATTGATAGAGGCAGTGTGGCAGTGGTGCAAATTGCGCTCAATGGTCAAATAGACCAGAAGCAATGACCAAAAAGCGCCAGTTAAGCTGGCTGGGCTTGTTCAGATCGATAATCACCGGGTGTCATGCCAGTCCATTTCTTAAACGCTCGATGGAAGGTGCTAGGCTCGGTGAAACCAACCTTGAGAGCGATCTCGTTAATGCTAATGTTAGGGTCGCCCAAATAATAGATGGCCATATCTCTGCGCACCTGATCTTTGATGGCCTGGAATGAGGTGTTCTCTTCTTTTAAGCGACGACGTAGGGTTTGAGTCGAAGTATTGAGCTTATGGGCCACGGTCTCAAAGTCGGGCAATTCACTGTCATCCATATTGCCCTGCAAAATTCGACGAATCTGGGCGTTAATACTGGTGGTATTGTTCGGTTTAACCAAAAACACGTAGGGTGCTTCTTTTAATAACTCGGGCAGATCATTGCGTGTCCTCACAATGGGTAAATCTAGATAGCTAGACTTGAAGTGCAGTGCAGTTTGCGGGCGCTGAAACAAGCGTTCGCCATAAAAGAATAAGCGATACTCGTCACTGTGTTCTGGTTTAGCGTAATTGAACTCGGCCAACTCAATAGGAATACGCTTGCCCGTCAACCAGCAGGCAAGGCGATGCCAAAGCACTAATTGAAATTCGGTTAAATAGTGGTGTTCGTCTAGGCAGGGGCGTTTTTCAACGGCTCTGAGCATGCCGCCATATTGAGAATCGGCGTATTGGGTTTCCAATGCCATATCGAATAGCCCATAAAACTGGGTGCCCAGTAGCAACGCCTCTCGCAGTGTGGAGCAAGGCACAATCAGCTGGCATAGGGTTTCAAAGCTGCCCCGTGGGCTGGGTTTATCGTCTAGGCCTAAAAATTCGTCATTGAGCTCGGATACTAGAATTCGAAGCAACTTGGCCATTTTGTCGGGAAAGATGCGGGCCTTGGGTTCATTGAGAATATCGGGTGTTATATCTGCGCGACGCAGGATGTCATGGACATCTAATCCTTGCCTCTTGGCACCAGCGATGGCGCAGCTGACGTAGTGGCTAGCAATGGTCGAGGTTCTCATGAAAGACTGAATCCCAATTCACGTAATGCAACATCATAACCTATTGGGCAATCTGCGCAATATGGGATTTGGAACATAATAGTCTGATGTATGCTATTCAGTCTTTGGGGAAAGCTGGAGTAATTGGCCAACCAATTTGAACGATGTAGAAATAGAGTGCTTAGTTCGGCTTTGCTACCATGATTCAAAAATAATAATGGATTTCCCCATGCTTGAAGGCCTTAAAATTTTAGATTTCTCGACTTTGCTGCCGGGTCCGTATGCCAGCTTAATGTTAGCGGACATGGGAGCAGAAGTATTGCGTATTGAGAGCCCTACACGTCCTGATTTAGTAAGAGCCCTGCCACCAAAAGATAGCAGCGGACAAAGTGCTGCCCATAGCTACTTAAACCGTAATAAAAAAGCCATCGCGTTGGATCTGAAAAAACCACAAGCAAAAGGCATTATCGAAGCCCTATTGCAAGAATACGATATTGTCATTGAACAGTTTCGTCCTGGTGTAATGGCACGACTAGGATTGGATTACGATAGCCTTAAAGTAATCAATCCAAACATTATTTATTGTTCTATCACGGGATATGGACAAACTGGTGATTTGAAAGATCGTGCTGGTCATGACATCAATTACCTTGCTTTATCCGGTATTGCAGATTACAGCCGTCGCAAGGGGGAGAAGCCTGTTCCTCAAGGTGTGCAAATTGCTGATATTGCTGGTGGCTCACATCATGCCGTCATGGGAATTCTGGCTGCGGTTTATGAGCGAACTCAAACCGGTGCGGGTCGTCACCTAGATATCAGTATGACGGACTGCGCATTCAGTATGAACGCTATGTTTGCATCCGGTTATTTAGGCGGTGGCATTGAACCTAAAGCTGAAAGCACAATGTTAAATGGTGGCAGTTTTTACGACTACTATGAGACGCATGATGGGCGCTATATGTCTGTAGGGTCGCTGGAGCCACCTTTTTTAATGCAATTGTGCCAAGCGCTAGAGTTACCAGATGTCTTGGCAAAAGCCGGTAGTCAAAAACCTGAGGATGTGGCCTTTGTTAAAGGGAAAATATCTGATGCATTCAAATCAGAAAGCTTTGAGCATTGGTGTGAGGTGTTTGCCAAGTTGGATTGTTGTGTTGAACCTGTTTTAACCTTTGCTGAGGCAGCTCAACAGAGCCACGCTAAAGATCGAGGTTGGGTTACGGCAAGCGAAGATGGTATTGAACAGTTGAGCAATCCAATTTTACATGATCATGACATTCAGCATACTGGCGGAAAGATTGGAGCTGATACAGAGTTGACGTTGAAATCTCTAGGCTTTGATCAAGAATCCATCAACGTATTAAAGTCCGAAAAGGTCATTGCATAAATCTTCATAATAGCAATGACTAATGATGCGATATTCTAAGTGTATATAAGACGATCTTCATAGATGATCGAGTCTAGAAATCGTCTCTTTTAAATCTCGATAGCGAAGCTGTTCGCATAAGCCGAAACCGTCTAATTGTTTGACTTTATGTTGAGTAAAAAGCGGTGTCGTCATACCTGCTAAAAACCGGCAGACAGTATCGACACTGGTGTCATTTAGTCCTTGTTCGTTCAGGTATTGCTTGAGCTCTGATACAGCATTGTTAATGTCACTATCCGTTGGCCGTTGAACAGGCTCGGAGTATTCAAGCTTGGCTATTTGACCGCGACACACTGAGCAATGTCCACATTGCTGTGGCACATCTTGATGATCAAAATATCGAGCCAGCATCTGACTAAGACACTGATCTAATTCGAAAAAGCGTACTAACGCCGCAATACGTTTTATTTCTTTTTGTTCTTTGTCTTTAAAGTAATTAAAAAGTGTCGTAACAAGCGCATCATCCTGCAAAGCTTGAGTATTAATATGATAGACCTCCGTCATTTGCTTGCTTTCTAATTGAATAAGTTGCTGGTCATGCAGGTATTCCAAGGCAGCCAATACTTTCGCCCGTTCTAGTTGCTCGCTTTGAAAACAAGCATGCAAGTCTGGTACGGCCCAAGTTCGATTGAACTTCGTCTGATTGAAGATACTTTTCAACACCTGCTGGCGACGCTCATCAAAGCGTTGAAGTATATTGGCTTGCTCTTCAAGCAGCTTAAATCGATATTCAGCGTAGTAGCTGTACGCAGGTTCTATGGCGCCCAGTATCTCCAATTGAACGAGTAAGGTCTTTAGTGGTAATGCACGAATATCACAAAGCTTAGAAAGTGCTAAGGTTTGCATTTCCCACTGGCTGCCGTTGGCGGCATCGAGTATGTGTTGGATCAGAGTTTGAATATTAGATCGCTCAGGTGTATCTCCATAAACAAAATTCTCAACCGTATTGAGGCCATCGAGATTGGCCAATGTAATACAGTTTGATGGCTGCCCATCACGTCCAGCGCGGCCGATTTCTTGACTGTAATTTTCAATGGATTTAGGTAAGTCATAGTGAATCACAAAGCGAATATTGCTTTTATCAATGCCCATACCAAAGGCAATCGTTGCCACAATGACTTGTACCTTATCTTGCATAAAATCGTTCTGGATGGCTTGGCGCTTTTCGCTATCAAAACCGGCATGGTAGGCCGTCGCTGATATTCCGCATTGTTGCAAATACGAGGCAACGGTTTCTGCACTGTGCTGCAAAGTCACGTAGACAATACCGGAACCATGTTGCTGTCTTATTTGATTGACGAGAGTGGGAAGTTTTTCAGCTTGTTTTACGGGCAATACAGATAGGTCCAGATTCGGTCGATAGAATCCTGTTTGCACAATATGTTCAGGCTGGATATCAAACTTTTCAGCCATATCGCGCTTTACCGCTTTGGTTGCGGTGGCGGTAAGCAATAGCGTTAACGGAATATTCAGATCTTTACGGTAGCTGGGCAGTTTTAAATAATCGGGGCGGAAGTTATGCCCCCATTCGGAAATACAGTGAGCTTCATCCACTACCAGCATGGAAATAGGTACAGTTTGAATGAACTGGCGAAAGCGTTCATTTTTAAAGCGCTCCACACTGATCATAAGAATCTTGATCGAACCATTGCGCACGTCTTGCATCACTTGGCGATATTCATCCTGACTCAAACTAGAATCTAAACTGGCTGCAGCAATATTTTTCTGTTTAAGAAATTCCACTTGGTCTTTCATTAAAGCCAGTAGGGGAGAGACTACTAGTGTGAGGTTTGGCAATTGCAGCGCGGTGAATTGATAGCACAGAGATTTGCCAGATCCGGTCGGAAAGATTGCCAACGAGCTATGGCCGTTAAGTAGTTGATTAATGGTTTGCGCTTGCCCAGGGCGAAACTCATTAAAGCCAAAGTTGGCTTGTAGTTTCCCATGCAATTGAGAATTGAACTGCGTATTTTGCTGTGAGTCTAGAGAATCCATAATGTCCAACGTGTAGCAAGCCGAGGCACTTACTATGCCAGCGCAGATGAGCTTTGCCTATGCCACAAAACGCTTAGGCTAACGGTATCGGAAGCAGCCTATTTTTTGTGTTGCTTGTATTTCGTCAGTATGCGATCCAACGCGTTAGCAAAGCGCTGCTTATCGTTGTTGTCCAATGGAGCAGGACCTTTCGATTGATGACCGCTGGCACGCATGGTATCCATGAAATCGCGCATACCCAGCATGGCTTTGATGTTTTCTTTGGTATAGCTTTCACCGCGTACGTTGATGGCCATGGCGCCTTTATCTAATACATCGTTTGCTAGTGGAATATCGGATGTGATCACCAAGTCTTGTTCGCTGCAGCGCTGCACGATTTCATCATCGGCAATATCAAAGCCGCTTTGCACTTGCACGCTTTTGATCAGCGGCGACTTTTGCACAGGTACATTATGGTTAGCGACAAAGGTAGCGGGAATCTCTGTGCGGATCGCGGCTTTGCAGATGATTTCACGGATAGCCACAGGGCAGGCGTCGGCATCGACCCAGATGTTCATACTTCAGATACCAATTTAGATACTATTAAACCAATTATGCCGAAATTGCTCGGGAAGTGTTAGCTGTGTCGACGGTATCAGATAATATGGGAGGATTGGGTGGCAGGTATTGTGCGGACCAAAGCGACCGAGCCAGGTCTTGCACGTCGTGCCACTGACCATTGAGGATCCATTCACTCAAGGCTTTTGCCACATCAGGCCAGGGTTTGGCTGACCCTGTTTTTTCGTTGTCTAACCATGATGTGATGGCTTGAGGTTCTAACGTCTCTAAAATAGATCCCAATTCCAGCTGCTCAAGAGCGAGGGCGTTAGAGGCTTGCTCCATTTGGCCACTAAGTGGTTTGGTTAAAATAGGCAGGCCTAAATGAATACATTCGCTGTTCAGTTCAAATCCTGAATTACAGATAACCCCTTCGGCGGCCATCAAGTCTTGCTTAAAGCCATGCACACAAGCGGTTTTTTGTTCTACGTTGCCTCGGCTTTGCGGTTTTAGCTCACTGCTGTATTGAATAAATTGATGGTCTTTAATCTGATTCAATATAGCTAGGACCTTTTGCTGATCTTCAAATGGTAAATAGACTAAATACTTACCGCTTTTTTCTTTCGGTTTGAGCGTCGAGTCAATAATGGGCGGTAGCACATTATATTCATACGGGAACCAATGCTGGCCGACAGCAAAATCAGCGGGTGCAAAATGCTGCATGATTTTTCGACTTAACCAGTTATCGCCAGCGACTGGTGTGTTTTCGCTAAACGCATATTGGTGGCCACAACCTAAAACCGGTACGCCTTTTAATTTACCTGCCCAAGCACTGACGGGCTCAAAATCACTGATGATTAAATCGAATTGCTGTACAGGCAGGGTGGCAACATCTTTCATAAACTGAGCGAGCTGGTTTTGGCGATAGGTTTGCCAGTAATTCAACTGACCTGCTTGGCTAACAAAGCTTAAACCAGGGCGATACCAAAAATCGCCAAATACTTCCATTTCGAAAAAATGTTCCCGAGGCCGACCTGTTAACATATAGGTCATATCCGCAGTGCTTTTATTTAGGTGGTGAGCCAAATGTCTAGCGCGTGATATGTGCCCGTTTCCAGTACCCTGTATTGCGTACAGTATCTTCATAGGGCAATGGTTCCTGTGTCGACAAGATAGGCAATGCTGCTGCCTAAACAAGCGCCGGCAAGAATATCCGAGGGGAAATGCACGCCCAGCATGACTCGAGAGAATCCCACTAAACTTGCCCATATGTAAATCGGCCAAGCGACAGCGCCAAACTGAGATACACATAAACCAGCCAATAAGAATGCCGCCATAGTATGACCGGATGGAAAGCTAAACTGGTCGGAAGCACGAATTATACTTGTGAAATCGGGTACGACTTCAGGGGGACGACGACGCTTAAGTATGTTCTTTAATACAAAATAAAGCGGACGCTCGATAGCAAAAGCTGTTAATACTAATAGTATGAACTGATGGGCGAGTATAGGAGCTACTAAGAATAAACTTAGCGGTAAGATTATCTGCGTATAGCCGTCGCCTGACCGTGAAATCATTCGAATCAGCCGCATGAAAAGCGGGTATACACGGTAACGACCGCACCATAAAAGCATACGAAGATCGTATGCATATAATCCACTGAGCATCTTCATAACAATAAAGGTAGTCAGTGATTATGACATATCTATTGCAAGTCGATGATGATTGAATGACAACAAAAGTTTTACGCAATCGTAGAATGTTTCATTAAAGTGACAAAATCAGGATGTAATTTGGTGTGCTTTTATTCAATATAGCTGTTCGTTTGGGTCATTTGGAGATTCCAATTGACTACCCAAAAGAGTGTGCGAGATAAGAATAAGAAATTGGCCTAACCAATACTCGAATGCTTTAGGAAAGTGATATGAAGTTTCTTCTCACATCGATCATCATATGTATGGTCTCACAATCAATATCAGCCAGTAACCTAACTAGAATGGGAGTTGGCTTATATAGTGATTTGAGTGCCAAGTATTATTATGGTGCATTATACAGCACATATAACTCAACTAATGAGAATAAGCTTTTAGACAGTAAAAGCGATATGCGCATGGAAATGCGATTCATCTCTGAAAAAGTGAGTCCTCGTCGATTTAATAAGCTCTTTAACGACATGATTGCGATTAACAATCCAACTAAAACCATAAATCAATATACAGATGAAATTATAGATCTAACTCAGATCGTGCAAGATGATCTAATATATGGTGATCGACTTGTGGTGGAACGTATTAATGGGGGAGTCACTTTTTTTATCAATAGTGTTCCAGTAATGACTACTGATAACTCTGAATTCTTGAATGTATTATTGCGAGGATGGATTGGCCTATTACCTCCCACACCTTCATACAAGAGAGATGTTTTGAGCGGAGATACCGGGCCTCATGTTTTGGCATATGAAACTTTAGATTGGGATTCCTCTCGTAAAACCTTGGTTGAAAAATGGCAAACTCCTATACGTTCTCAATCATTAGAGGCTGAACAGCTACGTTTAGAAAAACAACAATTTGAAAAAGAACAAGAAGCCCTAACACTAGCGCGAATAGCAGTAGAAAAACTAGAAAAAAAAGCCAAGAGTCAGGCGCTTGACAAAGTTGAGAAACAACGAAAACTGGCCATGCAAAAGGAAAGAGAGCGCCAGCTTGAGAAAAAACGTGAGGAAAATGAACGTAAACGACGTCAGCGATTAGCTGCTTTGAAAGAAAAGCAAGAAGAAGAACGCCAACGTCTTAAAGAGATCCAACTTGCCGAAAATATATATTATAAGCAGGTACTACGTAAAGCCATGGATGCAGTTGTTTATCCAAGAAGGGCTTATGAGCGTGGTCAGGAAGGTTTGGTCAAAGTTCGTATCAATATCGATAAAGATGGCAATGTTAAAAACGCCGTAATGATCCAATCATCAAAGATCAATATACTTGATGCAGCGGCTGTTATGTCTGCGAAAAAAGCGCAGCCGTATCCAAAGGTGCCTGTGTTGTTGGCTAACAATCAAACGGACTTTGAATTTACCATTCCTTACCGATTTAAGACTCAGTGATTGTTGACATAAAAAAGCCCGTATTGAACTGAACCCCATAAGTTGGACAGTTTGTTTTACGGGTTTAAGGTCTGATTTCGGTAGTCTACCGGACTCAGGCCTTTTAGTTTTAGCTTAATTCTATAGCGATTGTAATAGCGAATATAACTTTTAATATCTCGTTCGAGTTCTTCTAGTGATTCAAACCGCTTTAAGTGATACATCTCGCTTTTTAGCGTACCGAAAAAGCTCTCCATCGCTGCATTGTCTAAACAATTCCCTTTTCTGGACATGCTTTGAGTAAGCCCACGCTCCGCTAGCTTTTCACGATAAGATACATGCTGATACTGCCAGCCTTGATCTGAATGCAAGAGAGGTGCTTGTTGGCCTGAGAGGCGTTTATATGCCTTTTGAAGCATATTCATCACTAACGGTAGGGTTGGTCTTTTCGCGACCTGATAAGACACTATTTCACCGTTATAAAGATCTATCACTGGTGATAGATAGAGCTTTTCCCCTTTAACGTTGAACTCTGTGACATCTGTTGCCCATTTTTCGTTTGGCTTGCTCGCCTTAAAATCTCGCTGGAGATGGTTCTGAGCTATACGCCCGATTTCTCCTTTATAAGATCGGTATTTCTTAACTCGTATTTTGGATTTCAAGCCCATGTCACGCATTAGTCGTAATACCTTTTTATGGTTTACTCGATACCCTTTTCCATTCAAAGCCAAAGTAATCCTGCGATAGCCATAGCGTCCCTTATGTCTGTGATAGATACGCTTTATTTGACCTTCTAGCTTAGCTTTATCTATGTTTACCGCTTTGGGTTTATTGTGATAGTAAAACGTACTACGAGACAGTTTTGCTGCTTTTAATAACGCCGCTAACGGATACTTATGCCTTAATCCTTGGATGGTGAGGGCTTTTTCTTGGCCACCCTTTCCTTTTTCTGGAGTAAGGCATCGTACTTTTTTAGAAAGGCATTCTCCGCGCGCAGGTACTCTAACTCTTTCATCAGCTCCTCACGAGTTAGACTACTATCGGGGTTATTAGCGGGTTTCTTGGGTGTCATGGGTAGTCTACCTTTAGGCTTGGATGCTAATGCGTTAAAGCCTCCAGTTTGATACTGATGTCGCCACTTCGCAATAATACCGTGATTTCGTATATCGAAAATGGCTGCAGCTTGTTGGTGGGACACGTTATGAGAATAAACGTACTTCAAGACATCTAATTTGAAAGCAGCATTATAAACGGTGTACTTCTTTTCAAATGCAGCTAGCCCGTGCTGCTGGTAATGTCTTACCCATTTCTTAAGCGACGAAAGGTCAATCTCTAGTTTGTCTGCAACACTCTTTAGTGATTCATTACTCTTAAGAAACTGCTGAATTGCTTTGATCTTCTGCTCTTTACTGTATTTACTCATAAAAACACCCCAAAGGCTGGATTGGTGTCCAACTTTTGGGGTGCAGTTCATATCCGAATGCATCGGAACGGGCTTTATTGATTGTCAGTCTTCTAAGAGTTAAACGAACGCTTCATCCTTTTCTGCTTGCGCTTCTAATATACTCGGTGGTGTAAAACGATCCCCATACGTATTGGCTAACTCTTTCGCACGTTGATAGAAGTTGCGAACGCCATATTGATTAACGTATTGAATAGCGCCACCGGTCCAAGGTGCAAAACCAATTCCAAAAATCGAACCAATATTTGCATCGCGTACACTGGTCAGCACTTTTTCTTCATAGCAGCGTAAGGTTTCAATAGCTTGAACAAAAAGTAGACGTTCTTTAGCTTCTTCGAACTCAATACTGACGTCTGCTTTTACAAAGTGTTCACGTAACCCTGGCCAAAGTTGTTTTTTACCTTTGGCAGGATAGTCGTAAAACCCAGCACCTGCTGCTTTGCCTTCACGCTTGAAGTCATCAATCATGCGATCAGTTAACGATTCTGCCGGTGTGACTTCAAGATCAGACCCTTCTGCTCGCAAGTCTTCTCGAGTTTGTCGAGTGACTTTTCTGGTTAGGGTTAAGCTGACTTCATCTTGCACCGCCAGTGGGCCAACTGGCATACCTGCTTGTAGTGCGGCGCTTTCAATGAATTGTGGTTCAATGCCTTCTGCCAACATCCGCAACCCTTCATTCACAAAAGTGCCAAAGGTGCGGCTGGTGAAGAAACCGCGACTATCATTTACGACGATAGGGGTCTTATTGATTTGTAATACATAGTCAAAGGCTTTAGCTAGAGTTTCATCATTGGTTTTTTCACCCATAATGATTTCTACTAATGGCATTTTATCCACAGGGCTAAAGAAGTGCAGACCAATGAATTTTTCTTGTGCCTTTGAGGCGATAGCCAACCCTGAAATAGGCAGGGTTGACGTGTTCGAAGCGAATACACCGTCTTTGCTCATAAATACTTCTGCTTCTTGTGTTACTTTGGCCTTTAACTCACGATTTTCAAACACGGCTTCAATGATGAGATCACAACCGTCTAAATCTTCCGCTTTGTCCGAAGGCAGAATGCGATCTAGAATGGTTTTGGCTTTTTCTTCAGACATCTGCTTGCGGCTGATACGTTTTTTTAACAGTCCTTCGCTATAGGACTTACCCTTTTCAGCCGCTTCCATAGAAACGTCTTTCAGAACCACATCAATACCGCTCATGGCAGTGGAATAAGCGATGCCTGCGCCCATCATACCTGCGCCTAAAATACCTACTTTCTTCGTGACTTGTTTATCTATGCCGCTAGGGCGAGAGCCACCTGCTTTGATTTCATTAAGTTGGAACCAGAATGTGCCAATCATGTTTTTGGCAATCTGCGAAGTGGTTAATTCAGTAAAGTAGCGGCTTTCAATGGTACAAGCTTCATCGAATGTGACTTGTGCGCCTTCAACTGCTGCTGCCAGAATTTTTTCCGGTGCTGGATAGCATCCCTTGGTTTTCTGTCGCAGTACACTGGGTGCAATGGCAAGTTTTTGTGCCACCGCAGGATGACTGGGAGCGCCTCCTGGCAATTTATAACCTTTAACATCCCAAGGCTGTGTGGATTTAGGGTTCGCTTTAATCCATGCTTTGGCTTTTACCATGAGATCGTCTTGGTTCTCTGCTATCTCGTGGATTAACCCTGCTTTCAATGCTTTTTGCGGGTTAACCTGTTTACCTTCCATTAAGAAAGGAAAAGCAGCTTCGAGACCAATTAGGCGCACCATACGCGCAACACCGCCACCACCAGGCAACAAACCCAAGGTAACTTCGGGTAGTCCCACTTTTAACTTTGGATTATTTAATGCAATGCGATGATGACTCGCCAAGCAAATTTCAAAACCACCGCCCAGCGCTGCACCATTAATGGCTGCGACAACAGGAACCCCTAATGTTTCAATCTTACGCAGAGGCGCTTTGATTTTTTCTACCATATTGAAAAATTCTTCAGCATCGTCCTTGGTGACTGCGATGAGTTCTTTTAAATCACCGCCAGCAAAAAACGTATCTTTTGCAGAGGCATATATCACACCGCTGATGCTATCTTTTTCACTTTCTAAACGGTCAGCAATGGCCAAAATGGATTCACGGAAATCCGCGTTCATGGTATTAGCGCTTTGTCCCGGCATATCCATTGTTAACGTGACAATATTGTCGCTGTCTTTTTCGAATCGAATTGCGTCTGTCATATTCTTTCTTCCTAAGATTAAAAACGACCTGCGTTGCTAAAGCGGTGTTACTTGTAAAATTGTAATGCTTTGTCTTAGCCGCCTCGGCTGCGTTTTTAAATTTCTGTTTTAGTCATTAAAAATTAGGCTTAAAACTGCTTTATAACTTACCTAATTTGCTCATTTTATTTTTGTGACGAATTTTAATTGCAAGAACCGTTAGTGAGGTAGATTTAGCAAGGCATAAATTTTTGAGGGGAGGCGTTTAGCTAGCCTAAATAACGATCCCGATAAAATTTATAACGACGCTAGAGCAACGTAACTAGGTTCGCTTATAGTCGTTCGATGATGGTGGCAATCCCCATCCCACCCCCAACACATAATGTTGCTAGGCCGTAGCGTTTTTCTTGACGCTCAAGTTCATCTAGCAATGTGCCTAATATCATGGCACCGGTTGCGCCTAGCGGATGCCCCATAGCAATAGAGCCGCCATTTACGTTAATCTTTTCCCAAGGCACATTCAGTTCTTTCTGGAATTTCATTACAACAGAAGCAAAGGCTTCGTTTACTTCGAATAGATCAATGTCTTCTGCCGTTAGACCAGCCTTAGCGAGTGCTTTACGAGCGGCAGGGGCTGGGCCGGTTAGCATGATCGTGGGTTCAGTTGAGGTCAGTGCAACGCTGACAATTCTAGCGCGAGGTTTCATACCCATTTCTTTACCAATGGCTTCACTACCAATGAGTACTAAGGCAGCGCCATCGACAATGCCTGAACTATTACCGGCATGATGCATATGATTTATGTTTTCGACCTGCGGGTATTTTAGTTTGGCGGTATCGTCAAAGCCCATGGCGCCCATCATCTCAAATGAAGGCTTAAGGGCTGATAGAGATTCGACAGTGGTCTCTTCACGAATGAGTTGATCATGATCCAAAATGGTCAAACCATTTTGATCTTTAACAGGAATGCGTGATTTATCAAAGCGACCCGCTTTTTGCGCGGCGGCCGCTTTGCGTTGTGATTCGGCGGCATATGCATCGACATCTTCGCGCGAAAAACCTTCCAAGGTGGCGATGAGGTCAGCACCAATACCCTGTGGAACAAAGTGCGTCATCATATTGGTTTCTGGGTCCATGGCCCAAGCGCCGCCATCACTACCCATGGGGATACGACTCATGGACTCCACACCACCAGCAACAATCAAATCTTCCCAGCCCGAGGCGACTTTCATGGCGGCGGTATTGACGGCTTCTAAACCGGAAGCGCAAAAGCGGTTAAGCTGCATACCTGCTACTTGTTCGTTCCAACCCGCCGCTAACGCAGCGGTTTTCGCGATATCTGCACCTTGATCGCCAACAGGGGTCACACAACCTAAAACCACGTCCTCTACTCTGCTGGTATCTAGGCCTGTTCGTTCTTCAAGGGCCTTCATTAAGCCCACAACTAGTGATACGGGTTTGGTGCTGTGCAGCGCGCCGTCTTTTTTGCCTTTGCCACGGGGAGTACGTATGGCGTCGTATATATATGCTGGGTTGCTCATATCGGACCTTTTTATTGTTATCTGACTGTATCAATGGTGTCGACAAGTTTCGTCATTGTGAAATTAACAGTACATGAGGCACCTTGAGATCTCCAATGGCCATAAATGCCGTTAACAGTGGCGTAACATGTCAGACAGAAACATAGTCTGAAAAATGCAGAGAAATTATTTTTGTAGGATGATTTCTAAATGGCGGACGGTGGTTTGCGCAATTTCTTTGATGTCTTTTTGCTTGGCGAAAATCCCGTCGCTGGCTAGGCGTGCTAGACCGTGCAAACTGGCCCATGTCATTTGAGCGAGACGTAGGGGAGGCTCTTGGGTTTTAATCAAGCCTTGATCTGCAAACAATTCGAATAACCTGACATATTGTCGAAAGCAATCTTTTGCATTGCGCTGAAAGCGGGCGTTTTCCGAGTCTTGCCACAGTGCTTGGCCAAACATAAGTTCGTATTGGGTTGGGTGTTGGATAGCAAAATCTAAGTAGTCCATTACTGCCTGTTGTAACCTCGCATTAAGCGGCGCTTCATCATCATCGACGACTTTGCTCAACAATAGACTTAATTCCTCAAATCCTTGGCTTGCCACGGCGGCCAGTAGTGCTCCTTTATCTTTAAAATGGTGATAAGGCGCTGTTCGGGAAACTCCAACCATATCTGCTAATTTGCGCAAAGACAGAGCAGATACACCTTGGGAGCGAATGATCTCCACACTGGCGTTCAACAAAGCTAAGCGCAGGTTGCCGTGATGGTATGGCTGGTTAGCGCTTGCTTTGAGATTACTTGTCCGTGAGGTGTCTTTCATTTTTACGGTCTTTTTGTGAGCGTACGGGTAAAAGTGAATTGATTCTAAACCTAATCTTGACGATGTCCAAATGCTGGCTTATCTTGACGGTGTCTAAATTAAAATAAAAATGCGTTTAGAGAGAATAATATGGATTACAAGTCCTTCAACGTTGAGATTAAAAACCAAATTGCCCACGTGCAGCTCAGTCGTCCTGAAGCTATAAACTCTATGAATATGGACTTTTGGTTAGAGTTGCCAGAGTGCGTAAAATCCATTGATGCTAGTGGTGAGGCTCGAGTTATCGTGATTTCATCCACAGGTAAGCATTTTAGTGCTGGCATGGATCTGAGTGTGTTCAGTAGCCCTAAAGCCGCACCTATGTCTGGCGACCCCGGTCGTATGGGGGAAAATCTGCGTCGAGTGGTCATGCAGTTGCAAGCCAGTTTAAGCTCATTAGAAGAAGTAAGGATTCCTGTATTAAGTGCGGTTCAAGGCGGTTGTATAGGAGGTGCGTTGGATATGGTGTGCGCCAGTGATAGTCGTTATTGCACCTCGGATGCCTATTTCACAATTAAAGAAACAGAGCTAGGTATGACTGCGGATGTAGGCACCCTGCAACGTTTGCCCAAACTTATGCCACAAGGCGTTGTGCGAGAGCTGGCCTACACTGGACGAAAATTCACGGCTCAAGAAGCAAAAAACTTAGGTTTCGTAAATGAAATCTATGAAAGTCACGAGGCTCTGCTGGAGGGGGTCATGGCGATCGCAGCCAGTATTGCTAAAAACTCTCCTCTTGCTGTAGTGGGTTGCAAAGAGATGCTGAACTACAGCCGAGATCATTCGGTTGAGGACAGCTTGAAATATATGGCTACTTGGCAATCAGGTATGTTTCGCCCTAACGATATGATGAAAACCTTCGCTGCAAAATCCACTAAAACTCAAGCTGAGTTTGATGATGTTTGGCCAGTAAAGGGATTGTTTGAATAGTAAGTACTTAGGTTGAGTGGGAGAGGGCGCTCAAGGATATCCTTGAGCGTTTTTGTTACGCAAATTTTCGCTTGAGTGCTCGAGTGAAGTCTTTACGTAAATGAGAAAATAAGGCTTTGCGTGGAAAAAAATCTGAGTCGCTGGGTTTGCCTTTAGCAAGCAATTCAATCTGATGATAATACCAACCTGCTTGGGTTTGGTTATTTAAGGCTTGAATGGATTTGGACCGACTTGTCGGTCCCCAGAACCCGTCACCCAATTTGAGCTGGCTATCCATATCTGATATTTCTTTAAGCTCACCATTCATCATTTTTTTCGGAAACTTTGGATCAATACAAAATGGGCGTGCTAGACCGATGGCGTCTGTATCTCCTGACTGCAAAGCGTTTTCCATACCTTCCACTGATCGAAAGCCCCCGGTAACCATAATCGGCATTTGAGCGATTGCTTGTATTTCTCGGGCGTATTCCAAGAAAAAGGCTTCTCGTTTGATTGTGCTTTTTCGCATTCCGCTGGAATCGCCTTGTTCAAAGCTCTTTTTAAAGAACTCCAATTGCTCATAAGTACCCCCTGATATTTCCAATAAGTCGACGTTGAGCTCATTTAACCAGAGGACCACTTGTTTGCTTTCTTCTAAAGTAAAACCACCTTTCTGAAAGTCACTACTATTAAGCTTGACGGAGATTGGAAACTCTTTGCCTACCGCAGCGCGGACTGCCCTTACAACGTCTAGTAATAACCGAGCACGATTTTCTAAACTGCCGCCGTAATCGTCGGTTCGTTGATTGGTGACAGGGCTTAAGAATTGGCTTAGTAAGTAGCCATGAGCGCTATGAATTTGCACGCCGTGAAAACCAGACTTTTGCAGAATGGCGGCGGTAGTTGCAAAGCGTTGAATGATATCGTTAATGTCTTCAAGGCTCGCTGCTCTTGGTTTTGCGAAATTACTGGCGAGTTTCAGTTGAATATCGCTGGCAGACAGAGGTTTGGTATTAACCAGCCTTGGACATTGTCGACCTGGGTGACTTATTTGAGCCCAAAGTTGACAGCCCTCGCTTTCAACTGTCTTTGCCCACAGTGAAAGCTCACCTAATGAGTCTTCGCTTTCAACCACCACATTGCCTGCGCGTTCCAAATAACGTCTGTCGATCATAATGTTGCCAGTGATCAACACCGCTGCACCGCCTTGAGCCCAAGTTTTATAGAGTTGTCTATGTGATTCGGTGGCCTGATCGTGTTTATTCGCTATGCCTTCGGTCATGGCCGCTTTGATCATACGGTTTTTTATTGTTGTCCCGCATGGAAGAGATAATGAGTCGGCCAGCATGAGACTATTCCTGTATTTTCAATAAATAGAGTTATTACTCTAATCGCTTCTCTGGGTTCTGGCAATATTGTTTTTATGGGATTATTTGGCGCATGCAGTTGGATAGGGTTTTTATTCAATGTCGAGTCGTTTTCGCTCAAGATCGAATGTGCTGGGCACAAAAAAACCGCTACGTTTCCGCAGCGGTTTCTTTAATCGTTTAATCTTCTAATTATTACTTAGAAGCTTCAACGATCTTTTTCATGTCAGTCATATAACCACGTAGTTCTTGACCGATCCACTCAACTGGGTGTTCGCGAATTTCTTCGTTAACGTCTACCAAGCGAGCGTTGTCTACAGAGTTAGACTTAAGCTCTAAACCTTTACCGATTACATCCGTACCGATGTTAGGCATGAACTCTTCACGTAGCAGAGGTACCGCAGCGTGAGAGAACAGGTAGCAACCGTATTCTGCCGTATCAGAAATAACCACGTTCATTTCGTAAAGTTTCTTACGAGCGATAGTGTTAGCAATAAGTGGAGTTTCGTGTAGAGACTCGTAGTATGCAGACTCTTCGATGATGCCAGACTCAACCATGGTTTCGAATGCTAGTTCAACACCGGCTTTAACCATAGCAACCAGTAGAATGCCTTTGTCGAAGAATTCTTGCTCGTCGATTTCTACATCACATGGGCCTTCTTTTTCAAAACCCGTTTCGGCTGTTTCTGCGCGCCATTTTAATAGGTTCGCATCGTCGTTTGCCCAGTCTTCCATCATGGTGCGAGAGAATTCGCCAGTCATGATGTCGTCTTGGTGCTTACGGAATAGAGGGCGCATTAGGCCTTTCAATTCGTCAGCTAGATCAAACGCTTTGATTTTGGCTGGGTTTGATAGACGGTCCATCATGTTGGTGATACCACCAATCTTCAATGCTTCAGTCACTGTTTCCCAACCGAATTGAATCAGCTTAGCTGCGTATGGGCCGTCGATGCCGTCAGCAACCATTTTTTCGTAACCAAGGATGGCACCAGTTTGTAACATACCGCAAAGGATAGTTTGCTCACCCATAAGGTCAGATTTAACTTCGGCAACGAAAGAGCTTTCTAGGACACCAGCACGGTCGCCACCAGTAGCAGACGCCCACGCTTTAGCGATGTCTAGGCCTTCGCCTTTAGGGTCGTTTTCTGGGTGAACAGCGATTAGCGTTGGTACACCGAAACCACGCTTATATTCTTCACGTACTTCAGAACCTGGGCACTTAGGCGCAACCATAACAACCGTTAGGTCTTCGCGGATTTGCATACCTTCTTCAACGATATTGAAGCCGTGAGAGTAACCTAGAGTTGCGCCTTGCTTCATTAGAGGCATAACAGTAGATACGGCGTCAGTGTGTTGCTTGTCTGGCGTTAGGTTACATACTAGGTCTGCAGTAGGTACTAGCTCTTCATAAGTACCAACAGTAAAACCGTTATCTGTCGCGTTTTTCCAAGATTGACGCTTTTCAGCGATAGCCGCTTCACGTAGAGCGTAAGAAACGTCCAGACCAGAATCGCGCATGTTAAGGCCTTGGTTAAGACCTTGAGCACCACAGCCGATGATCACGACTTTCTTGCCCTTAAGGAATTCACAACCGTTAGAGAATTCATCACGGTTCATGAAACGGCATTGACCAAGTTGGTCTAGCTGTTCACGTAGGTTAAGTGTATTAAAGTAATTCTGACCCATCTTTACTCTCCTAATGGATTTGGGGTTCGATATTCGTCGCGAACAGATAAAAGCTAGCTTACTCGCCCTAGCTGCGTTAAATGAATCTCGGCTCAGTCATTTACTACATGTAAACTCCCAAGCCTCAATTCATTTTGCCTTGCTACGGCGTCGCCGCTGACGCTTTATCTATCCGCTCACAATTCGATAGATATTCAAAACCCGTGCAGTGTAAGGAAAAAAGCACGTTGCGTAAAACGCGATATTTGAAATGTAACATTGCAGAAAATGCAATATACTGAGCTGAGACAATTCAGGTGTTGATTTCTCGATGGATTTCAAAGATTTAAACCAGTTTGTGGTATTGAGTGAGACGTTGCATTACGGACGAGCTGCGCAGCAGTGTCATACCTCTGCATCGACTATAAGCCGTGTTGTGCAGCGCTTAGAAGAGCAGCTTGGCCAGCAGCTCATTAATAGAGAGCGTAAAGACGTGAAGCTGACCCGTGCTGGGGAGAGTTTTAAAGAGTATGCCATTCGCACCCTTGAGCAATACCAGCAGCTGCGAGATCAATTACATACCCGCACCAGTGAGCTAGAGGGGGAGTTAAGTCTTTATTGTTCGGTCACGGCCACCTACAGCTTTTTATCAGAATTACTGGCGTTGTTTCGACAGCGTCATCCGCTGGTGGATATTCGTTTGCGTACAGGGGACGCTGCGCAGGCTGTGGATATGGCAAAAAACGGAGAGGTGGATATCGCCATTGCTGCGCGCCCCGATCAACTTTCCCCTCGTTTGGCGTTTCGTCCTATTAAGCAAGTGCCACTTGCGTTTATCGCTCCAAACCAGTCTGGTCCAGTCAGTGATGCCTTGAGTCAAATCGATGTGGATTGGAAAAAAATCCCTATGATTCTGTCTGAAACCGGACTCGGCAGGGTTCGCGTGGATAACTGGTTCAAGCAACGACAAATCAAACCACAGATTTATGGTCAAGTCAGTGGTCATGAGGCGATTGTCGCCATGGTGGCGCTAGGCTTTGGTGTCGGAGTGGTGCCAGAGTTGGTATTAAGCAATAGTCCAATGATGGAAAAAGTGCGGATTTTGCCTGTACAACCAGAACTAGAGCCGTTTTCGGTGGGGCTCTGCACATTGAATAGCCACCTTAATCACCCGCTTGTTGATGCGTTTTGGCAGGTGACGGAGGAGTGGCTGACAGGTCAATAGACTATACTGTGGCAAAACTCAGTCATCGCTAAATTTATTTGAGTTTGCACATGTTCACGTTTACCTTACGACGTGCAGCATTTTTATCAGAATTATTTTAGAATGCTCAGCCTATGATTTTTTAGGTGATATATGTCAGATCCACAAGAGAAAAAGGTTATTCCCTTGAACCAAGAAAACGATTCGGTACCAGGAAAAACGAAACTGCGTAGCAAAGGTATTTATTTGCTTCCAAACCTATTTACTACAGGCGCATTATTCTCTGGTTTCTACGCCGTAGTTGCCTCCATGAATGGACACTTCGACAAGGCGGCTATCGCAATTTTTGTAGCAATGATTTTGGATGGACTAGATGGCCGTGTTGCTCGTATGACCAATACACAAAGTGAATTCGGTGCTGAGTACGACTCTTTAGCGGATATGGTGAGCTTTGGCGTGGCTCCGGCGCTGGTGGCTTTTAGTTGGTCTTTGCAGTCCTTAGGCCAAGCTGGTTGGATAGCAGCATTTATATATGTTGCTGGTGCGGCCTTGCGTCTTGCCCGTTTCAATACCCAAATTGAAACAGCGGATAAAAATTACTTTACGGGTCTTGCTAGTCCTTCTGCGGCCGCGATCGTAGCGGGCACTGTCTGGGTCTTCAATGACAACGGTATTGCTGGAATAGATGTGGCTGCGCTCATGGCGGTGTTAGTAGGTCTTGCTGGTATTCTTATGGTGAGTAATGTGAAATACCACAGCTTCAAAGGCTTTGACCTAAAAGGTAAGGTGCCATTTGTCGCCATGCTTGCGGTTGTGGGTGTGTTCGCTGTGATCTCCATCGACCCGCCAGTGGTCCTATTAGCGGTATTCCTCCTTTACGGATTGACAGGACCTGTTTGGACCGCCTGGTTGTGGCTGAAAGAGCGTAAAGCTAAATCAGTGTAATAATTCCCTAGTGTTAACCGTCATCTGTATTACCTTAACTCCAAGTGGTGGTCCAGATGACGAACTTTCCCCTATCTCCTAGTCTAAACAGTATCCCCTTGATTAGGTGTTCCCATGCTTATTAAGTCCAATACAGATCTCACTGAAGCAGATGTTACGCCTGAATCTGTTTATCTAGCCCGTCGTAAATTTATGAAAGCCAGCGCTCTCGGGTTGTTTGGCTTATCCATGGCTTCGATGCCTAGCGCACTGCTTGCTAAAGCGCTGGATTTCCAGAAAACGGCTTTTGGTAAAAATGAAACCTTAACGCCAGAAGATGTGGTGACCAGCTATAACAATTTCTATGAGCTAGGCACAGGAAAGAATGATCCGGTTAGAAATGCCGATGAGTTAAAGACAGACGATTGGCATATAGAGGTAGAGGGTCATGCAGAGGTCACCGGGAAATTTGCCTTAGAGGACTTGATTAAGAAGCAACAATTGGAAGAGCGAATTTATCGTCTGCGTTGTGTTGAAGCTTGGTCCATGGTGATTCCGTGGGTTGGTTTTTCCCTTGCGGCCATGCTCAAACAGTTTAAACCGACATCCAAAGCCAAGTATGTCGAATTCGTTTCGATTCATGACCCTGAAAACCTGTCAGGTCAGCGCAGTGTTTTTTCGACTATTGATTGGCCTTATGTAGAAGGTTTGCGAATGGATGAAGCCATGAATGAGTTGAGCTTTATGGCCACTGGCTTGTATGGCAAAAGCTTACCTAATCAAAATGGCGCCCCTATACGTTTGGTCGTGCCTTGGAAATATGGTTTTAAAAGCATTAAATCCATCGTGAATATACGCTTTGTAGAAAGCATGCCGCAAACAACATGGAATGATATCGCCCCTAATGAATATGGCTTTTATGCCAATGTGAATCCCAAAGTCGATCACCCGCGCTGGAGTCAGGCTACTGAGCGCCGTCTTCCGAGTAGCTTCTTTAACCCCAAACGCATACCTACAGAAATGTTTAATGGCTACGCAGAGCAGGTGGCGCATTTATATAAAGGCATGGATCTGACGAAGTACTATTAATGGATATTAAACTCAACAGCCGCACAGCTGGATTTAACTTTGCTATATGGGGTCTGGTTTTGTTGCCCCTATTAATGTCTTTCTATGGTTTTTACCAAGTACAATTTGTGGGCAATATTTTCTATTACGGGCCTGAGCCTGGCAAAGCTATCGTTCATTTTCTCGGGGAGTGGGCGATTGCTTTCTTATTATTAGTGATCGCCATACGTCCCATCCATAAGCTAACGGCTATTCAACTACGTCCTTATAGTCGTCGCGTTGGACTGGCTGCGTTCTTTTATGGACTGGTACATGTCTTTGCTTATTTCGCTTTCATCCAGGGGTTCGTCTGGCAAGAATTATGGGAGGACTTGCTTAAGCGTCCTTACATTATAGCGGGCGCTTTGGCGCTCTTATTATTGCTACCTCTAGCGGCAACATCGACCAAAGGGTGGATGCGTCGTTTAAGGCAGCGCTGGAAACAACTGCATTTCTTAGTCTATCCGGCCAGTGGATTGGTGCTTGTTCATATATGGTGGCAAGTTAAAGCGGACTTTCTATTGGCGCTGGTAACCAGTGCTTTGTTCGCATTGATATTATTTCTACGTTTTTTCTATTCACGGCTTGCGTCCCCATAAAAGCCGTCTAATCTTCTTAATCCGTGCTGTGAAATCTTTTTGAAATTATTTTGCAACAAAGGTTTGACAAGAATCTTAAAGTGCGTAGAATGCGCCACCTCTTCAACGGGAAGCGAGTTCGAAAGGGTTTGTAACCGGTTGATTTGAAAGTAAAAACTTCAAGATTTTGACCGACTGGTTAACTTGATAAAAACTTTCAAAAAGAGGTTGACGCTGAAACGAAACACTGTAAAATGCGCGCCTCGCTTGGACGAGAGGCCTTTGAAAGAGGGTTTGAAAAGAAACTTTTCAGTCTCGCTAAGCTCCTGAAAATAAACAAAAAAGTTTAAATTCAGGGTTGACAAAAGGATGCGAATCATTAAAATGCGCATCCCGCTTCGAGAGAAGCAACGACAAGCCCGAGCGGCAAGTCGAGATCTTTAAAAACGAATTCAGACAATTCGTGTGGGTGCTTACCGAAAGTCTTAGTGCAAACAAAAGACTTTTCGAGTAAGTCAAACACTGTCAAATTTATTTTAACAGTAGTTTTAATACTTGAGCACATCTTAGGATGTAAAATTTTTAAACTGAAGAGTTTGATCATGGCTCAGATTGAACGCTGGCGGCAGGCTTAACACATGCAAGTCGAGCGGAAACGATGATAGCTTGCTATCAGGCGTCGAGCGGCGGACGGGTGAGTAACGCGTAGGAACCTACCCAGTAGTTCGGGATAGCCCAGAGAAATTTGGATTAATACCGGATACGCCCTACGGGGGAAAGGGGGCTTCGGCTCTCGCTATTGGATGGGCCTGCGTGAGATTAGCTTGTTGGTGAGGTAAGAGCTCACCAAGGCAACGATCTCTAGCTGGTCTGAGAGGATGATCAGCCACACTGGGACTGAGACACGGCCCAGACTCCTACGGGAGGCAGCAGTGGGGAATATTGCACAATGGGCGCAAGCCTGATGCAGCCATGCCGCGTGTGTGAAGAAGGCTCTAGGGTTGTAAAGCACTTTCAGCAGTGAGGAAAGCTTGTTGGTTAATACCCATCAAGTGTGACGTTAACTGCAGAAGAAGCACCGGCTAACTCCGTGCCAGCAGCCGCGGTAATACGGAGGGTGCAAGCGTTAATCGGAATTACTGGGCGTAAAGCGCACGTAGGTTGTCTGTTAAGTTGGATGTGAAAGCCCAGGGCTCAACCTTGGAACTGCATCCAAAACTGGCAGGCTAGAGTACGGTAGAGGTGAGTGGAATTTCCTGTGTAGCGGTGAAATGCGTAGAGATGGGAAGGAACATCAGTGGCGAAGGCGACTCACTGGACTGATACTGACACTGAGGTGCGAAAGCGTGGGTAGCAAACAGGATTAGATACCCTGGTAGTCCACGCCGTAAACGATGTCTACTAGCCGTTGGGATCCTTGAGATCTTAGTGGCGCAGCTAACGCACTAAGTAGACCGCCTGGGGAGTACGGTCGCAAGATTAAAACTCAAATGAATTGACGGGGGCCCGCACAAGCGGTGGAGCATGTGGTTTAATTCGAAGCAACGCGAAGAACCTTACCTACTCTTGACATCTAGAGAACTTGGCAGAGATGCCTTGGTGCCTTCGGGAACTCTAAGACAGGTGCTGCATGGCTGTCGTCAGCTCGTGTTGTGAAATGTTGGGTTAAGTCCCGTAACGAGCGCAACCCTTGTCCTTAGTTGCCATCATTTAGTTGGGGACTCTAAGGAGACTGCCGGTGACAAACCGGAGGAAGGCGGGGACGACGTCAAGTCATCATGGCCCTTACGAGTAGGGCTACACACGTGCTACAATGGCCAGTACAAACGGTTGCCAAGTCGCGAGACGGAGCTAATCTGAGAAAGCTGGTCGTAGTCCGGATTGGAGTCTGCAACTCGACTCCATGAAGTCGGAATCGCTAGTAATCGCGAATCAGAATGTCGCGGTGAATACGTTCCCGGGCCTTGTACACACCGCCCGTCACACCATGGGAGTGGGTTGCTCCAGAAGTGGCTAGCTTAACCTTCGGGAGAGCGGTCACCACGGAGTGATTCATGACTGGGGTGAAGTCGTAACAAGGTAGCCCTAGGGGAACCTGGGGCTGGATCACCTCCTTAAACGATAGCACTGGCTTTCGGTTAAGTGCTCACACGAATTGTCTGAATTGAATATTGTTTCTCGAAAGAGAAGGCAAGATTCAGTTCTATGTTCTTTAAAAATTTGGATAATTTTCTCGAAAATCAAATAAGTTGTGATGACTTGTTTGTTTTCAAACCAAGTAGCAATCAAGCGATCCGGTGTGCATTAAGCACATATCGAACAGTTGCATGATCTTAATAACTTGGAATCAACTGAGTTGGTTTTGGGTTATATAGTCAAGCGACTAAGCGTACACGGTGGATGCCTTGGCAACTAGAGGCGATGAAAGACGTTGTAGCCTGCGATAAGCTACGGGGAGTCGGCAAACAGACTTTGATCCGTAGATCTCTGAATGGGGAAACCCACTCCTTAGGGAGTATCTTGCACTGAATACATAGGTGACAAGAGGCAAACCCGGTGAACTGAAACATCTAAGTAACCGGAGGAAAAGAAATCAATTGAGATTCCCTGAGTAGCGGCGAGCGAAAGGGGACCAGCCCTAAAGTGCTGGTGTAGGTAGGAGAAGGCTCTGGAAAGTGCCGCCATAGTGGGTGATAGCCCCGTATCTAAAACCTTATCCAGTATTATTCGAGTAGGTCGGAGCACGTGAAACTTTGACTGAACATGGGGGGACCATCCTCCAAGGCTAAATACTCCTAGTTGACCGATAGTG